>DASWNX010000030.1 GCA_036399055.1 Jatrophihabitans sp.
CAGCCCTGACAGCCCTGACAGCCCTGACAGCCCTGACAGCCCTGACAGCCCTGACAGCCCTGACAGCCCTGACAGCCCTGACAGCCCTGACAGCCCTGACAGCCCTGACAGCCCTGACAGCCCTGACAGCCCTGACTGCCCGGAGAGCGCACAGCGCTGAATTGGCTACGACAGTCAACCGGCCGCTACTGCCACTCATCGGTGGCGCCTAGACGCTAGCTACGTCGCCCGCTAAGCTGACAGCGCTTACGACTCCGACAGCTGGGTCTCACGCTCACTTCGAGCATTGAACGCTGGACGGACCCCACATGCCGATCACCCGCTCTGCGAGCTTCGCCGCACTCGCCCGCGAACTCGCCACCCAACCGTCGCTGGCAGCCACCTTGCAAGCCATCGTCGAGCACGCGGCCGCCACCTTGCCTGGCGCTCAGGACGCGGCGATCACGATGAAGCGTGGCAGCCAGCGTTATGAGACGGTCGCCTCGACAGGTGAGCTACCGCTCCAGGTCGACGCGATCCAGTACCGGACCAACGAAGGACCGTGCCTGCAGGCGCTGGAACAGCACCACGTGTTCCGCTCCGATGACCTCGGCGCCGACCCTCGTTGGCCTGCCTTCGGCCGCGAGGCCGCGGCCAAGACCCCGGTGACGAGCATGATGTCGCACCGGCTCTTTCTCGAGGACTCCGACACCATCGGCGCCTTAAACCTCTATTCGCGAGAGCCCGCGGCGTTCGCCGAACTCGAATTGACCGCTCTCGACGACCTGGCGACGCACTGCGCGATCGCGCTGGCCAAGGCAGCTGAACGCGAGCAGAACCAGCACCTGCGCGCCGCGCTGGAGAGCAACCGCGACATCGGCATCGCCATCGGAATTTTGATGGCGACCAAGTTGGTCACCAAGCAACAGGCCTTCGACGCCCTGCGCATCACCAGTCAGCACACGCATCGAAAACTCCATCTTGTCGCCCTTGAGGTCGCCGAGACCGGGGAGTTGCCCCAGTTCCAGCCGTTGCCTGCCGACCTCGATCCGACCAGCCTGAGCTGACCGGTCCAACGGCCCCTCAGCTCTGCCGCTCCATCAGAACTGCCGCCCCACCCGGCTCAGTAGTCCGTCGAGCCTTCGGTCGACTCCACCCACTCCTGGCCGCACAGGATGGACACGGCTCGCCCGGTGTCGGGGTCTTCGGTGCGCACCACGGTGACGCAGCGACGGATGAACAGCTGCTCGGCCGGCCATTCGGTCAGCTGACCGTTCAACTCGAGCTTGCGGGCGTCGTGCCGCAGGCGAAAGGTCGCCGTGGGCGGGGAATGGTCCAGCGGCGGCATGCCCGGCCCAGGCTGCCAGTGCCCGGCAGGGCAGAACCGCACCGTTGCATAGGCCGGTAGGTCTGAGCTGTGCATGACCCACCCCCAGACGGTGACTGCAAGCTGCTGTCGCTCGAACGTGTGTTCGATAATAGCCGCCTCGCAGTCACCCGGCCAGAGCCCTTTTCGGCCGCCGCCGGGCAGAACCGGCACGGGTTTCGGGCGGCCCAGTAGGCTGGGCTGCTGTGACCGACGTACCCGCCGAGCTGAAAGAGCTCTCGGCAACCCTGACCAGCATCGAATCGGTACTCGACGTGCCGAAGTTGCGCGCCCAGGTCGCCGAGCTCGAACGGCAGGCCTCGGACCCCGAACTGTGGAACGACCCGGAGAACGCCCAGAAGGTGACCTCCAAGCTCAGCCACACCCAGGGGCAGGTCCGCCGGGTCGAGGAGCTGCGCAGCCGGGTCGATGACGCCGAGCTGCTCTGGGAGATGGCCGAGGCCGAGAACGACCCGGACTCGCGCGCCGAGGTCGAGGCCGAGCTGGTCAAGCTCACCAAGGCCATCGGCGAGCTCGAGGTGCAGACGCTGCTGTCGGGCAAGTACGACGCCCGCGAGGCGCTGGTGACGATCCGGTCCGAGGCCGGCGGCGTCGACGCCGCCGACTTCGCCGAGATGCTGATGCGGATGTACCTGCGCTGGGCCGAGCGGCACAACTACGCCACCGAGGTCTATGACACCTCCTACGCCGAAGAGGCCGGCATCAAGTCGGCCACCTTCCAGGTCAGGGCGCCCTACGCCTACGGAACGCTGTCGGTCGAGCAGGGCACCCACCGGCTGGTGCGGATCAGCCCGTTCGACAACCAGGGCCGGCGCCAGACCAGCTTCGCCGGGGTCGAGGTGCTGCCGGTGGTGGAGTCCTCCGACCACGTCGAGATCCCCGACGACGAGCTGCGGGTCGACGTCTACCGCTCCTCCGGCCCGGGCGGCCAGGGCGTCAACACCACCGACTCGGCGGTCCGGCTGACCCACCTGCCGACCGGCATCGTGGTCAGCTGCCAGAACGAGCGCAGCCAGATCCAGAACCGCGCCTCGGCGATGGCGGTGCTGCAGGCCAAGCTGCTCGAGCGCCGCCGCGAGCAGGAGAAGGCCGCGATGGACGATTTGAAGGACGCCGGCAACAGCTGGGGCAACCAGATGCGCTCCTATGTCCTGCACCCGTACCAGATGGTCAAGGACCTGCGCACCGAGCACGAGGTGGGCAACCCCTCCGCGGTGCTCGACGGCGACATCGACGACTTCATCGAGGCCGGCATCCGCTGGCGTCGATCGGCGTAGCAGCCGATGACTGAGCTGTATCCGCAGACCGAGGCGACCGACGAGGGCATGCTCGACGTCGGCGACGGCAACCAGATCTTCTGGCAGACCTACGGCAAGCCTGACGGCAAGCCGGCGGTGATGGTGCACGGCGGGCCGGGGTCTGGATGCACGCCGGGGATGGCTCGCGGTCACGACCCGGCCCGCTACCGGGTGGTGCTGTTCGATCAGCGCGGCAGCGGCCGCAGCACCCCGCACGCCAGCGATCCGGCCGCCGACATGAGTGTCAACACGACCTGGCATCTGGTCGCCGACATGGAGGCGCTGCGCGAGCACCTCGGCATCGAGCGCTGGCTGCTGAGCGGCGGCTCGTGGGGCTCGACGCTGGCCCTGGCCTACGCCGAGCGCTATCCGCACCGGGTGAGCGAGATCGTGCTGTCGGCGATCACCACCAGTCGGCGCTGGGAGGCCGACTGGCTCTACCGCGGCGTGGCCCGGTTCTTTCCCGAGGAGTTCGAGCGGTTCGAGTCCGGCGTCGCGCCGGAGTACCGGGACGGCAACCTCGCCGTGGGCTACGCGTGGCTGATGGAGAGTTCGGACCCCGCCGTCCGGGAGAAGGCCGCGCGGGACTGGTGCGCCTGGGAGGACGCGATCGTCTCGCTGGAGCCGGGCGCCAAGCCCAACGCCTACAGCGACCGGCCCGGTGACGCGCTGCTGGCCTTCGTCCGGATCTGCGCCCACTACGTCGCCCATGACGCCTGGCTGGAGGAGGGGCAACTGATCCGGGACGCCGGCCGCCTCGCCGGCATTCCCGGCGTGCTGATCCATGGCCGGCTCGACTTGAGCGCCCCGCTGGACACCGCCTGGGAGCTGGCGCAGGCCTGGCCGGACGCGCGGCTGATCGCGCTGGCCGACGCCGGGCACCAGGGCAGTGTCAGCAAGCGGGCGGCCTCGGTCGAAGCACTCGACTCCTTTGCTGACCGCTGACCGCTAGCCGCTCGGCTCGTCAGCCGCTGAGCTCGCCAACCGCTGGGCTCGTCACCTGCTCAGCGCGGTGACGACATCGCGCAGCGCGCCCAGGCTGAGCAGGTCCGTCGCGACGATGTGACCGTTCGACGTCCCGTGGCAGCTGGCTGAGGGAAGCCACAGGTTCACGGCTGGGCGGTTGGGGTACTGGAGCACCAGCACGGTCACCGAGCCGTCATGCATCGCACAGGAGCGCATGGCGTCGTAGTGGCTGAGCGTCACCCGGTGCGCGGCCTCGGCGACCCGGGCGGCGTCGGCCGCTGCCAGCACGCGCTCGAGCGACAAGGCCAGAGGCGGGGTGTCGTTGAGGCCGCCGTAGGCGCACAGCAGTCCGGCGCTCGGCTCGTCGGCCGGCGCCAAGGCGTGATCGAGGTCCCTGCCGTCGTTGCGGACGCCGACCATGCCCTGCTTCTTGGCAGGACAGCGGTCACCGGCCTCGATCCGCATCCGGGCGCCGGCGGCCTTATCTCGGATCGGACGCGGATCCACCCAGTGGGTGAAGGCGTCGACCCGCAGGTAGCTCGCCGCGCTGGCCGCCGAGCCGTCGCCGACCGAGGCCAGCCCGATGTGCAGTTGGCCGTCGGGCGAACCGCTGCCGCCGCCGCTCCAGCCCCAACCATGGGACTTGGCCGCCAGGGAGCCTCCGGAGCTGCTGCCGAACTCCCGCAAGCCGGCCGGCGGATGTTGCTTGAGATAGGCCTCGGCCGCCGGGAACGACAGCGGCACCCGCCAGTACGTGGCCAGGTCGACGTTCTGGTCGGACACAGTCGAGCCCAGCGCCGGGGCGGACAACGCCGCGGGAGCCAAGGCGAGTTCGACAGAACCCGGCGGGACCTTGGCCAGCGCGAGCAGCAGGCGCGCGTCACCCTCGGCGCGCGTGCGGTTGGCCTTGGCTTGGGCCTCGTAATCCGGGACGACGAGGTCCTTGGCATCGGTGTCCTGGGCCACGGGCGAGCTCTGGGCCGCGCCGGGCTCAGCGGTGCGCGCGCTGGCGCACCCGGTGGCGGCCAGGCAGAGCGCGAGTGCCGTCCCGAGCGCCCCTCGAAGCCTCATAACCGTAGAATGCACCGGGCCGCCGGGAATGTTGTGATCATCGGAGCAAGAGTTATCGGCCTGCAATCGGCGCTGTCGGGCGTCCGTCCGGCTCCTGTCCGCCCCCTGTCGGGCGTCTGTGCGGGCTCCTGTCGGGGGTCTGCCGGCCAACCCGCCCGCAATCGCGCCAAACCGGGCGGGCAGGACCGCCAAGGTAGGATCGTCTCCCGTGATCGCGCTCCAGAACGTCACCAAGATCTATCCCGCCAGCACCCGTCCGGCTCTGGACGGGGTTTCCCTCGACATCGACAAGGGCGAGTTCGTCTTCCTGATCGGAGCCTCGGGCTCGGGCAAGTCCTCGGTGCTGCGGCTGCTGCTGCGCGAGGACGTGCCCACCAAGGGCAGCGTCATCGTCAACGGCAAGGACATCGCCAAATTGCCAGCCCGCAAGGTCCCGGAGCTGCGCCGCGGGATCGGCTGCGTCTTTCAGGACTTCCGGCTGCTGGAGAAGAAGACCGTGTTCGAGAACGTCGCCTTCGCCCTGGAGGTGATCAACAAGTCCCAGCGCGCGATCACCCGCTCGGTCCCCGAGGTGCTGGAGATGGTCGGCCTGCAGGGCAAGTCGCACCGCTACCCCAACGAGCTGTCCGGCGGCGAGCAGCAGCGGGTCGCGATCGCCCGGGCGTTCGTCAACCGGCCGCTGGTGCTGCTGGCCGACGAGCCGACCGGAAACCTCGACCCCGACACCAGCCAGGGCATCATGGGCCTGCTGGAGCGGATCAACCGCAAGGGCACCACGGTGGTGATGGCCACCCATGACAACAACATCGTCGACGCCATGCGGCGCCGGGTGATCGAACTCGAACTTGGCCACATCGTCCGCGACCAGAACCGCGGCGTCTACGGAATCGGCCGCTGAGTCGGTTGACCGTCACACCCAGACCGCGCGACACCCGCCCGCCTGCTCAGCAACACCGATCGGAGTGTGAGCCCCATGCGCGCTAGCTATCTCATGTCCGGAGTCGCGACCGGGCTGCGGCGCAATGCCAGCATGACCATCGCGCTCGTGCTCTCCACCGCGATCGCGCTGTTCTTCCTGGGCGGGGCGCTGCTGATCAACAAGGAGATCGCCAAGACCCAGGCGGCGTACAAGGACAAGATCAACGTCTCGATCTACCTCTGCACCGAGACCTCGAAGCAGAGCCCGGGATCGAACTGCAAGCACAAGGTGAGCCCCGCCGAGCTGCAGGCGCTGCAGGCGAAGCTGAAGGCCGACCCGCAGATCACCGACGTCCAGTACCTCAACGAGACCCAGGCCACCCAGATCGCCAAGCAGCGCCTCGGCGAGAAGGTGGTCGACGAGGCCGGTCCGGGGGCGATCCCGTCGTCGTTCACGGTCAAGTTGCGCGATCTGAAAGCCGACTACCTGCCGGTTGCGGCCCGGTACGCCAACGCCGCCGGAGTCGAGCAGATCCAGAACCAGGACGTCAGCCTCAAGACCATGCTGCGGCTGTTCGACACCGGCCGGGTGGGCTCGTTCGTGATGTTCTTCGTGGTGCTGATCTGCGCGTTGCTGCAGATGGCCAACACCATCCAGACCGCGGCCCAGCAGCGCCGCAACGAGACCGGCATCATGCGCCTGGTAGGGGCGTCGCGGTGGATGACCCAGCTGCCGTTCGTGATCGAGGCGATGCTGGCGGCGGTGGTCGGCGCGATCCTGGCGATGGTGGGCAACTGGGTGGCCAAGGTGGTCTTCTTGGACGGCTTGCTCGGTGACCAGGTGAAGTCTCGGATTTTGCAGCCGATCTCGGCCAACGACATCATCCTGGCCGGCGGGGTCGGCCTGATCTCCGGCGTCATCCTGGCCGCGCTGACTGCCTGGCTGACCTTGCGGCTTTACGTCCGGCTGTAGCTTTCTCTCATGGCCGCCGCAACCGCACCGTCCTCCAACCGCCCGGTCCGCAAGATGATCGCGCAGAACAAGAAGGCCCGGCACGACTTTCTCATCGTGGACACCTTCGAGTGCGGCGTCGTGCTGATGGGCACCGAGGTCAAGTCGCTGCGGTTGGGCCGGGCCTCGTTGATCGACGCTTTCGCCACCATCGACAACGGCGAGGTGTACCTGCACAACGTGCACATCCCCGAGTACGCCTTCGGGTCCTGGACCAACCACACCCCGCGCCGGGTCCGCAAGCTGTTGCTGCACAAGGGCGAGATCCTGCGGCTGATCGGCAAGATCAAGGAGTCGGGGCTGACCCTGGTGCCGCTCTCGCTGTACTTCGTCGAGGGCAAGGTGAAGGTCGAGCTCGCCCTGGCCAAGGGCAAGAAGACCTACGACAAGCGCCAGGACATGGCCAAGCGCGACGCCGACCGTGAGATCAGCCGGGTGCTGGGCCGGCGCGCCAAGGGCCGCACCGACTGATGGCCGCCGGCCGCCCGGCGAGCAGCGCTGGCGAGGTCGCCGCAGGGCTGACCGACGCGCAGGTGCCCGGCGTCTGGCAGTCGCTGGGGCTGCCCGGACTGGCCGACATCCACGTGCACTTCTTGCCGGCGGCGATGATGGCCAAGGTGTGGGGGTACTTCGACAGGGCCGAGCAGCACTACGGCATGGCGTGGCCGATCCACTACCGCACCAGCGAGGACGAGCGGATCGCCACCCTGCGCGAGTTGGGGGTGTCACGGTTTCCGACGCTGTGCTACCCGCACAAGCCCGGCATGGCCCTCTGGCTGAACGACTGGTGCGCCGCATTCGCCGCCAGCCATCCGGAGGCTGTGCACAGCGCCACCTTCTTCCCCGAGCCCGGCGTCACCGGCTACGTCCGGCAGGCGCTGGAGGCCGGCGCGCGGGTGTTCAAGGTGCACGTCCAGGTCGGCGGGTTCGACCCGAGCGAGGCGGCGCTGGACGAGGCCTGGGGCCTGCTCAGCGACGCCGGCGTGCCCGTGGTCGTGCACTGCGGCTCGGGCCCGCTGCCCGGCGCGCACACCGGGCCGGGCCCGATCGGGCAGGTGCTGCGCCGGCACCCGGAGCTGACGGCGGTGCTCGCCCACGCCGGGGCGCCCGAGTACGTCGAGCACCTGGCGCTGGCCCGCGGCTACCGCAACGTCTGGCTGGACACCACCATGGTCGGCACCCCCTACCTGGACCGGGTCGCCCCGGTGCCGGCCCAGGCGCTGGCCGGCTACCGCGACCTGGGCGAGCGGATCGTGCTGGGCGCCGACTTTCCGAACATCCCGTACAGCTACGCCCGGCAAATTCAGTCGCTGCTGGAGTGGGGCTTCGGCGATGATTGGCTGCGGCAGGTGCTGTGGCACAACGGCGCGGCGTTGATGGGCTACCAGAGCTGAGGAGTGATCACGGGCGATGGCAGTGAGCTGGCGGCCGTTGAGCGCTGAGTCGGTGGCCGAATGGGTCGAGTTGACCAATGTGCTGGCCGTGGCTGACAGCACGGATGAGTTCTACGACGCGGCGGCGCTGACCGAGGAGCTGGAAGAGCCGGGCGTCGATCCGCGGCTGGACACCCTGGGAGTGTGGCAGGACGGCGTGCTGGCCGGGTTCGGCCAGCTGCGGATCAGCTCCGGGCTGTTCGAGGGTCAGGCGCGGGCCGAGATCTACGGCGGGGTCCGGCCGGAATGTCGAGGACAGGGCCTGGGCGTCGAGATCATGGACCGGATGGAGGCCCGGGCGCTGGAGCTGGCCGCCCAGCGCCACCCGGGCGCGCCGGTGATGATGCGGGTCCCCGGGGGTGTCGAGGGCTCTTCGGCGCGTCCGATGCTGGAGCGCCGCGGCTACCGGATCCTGCGCTACTACCACGAGATGACGCGGCCGATCTCCGGCGCGCCGCTGCCGCCAACGCCGCCGCCGCGGCTGCCGCTGCGGCGATACTCAGCCGATCTCGCCGAGGCCGTGCGGCTGGCCCACAACGACGCCTTCAGCACCCACTGGGGCTCCATTCCGATCGACGCCGAGGCCTGGGCCGCCCTGACCGGCTCCCAGACCTTCCGGCCGGACTGCTCGTTCGTCAGCCTTGGCCCGGACGGCGTCGTGCAGGCCTACATCCTGGTCTGCCAGTGGGTGCCGGGAGAGGCGTGGGTCCACCTGGTGGGCACCCGGCAGCAGGCCAGGGGCGCCGGCCTGGCACGGGCCTGTCTGGCGGCCTCGGTGCGGGCGATGGCCGAGCAGGGCTATGCCAAGGCCTGCCTGGCCATCGACTCGCAGAACGAGTCGGGCGCTGGCGCCCTGTACGCCTCATTGGGATTCCAGCTCGACAGGGTGATCGCCCACTACGGCCGGCTGGACCCGGCCCGGTAGCAGGCTGGACCCGGCCCGGTAGCCGGCTGGGCGGCGGCCGGCTGGGACTGGCGGCGGTCAGCGGACGGTGCTGGCCCGGGCGGCCTGCGCCGAGGACGCCGCGATGCGACGCTGGTCGGCCACCAGGATGCCGTAGGTGAAGGCGTTCTCGCCCTCGTCGGCGACCTGGTCGGCGATCCGGCGCAGCAGCTCGGTGGCCACGATCGCGTCCTGGTGCTCGCCCAGCAGCGTCTGCAGCTTGGCTGCCCGCTTGGCGATCTTGCTGGCGCTCTTTCCCAGCGCAGGAGCGGCCGCCTCGGCGGCGTAGCGGGCGCGCTTGCCGGCTTTGCGGGCCTGGTGCAGCTGCTCGGCGGGGGTGTGGTTGCCGGTGGCGCGTCTCATTCGCTTGGCGAGCTTGTCCTCGGCCGCGGCGACGTACTGGGCCAGCGCCTCGGGCGGGCTGTCGGCCTGCGGAGTGAAGGGCGGCCGCTCGCGCCAGAGGGCGAGATCCTGAACCAGCACCTGGTAGCGCTCGTCGCGCATGGTGGCCAGCAGCGCGTCGGCATGGTGGCGCAGCTCGGTGAGCAGCACCTCGTCGATGCGCTGGGCGACCGGACCGACCACCAGATAGGCCGGCAGGTCCTCGACCGCCCGGGCCAGCCGGCTGCGCAGCACCTCGCGGTCGCGGACCTCGCCCAGCTCGGCGGCGAACCAGGTCAGCTCCTCCTGCAGCCGAGCGGCCAGCTCGGCGTCGAACAGCGGCGCGAAGATCCGCAACGCGGCCCGCAACCGCCGGGTAGCGACCCGGGTCTGATGAATGGCCTCGTGCGGCTGGCTGCTCGCACTGGCCTCGAACGGCTTGTCCGAGATGGCGAAGTGGCCGGCGGTGATCGAGTCGCACTGGGCGCGCAGATAGCTGGTCAAGACCGCGCCGGCGCTGTCGGTGTCCGGGTCGTCGGGGCGCCCCAGCGCTCGTTGCAGCTTCGAGGCCGACCGCGAAGCGAAGGCGCCGCGGGCCAGCAACAACTCCGTCGCCCGCTCCAGGTCGGCGGTGCTGCCGGCCGGGCCGAGCTCCACCTCGAGCTCACGCCAGCGAGGCGCCGCCACCTGCGCGCCTTCAGAGACTGCCCGCACCTCGTCGTCGGCCAGCTCGAACACCAACCGGCCGTCCGGGGCGGTGACCCGATGCGAGGTCCTGGTGGTGTTGAGGATGACGGTCGGCAGCAGCTCCGCGGCGGCGACGAACGGCCAGATCAGGCTGCGCAACTCTTCCGGCGCCTCGTCGTTGCCGGCCAGCGGCCAGTGCAGCTCGGTGCGAAAGCCTGCTCCGGGGACTTTGAGATGCCAGCCGGTGTCGCTGTCACCGGTGCGCCGGCGAAGGGTCAGCCGGGAGCGCAGCAGGTTGTGCTCGGCGGTGTCGAAGTAGGCGCTGGACAGGTTCACGACGCGGCTCTGCACGCTGGTCCCCGGGCGGGCGAACTCGGCCAGGTCCCCGAGCGTGAAGTCTGGGGCCACGTCGAACTTGGTCTCGATCTCACGATGGGTGTCGGCCACGTTGTAGTTCTACAGGGTGGCGTGCTGGTCCAGGTGAGTTCTGGGGCAAGTGCGCCGACAGGGCAGTAATCCACTCTGACGAGCCGCTCAGCGTGGCATGATGGACAGTGCCGGGCGCTCACCGCGTCTGGCGCATGAGGGGCGCTGGCGCCCAGAAGGGGGTGAATGGTCTCGACTTCGGCCGTCGAGATGAGGGGAAGCGGGCCGAGGACCGCATTGCTGACCTCGTTAAAAAAGCGATGCAAAACAAAATAAGCGCCGATTCCAATCGCGCTGACTTCGTTCTCGCTGCCTAAGTAGCGGAATGAGTCTGTCAGCCCGGGTTCGTCACCGGCCCGGATCCTGGCATCAGCTAGGTGACTCACCGAACTCCCCGGTCGCGGGGGAGCGCGGGACAACTCACAGCGACTGGGCCTGTCACACCGACTCGTGTGCGTGATCGGTGGGGCCGAGTAGAGACCAGGCACACTGCGCCCGGAGAATACCCATCAAAGCGACGAAGGACCCGGGTTCGATTCCCGGCACCTCCACCGTCAGGCAGGACGACCCGTTCCCACGAGGGGACGGGTCGTTCTGACGTGAGCGCGACATCGGATGCTCAGGTCAACGCCCGTTCGCCGACCGTCTGACCTCCGCTCATCTCTCCGGTAGGCCGGAAACCCAGCCCGAGGTAGAAGCCCTCCGGGCCGACCGCGCCCGGATGCCAGGTGGTCGTCACGCGAGTGCCGCCGCGACGACGAATCTCGGCAGCCACGGATTCAACCGCGAAGCGCCCGTATCCACGGCCTTGCGCAGCGGCTGCGATGTTGAGGCGCCACAGGCCCGAGCGTAGGTCCAGGCCCTTACCGTCGCCTGCGAAGTCGATGTCGAAGAAGGCCATGACAAAGCCCACGGGCCGGTCGCCGTCAACGATGAGGCGTGGCCAGGCTGTGTCGGGATGCACATACGCTTCTGCGAGGGACCGCACGACTGGCGCGACCAAGTGCTCCTGGTCCGGACGCACCTTCAGGCTGATCGCGGCGTCGAAGTTGTCCGGGGTGATCTCCTCCAGACGCGACATGGTCATCGCTCGTGGGCCATGAGCCAGCGCGTCAAGCGGGTTCCACTGCCACGGGCATCAGCCCTCCGCTGGCCCCATATCGTTCTCACGTCGACCCCCTCTCGGTGCGGTGCGGATGAGCTCGGTGACCCCTCCGCGACGTTCGCCCCTGCCGAGGGTAAGCAAGCCTTCCGACAGGCGCGTTTGCCGGCGCCTCCACCGTCAAGCAGAACGACCCGTTCCCACGAGGGGAACGGGTCGTTCTGACGTGAGCCGGCCGCTCGGCCGGCCTGTGCCTTGCCAGGGGCCTGATCAGTCGTCGTAGTAGTCGCGGCTGCCGCTCTTGGCCAGACCGCGGGCGACCATGTAGCCGATGGTCAGGTACGTGATGTACCGGATCGCGTCCAAGGCGCCGAACGGGTCGGCGCCGCCGTTGTCATCGCCCACGGCGTAGGCGGTGATGATCACCGCGAGGACGGCCAGGACGTAGACGATCAATTCGGTGGTCTTGGTCGAGGCCTTGGTCTCGGTGCTCAGACGACGGCGTGGTTCGAGGTCGTTGTCCCGGTCGCGACGAGTTCCGGAGCTAGAGGTGGACATGGAGATCTCCTTCGAGGCGGGCGGGTCACGTCGGCCGCTTGCTGGACCCGTGGCCCTCCCAGGCATTGCCAGACAACGTTAGCTCGCAAGGCCAGCGCCGCCGGCTGACATGGCCTGCGCCGTGAGAATTGTCATGGTTTGGCTTAGTGATGTATTTCCACTCTTCTCCATGTAGGCACCCTGAGTGTTCGCTGATTTGCGACGCGCCACCAGAGGGCGGCGTTATGGGGACTGAAAGCCTCTGTCACGATCTTTAGGATGATGCGCCTGGATCTCCCGAATACGGCAAGGTGTCGATTATGACTCTATGGATGGTCCGGGCTGGTCGTCACGGCGAGGGTGAAAGTGAAGCTCTGGCTTCGGGCTTCGTCGGAATCGGGTGGCCTGAGCTCGGCGATCTTTCGCGTGTCAGATCATCAGCCGAGGTTCGGGCGCTGGCCGACGCCACGTATAAGGACGCCAAGCCGTCCACGTTAGCCAACTGGGCTGGTCAGATTGATGCTTTTCGGCATCGGATGCGGGTCGGGGATTTGGTTGCGTTGCCATTGAAGTCTTCGCCTGCAATCGCGTTTGGACGTGTCACTGGTGAATACCGACACGTGTCGGAGGCCGATGCCGCCATACGTCATCAGCGAGCAGTGAGTTGGATCTCTGAGGGCATTCCGCGCGAACTCATCGATCAGGATCTGCTGTACTCCCTCGGCGCGTTCCTCACTGTGTGTCGAATCAAACGCAATAACGCCGAGGCGCGGATCAGAGCCCTCCTTGACGCACCACACCAGGCGCGTCCGTGGGACGGCGGCAGCGCTGCAGGCGAGCCCACAGTGGTGACCGAGCCGGAAGAAGCCTCAGACGCTGCCATAGATCTACTTGAGATCGGCCGGGACCAGATTCGGCGACGACTGGCGGAACGCTTTCGAGGACACGACTTCGCCCGACTTGTCGGAGAACTGCTAAGGGCTGAGGGATTTTTCTGCGAGGTGTCACCGGCTGGGCCGGACGGTGGTGTGGATGTCCTGGCCGGCGAAGGCGGCATGGGCTTCGACGGAGCTACCCTGGCCGTTCAGGTGAAGTCCGGCGCTCAGGTCTGTGATGCTCCGACGCTACGGGAGCTTAAGGGGGTGATGAGCAACTTCGGGGCGACCCGCGGCCTGCTCGTCAGCTGGGGTGGCTTCACGAAATCAGCTCGACAGGAAGCACGCCGCTTATTCTTCGAAATCCGGCTCTGGGACTCTGACGCAGTCATCGAGAAGCTGCAGCAGGTTTACGATCGGCTCCCAGCAGACTTGCAGGCCGAAATCCCGCTCCAACGCATCTGGACGGTGCTGCCAGAAGAGGGCTAGGGACGGGACAGCTGTAGTTCGGCACTCAAGACGCAGATCGAGGCGTTCAGGCAGGTCGGGGATCATCGAGTAGGAGACCCGGACGTACACACCGAACCGCTTCTGGAAGTGCTGGCAACATCGCGTCCCAGTCTGCAGCGGCGTCCCACAAGGAGCGGACGACGGCGAACAACGGTTCCACAGCTCCCGCGGAGCGGGCACCGAGGGAAGCACTGCGCGTGCGATCCACGGCCCGCCATCCACCTTCGGACGTACGGCGAGCGGCGTTCGCGAGCGGCGTGGCCCAGGTTTGAAGGTGGTGCTCCAACGCCAGGCCAACTGTCTTGACACCCAGCTCCTGGGAGACGGCAACAGCTTCGGCGAGCTGCGGCCAGGCGATCACCACCACCCGATGCCATATCTCTGGCGGAAAGGTGTTGGCCAAGTGATGACTCTCGCCTATCGCAAGGTCGCGCAGCCGGCGCTCGGCCTCGACGGTCTGCCCGACATAGAGCAAACCCCAATCGAGCCAGACACCGTATAGCGCGGCTCCTGTGATGGGCGGGCGTTCCCCTACTGCGCCGACGAGGGCCTCTCCCAGGCGGTGAGCGAAATGGTAGCGGCGTTCACGCCACAGCCGGGATGACTCAGGTGAGTCGGTCAGCCGTTGCAGGCTGGCGCGCCAACTGGAGAAGGCCGTCTCCCTATCGGCTTCGGTGCCCACGTGAGAACGCTAGCCGTCGCGTGAGTATTGCCGGCACGCAGAGTCCTATGAGCGTGTCATCAGGTGGAGGTCGATTCACACCGTGATCTGGTCCCGCAAGGTCCAGAATGAGGCGTGGGCCGAGACGACGCGCACCCGGACGCGTACTCCGATGACATCGACTGGCTCGATGTCAGCCCTGAGGGCGCGCCCGAGACGCGCCCGCCCCGGCGGCCATGGCCCAGGTGGTTCACGGTCGCGGTGGCCGCTGTTCTCGTCGCCCTCGGGGTCGCCGCGCTGAACCGCGAACGAGGCGCCCCGCCGGCAGCAGTGGTGAGCGCGGCGCCGCCGCCGACGCCGTCCCCCACCCAAGCTGCGTCTCGCACACCCACCGCGTCGCCGTCGCAGCCTGCCGGGCCGGCGGTGTCGGTGACCCGGCTGGGCCGGCCGTTGCTCGGCGCGACCGGCGATTGGGAGCTGATCGCCCGCGGCGACCAGGCCCTGGTCCGCATCGAGCCAGCTGCCGGTCGGATCACTCGCACGACCGTCCCCGGCCTTCTCAGCGGCGGGCCGGTGTATCTGCTGGCGGGCGAGGACCAGGTGCTCATCCGGCCGTCGGACCGGGTGCCTGGCTACCTCGTGCCCGACGGAAAGCCGGCTCGAGAGCTGTCGGCGCTGGAGTACGACGGCCCAGTGTTCCCGGGACCCGCGCCCGGCCAGATGTGGGTACGGCCCAGCGGCGACCAGCAGCCGGCGATGGCTCTGGCCGGCCTGGACGGCCGCAGGCTGTCAGGGTCCCTGCCGATTCCCGAGGAGAGCTTTCCGTTCGACGCGATCGCCGACGGGGCGGGCTACCTGCTGTTTCCCGGCGTCGGCGGGGTGTACAACGCTCGGCCCGACGGCCTGCGCCGGATCAGCGCCGGCTCGTTGCTGGCGGTCGGCCCGACCGGGTGGCTGGTGACCGAATGCGATGAGCTGCATCGCTGTCAGACGGTGCTGATCGGGCGGGCCGACGGCTCCCGCCGGACGGTGAACGACGAGGTGGCGCGCATGGACCAGCGTGGGGTGATCTCACCCGACGGGGCGAGCGCGGCCATGCTGACCTCGACCACCCACGGCGCCATCGGGCTGCACCTGCTCGACCTGGTCACCGGAAGCCGACGGCCGGTCCACATCTCGCTCAATCAGTCCTATGAGCAAGCGTTGGCCTTCTCGCCGGACAGCGACTCGTTGTTCGCCGTCACCGCCGATGACACGCTCTCGGTGATCAACCGGAAGACCGGGGCAGTCAGCGCCCTGGGGGTGCCGTTGCCGCCGCTGAGCCAACTCGTCCTGCGGCCGGCCCGGCAGCTGCTGCGGTGATCGCCGCACCGTTTCGTTATCAGCTGAATGTCCGAAACGCATCGTGATTCCCCGCGCATGCGTTCAGAATGAGGCGTGGGCCGAGAGGACGCGTTCTCCGACGACATCGACTGGCTCGATGTCGGCTCTGACGCGCCCGGTCAGGCCACCCCGCCGCGACGCCCGTGGCCCAGGTGGTTCACGGTGGTGGTCGTCCTGACTGCCGTCGCACTCGTGCTCACGGTGCTGAACCGTGAACGGGGCGTCCAGTCGGCAGCGCGGCTGAGCACCGCGCCGACGACATCGGCACCGCCACCAACGCCCACCCAGACACCAACGTCGACCCAGACCGCACCCGAGACGTCCACCGCCCCGACGACCGCGCTGCCCGCGGTGTCGGTCACTCAGCTGGACCGGCCGCTGCTCGGCGCCACCACCGGCTGGGAGCTGATCGGCTACGGCGACGCGGTTCTGGTCCGCATCGAGTTGGCCGCCGGCCGGATCACTCGCACCGCCATCCCCAGCTTTCCTGACAATGGGGCGGCGACTCTGCTGGCAGGCACGGACCGGGTACGCATCCAGCCGTTCGACAGGACCCCGAGCTTCCTCGTGCCGGACGGCAAGCCGTTCCGCGAGTTGCCCGCGCTCAAGCGGGACGGCTTGGTGTTTCCGGGACCGGCTGCCAACCAGATGTGGATGGAGTCCGGTGACAGCCCCCACCCGGTGATGACGCTGGCCACCTTGGATGGCGGCAAGCTTGCTGGGTCCCTCCCGATACCGCCGGAACTCTCGGCTTATGACGCGGTTGCCGACGGCGCGGGGGGACTGCTGTTCCCTGGCGCCAGCGGGGTGTACGCCGCTCAGTCCAACGGCCTGCGCCGAATCAGCACCGGTTCACTGGCGGCGGTCGGCCCGACCGGGTGGTTGGTGACCGAATGCGACGACCGGTACCGCTGCCAGACGGTGCTGATCGGCCGGGCCGACCGCTCACGGCGGACCGTGAACCCTCCGCTATCGGTTCGCAGCCCGCGTGGATCGATCTCGCCTGACGGGGCAACAGCGGCCGTGATGATCGTCGACTTCAACGGAGACATCGCACTGCATCTGCTAGACCTCGCCTCGGGAAGCCAACGGGTCCTCAAGGTGTTCACCAGCGACGAGTACGGGGGCGCAGGCATAGTCTGGTCACCGGACAGCAGCTGGGTGTTCACCCTCACCGCCCAGGGGACGCTCGTGGTCCTCAACCGCGAGACCGGGGGCCTCGGCGGCTTGAACATGTCGTTGCCGCCTCTCAACCAACTCGTCGTGCGGCCCGGCGGATAGTCGCCGACTGCCTGGTCGCCGACTGCTTGGTTGCCTGCCGGCCGCGGCCCCGCCACACTCGCGGGATGCGCCAGGCCTTCGCCCACACCGCCGAGTTGAGCATGCCCACCGGCGATGACCCGGCCGCCGTCGGGGCGGCCATCACCGTCGCGCTGTGCGGGCACTGGGAGCACGAGCCACCCTGCCCGCTGGCACCCCACCACACCGGCGCCGAGCGCGACGGTGAGACGGTGCGGGTGCGGACTCTCTTCGCGGCCGAGCCCGACCAGGAGCCCGAGGTCCGCCGCCTGATCGAGCAGGCGCTGCGCAGCGGTGAGCTGAGCGGCCCGGACGGGGCAACCGCACGCTGGCAGCTGCGGGGGAGCGAGGCCGCTGAGGTCAGCCCCGAGGAACGCGCCCACGCCGAGCGCCTTATCAGATACGGCTAGGACGGCTCAGGACGGCTCAGGACGGGCAGGACCGGGCAGGACCGCTCAGCTGAACCGGCTGCCGGGGATGCGCGGGAACTTGTCCAGCCCGAACACCTCGACCTGCGGTGAGCGCTGCTGCACCAGCACCCCGCCGTCGACCACCAGGCACGCGCCGGTGACGTAGGCGGCGTCGTCGGAGGCGAGGAACACCGCCGGTCCGGCGAGGTCCTCCGGCGTCCCACCGCGTCCCAGCGGCACCGTCTCATCGCGCAGCGTGCGCGCCGGGGGCGCCAGGTGCGCGGGGTTGGTCGCGATCAGGCCCGGCACCAGCGCGTTGACCCGGATGCCGTACGGCGCCAGGTCCAACGCCAGGCTGCGCGTCATCGCCTCGATGGCGCCCTTGGTGGCGTCGTAGGCGACCATGCCGCGATGCGAGCGATTGGCGCCCCCGCTGGACACGTTGATCACGCAGCCGCCACCTGCGGCCGCCATCAGGCCGGCGACGCCGCGGGTGCACAGGTAGTGGCTCGTGAGGTTGGTCCGCACCAGCCGGTCCCACCAGTCCTGGTCGCTGTCGAGAAAGTGGCGCAGCGTGGTGACGTCGCCAGCGTTGTTGACCAGGATGTCGACGCGGGCGAACCGGTCCAGGGTCGTCTGGATCAGCCGGTCGACGTCCGCTGCGACGCCGGCGTCGCCTCCGACGCCGATCGCGTTTCCGCCTTGATTGACGATGGATTCGGCGGCACTCCCGGCGCCGTCGACATCGATGTCGGACAGCGCGACGTGCGCGCCTTCGGCGGCGAATCGGCTGGCGATCGCGTAGCCGATGCCCCGCGCGGCGCCGGTGACGATCGCGACCTTTCCCGTCAGTTCAGCTCGTGGTGCTCCCATGACGCCTTCCGTGTGATCTTCGGTGAGTGAGTCTCGGGGCAGCTCAGACGACGATCGGCTCCACCCGGCTGCCACCGACCTCGGCGAACCGTTCCACCCGAAACGGAGTCAGGTCGATCGAGGGCTGCCGACCGGTGACCAGCTCGGCGAGGTGCTCTCCCACCGCCGGCGAGAGTTGGAAGCCATGGCCGGAGAAGCCGGTGGCGTAGTAGAAGCCCTCCAGGTGCGCTGAGCGTCCGACCATGGCGTTGTGGTCCGGGCTCATGTCGTAGTCGCCGTGCCAGGTGGAGGTGAGCGGCGCGTCGACGATCACCGGCAGCCGGTGCGTCGCCGGCGTCATCAGATCCTCGGCCGTCACTTCCCGACCGCCGAAGACCAGTCCCGGGCCCTCGCGGTGAAAGTAGAACCCGGTGGCGAAATCGATAGTCAGCGGAACGTCGTCGGCGATGCCGCCGCTGTGCGAGGTGAAGAAGAGCCGCCGCCGTTCGGGGCTGACCGGCAGGTCGACCTCGGCCGTGGCGGCGATCGCGCGCGAGCCCGTCCCGGCCGTGCAGATGACGGTCGAGGTCGCGATCCGCTCACCGCGCTCGGTCTCCACCGCCTGCACCCGCCCGTGCTCGGTGACTATCCGCCTGACCCGCTCGCCCTGCCGGATGACCACCCCGCGACGGCGAGCCGCGGCGGCGTAGCCCTGCACCACGGCCTCGGGAGTGGCGTAGCCGTCCGACGGGCAGAACGTCGCACCGAGGAGGTCCTCAGTTCTCAGCTGCGGCACCAGCTCGCCGGCCTGCTCCGGGCTCAGGGTCCGCACCGGGACGCCGAGTGACTGCTGCAGGGCGACCGACTGGCCGAACATCGCCAGGTCGGACGGGGAGCTGAGCAAGAACAGGTAGCCCACCTGGCGGAAGGAGATCTCAGCGCCGGTCAGCTGCTCGAAATCCATCAGCTCGGCCAGTGAGCGCTGCGCCAGCCGCACGTTGAGCGCGTCGCCGTGTTGCAGCCGGATGCCGCCCGCTGCCTTGCTGGTCGATCCGCTGGCCAGGGTGTCCGCCTCGAGCAGCACGATGTCGGCGTACCCGGCCTCGGCGAGGTGGTAGGCGACGCTCGCGCCGACGCACCCGCCACCCACGATCACGGCATCTACGGCTGCCATCTCACTCCCTCACCGCTGACGGGTCACCGCTGACTGGGCCAGGCGACCCGGACGCCCAGCCGTTCAAATCGTCGCGGCAGCGCGACACTGAGCGGGTACCTGGCAGGCGCGGGCCTTTCGCGACAATTCGCAGGTGCAATGACCGCTGCGGCCGAGGAGTCGGCGGATCGTCAGGTCGTGACGGTGAGCGTGTGGCGGCCCTCGCGGGTGGACACCGTGACCTCCGCTCCCCGGTTGGTCTGAACGACCCGGTAGTCGCGCACCGGCCGTCCGTCCAGGTACACGTGCTCCGGATGCGCGCCGCGCGGCAGGGTGTGCCCGATCACCACCCGGTCGGCGTCCACGCCGTGGCTGACCGAGATCCTGGTCCGGTACACGTTGCCGGTGTGGCTGGCGGACACGTCAACCGAGCCGCGGCCGAGCCGGATGTCCTTTCCGGCCACCGTCGGGTGGCCCTGCGGCACCTGGGCGACGATCTCGACCCGCGCGTGCCCGAGGTCCGGACGCACCCCCAGCCACTGGTGCACCACCGCCCAGGCGGTGCCGTAATTGCCCCATGCCTGCATAAACATCGACCGGCACGTCCAGCAGCGGTCGATGTTGGCGCCCTGGTCCGGTGACGGGAAGATCTCCGGCATCGCGCCGGGCTGCTCGTCCGGCGTGCCGCCGGTGGCGGGCTCGGCGAACATCGGCTCGGCCAGGGCGTGCATGTAGCGCAGCTGCTGGTCAGGCCCCAGCCGCCCGTAGTTGCCTTCGCCCACCGACTGGATCGACGTCGTCAGGCCATAGGCGATCCGCTCGCCCAGACCGGCCGGGCCGCCGCCGCAGCCGGTGTGGAACAGGCCCTGGTTGAACGGCTCAACACCGCTGAAGCAGTCATTCTCACGCCCGGCCAACGCGGCGTTGCCATGGGCGAACGGCGCCAGCCCAGGCGCCGTGCGGCCGTTGACCCGCAATTCGACCTCCATCGGGGTCTGGCCGATCCAGTGCTTCTGGAAGGACTGGACATCGCCCGGATCGGTCAGCGAGTCGGCGTACTGCGCCGCGGCCTGGTACCACCATGCCGTGTCGAACCGCTGCTGCACCGCCCGCGCGAGCCTCGTCGTCCAGGCATAGGTGGCCTTGTCGTGCTTGGCCTGCGCCATGTCGGCGAGGTCGTACAGGCCGCGCAGGAAGTACACGGTGTTGTCGAGCTTCTCCGTGCCCATGCCGGTGCGTTCGACGTTGCCCAGCCCCTCTGGAAAGCCGTCGTGGTCGACGTCGAGGTTCTTCACCACGTAGCGCAGGTTGCGCACGCTGAAGTCATACATCTCGTCGCGGAACCGGTCGTTGCCGGTCCAACGCCAGATGAGCGCGACGGTGCTGGGGAACTTGACGGTCTCGTCGGTGTTGAAGTCATAGCTCACCGTGCCGTCCGGATTCGTGGTCCGCGAGTCCTTGCCGAACCACACCGAGCCATCGGAGACCACCTCGTGGGTCACGACGCCGGAGCGGTTGTTCAGCAGGTCCGAGACCTCGCGCAGCGCCCGCAGGTGCGCCTCGATCGCCTCGAACTGGCCGACCGACACCGCGGCGAACGCGGTGTACTCGGCGTCGGTGCCGAAGATCCACGGGTAGTCCGGATAGCCGGCCCCGATCCAGGTCGCCGAGGGCACCGTGCCGGCCGGCGCGGGGAATTGCTTGCCCTGGTTGGTCCAGCGGATCTGCAGGTCCCTCGCGGTCTGGGTGAGGTCGGCGATGTTCTGCTTGCCCCACTCGATGGAGTTCTGCACCAGCCGGTCCCCGGGCAGCGACAGCGTGGTGCGGGCCGCCAGCCGCTGCCGGGAGGCGATCTTCGCGGCCAGCTGACGGGCCGGGTCGCGCAGCGCCCGGGACAGCTCGGAACGGGCCGACTTCAGCCCGGTGTCCGAACCGGCCGCGGCCAGCCATACGGTCTTCGAGCCGCCGGCCGGCAGGCTCAGCGTGTAGGTCAGCCGGCCGCCGACGCCACGCCCGAACGGGCCGTCGTCACACTGGGACGGCTTCGGCTCCGCGGGCGCGCCTGGCTCGGCGCCGGTGCAGCGATGCCCTGGCTGCGCGCCCCAGAACTGGCTGCCGATCTGGCCGGTGTCCGCCTTGAGCCCGGTGCCGACCAGCGCCGCGTAGTGGTGGACCGGGGCGCCGGGCAGCGCGCCGTCGTCGGTGAACACCAGGTTCTTGCCGTCATAGCGGCCCTTGTCGGGCAGGTTGGCGCTGGCGTTCGGCGTGACGCCCTCGAACCCCCACGGGTATTGGCCCATCAGCTCCGAATGCGCGTCGATCGACAGCTTCGCGGTGCGAGCCGCCCCAGGGTTGGTGACGGTGAGCCCGAACAGGGCGCCCCGGGCGCCGTCGGGCACGAAGTCGGTGCGCTGGAGCTTCAGGCCGGCGGTGTCGGGAAGCTGGAAGCGGGTGTAGCCCCAGCCGCTGGAGAACTTTGTCGCCGGCCCGACCCACTGGCCGTCCAGTCCGAACCACACCCCGTCGAGCAGCTTCAACGGCGGCGTCCAGACCCCGCCCATCTCTCCGGTGATGTGCCAGCCATTGGCGTAGAACCGGCCGTCTTCAAAGCCGATCGAGTACGCCCGGGTTCCGGCTGCGACCTCGCGGCGGTCGGCCAGCCTGCTGGTCACCGACAGCTCCGGCGAGGAGGCCAGCCGATGAGCCGGCCCGCCCTTGGAGCCGCTCGGTGAGGAGTTCGCGGCCGGTTGTCCCATGATCGAGATGCTGAGCACCACGCCGACGGCTGACAGGGCCACTGGGATTCTCGCGTGCATGAGCGCCGTCCTCCGACTAGCGCCGACTGGCTTGTTCCACACCAGAAACGGCTGCGGCCACGCACACGATCGGCTGTTCGGACGGGGGACTGACCCCTGGTGACCGGCAGTCCTAGCGTCTCTCCGATCGGGTCGAAGGTCAACGCCGACAAGTCCCAGTCCTCCGAGGGATCGGGCTGTTCTGTCTGTCGGGACAGGCGCTGTTGGGACAGGCGCTGTCGGCAGACAGGCGCTGTCGGCAGACAGACGCCGTCGGCAGACAGACGCCGTCGGCAGACAGGTGCTCAGGCAGGCGGCCCGAAGTCCGTCCGGGCCGGACCGGCCGGTCCCTGCTGGGCCGGCGGCATCAGGATCCAGAGCACCGGGTAGACGATCAGCTGGCTGCCCGGCGCCACGAGCAGCACGATCAGGAACAGCAGCCGGGCAGGCCAGGGGGCGAGGCCGAATCGCTGGCCGAGCCCGGCGCACACTCCGCCGAGGATCCGTCCCTGGCTCGGACGGGTGAGCCCCTGGCTGCGGAAACGCTCTTGGATGGACCCCATGAGATGTGTTCTCCTCTGCACGTCGGCCGGTGGGCCGCGCGCCGCTCGGTGCGGCGTCAGGGATAAGCATCGCCCCCGATGAGGCGTCGCGGCGTCGGGGTCGGCCCTGATATCCCCGCCCCGAGCCGATCAGGCGGTCAGGGTCGCACCCCACCCGCAGGTCGCCGTCAGAGCACGCCAGAGACTGGTGGGCTGATACGCCTGCCTCACGGCGCCGGGCAAGGTCGGTACGGTGATTTTTCATCCCTCGCGTTGCCTGAGCACGACTTTCCCAAGGAGGAACCGATGAGCCTCGACATCCAGATCAGCGGCAACGTCATGCAGATGGCGCTCGTCCAGCTTCGGCCTGGACAGACCGTCTACAGCGAGGCGGGCAAGTTCCTGTTCAGCTCGGCCGACGTGACGATGGAGACCAAGTTGAGCGCGCCGGCCAGCGCCGGTCAGCCCGCGGGCGCCGGTGGCCTGGGCGGCATGCTGCGCGGGGCGATGGACGTCGGCAAGCGGGTGCTGGCGGGTGAGTCGTTCGCGTTCTGCCACTTCAACACCGCGGGCGGGGACGGCCTGCTCGCACTGGCCGGGGTGCTGCCCGGCGAGATGCGGGTGCTCGAGCTGGACGGCCGGACCACCTGGTTCGCTGAGAAGGACGCCTTCGTCGCCGCCGAGGCCGGGGTCCACTTCGACATCGCGTTCTCGGGTCTGCGGCAGGGGCTCGCCGGCGGCGAGGGCTTCGTGCTCGAGAAGTTCACCGGCCAGGGCAGCCTGATCATCGCCGGCGCCGGCAACTTCATCGACATCAACCCGGCCGATTACGGCGGCCGGCTCAAGGTGGACACCGGGTGCGTGGTCGCCTGGGATGACCGGATCACCTACGGCATCGAGCGGGTGGGCTCGCTGAACCGGGCCGGTGTGATGAACGCGATGTTCGGCGGTGAGGGAATGACCCTGGCGACCCTGAGCGGCAACGGCTCGGTGATCCTGCAGTCACTGACCATCGACGGGCTGGCCAAGGCGCTGGCCAAGAACATGGGCGCAGGTGACCGCAAGACCGGGGCCGGAATGGGCGGGCTGTTCTCCGGCAGCACCAGCTGATCCGGCCGCGAGGCCTGTCGACGAACCGTTTTTCACGGCCGCCGCACGCGCGTCGCGTCACAGAAGCACACCCGGACGGAACTTGTCAGCGGCCTTAATCGTCTCGCCTAGCATGAACAACGTCGCCCACACCGGGCGGCGATGATCCGCGACGAGGGCCATGCGGCCTTCCTCTAGTCACCTGGAGTTTCACGTGGGAGTCAGCCTCACCAAAGGCGGCAACGTCTCGCTCACCAAGGCAGCCCCCGGTCTGACCGCGGTCACGGTCGGCCTGGGCTGGGACGCCCGCACTACCGACGGCCAGGACTTCGACCTCGATGCCAGCGCGATCGCCTGCGGCGCCGACGGCAAGGTCCTCTCCGACAAGCACTTCATCTTCTTCAACAACCTCGCCAGCCCCGAGGGCGCGGTCGAGCACACCGGCGACAACCTGACCGGTGAGGGCGAGGGCGATGACGAGCAGGTCAAGGTCAACCTCGCCGGCGCACCCGCCGAGATCGACAAGATCGTGTTTCCGGTCTCGATCTACAACGCTGAGACCGGCGGCCAGTCCTTCGGCCAGGTCCGCAACGCCTTCATCCGAGTGGTGAACCAGGCCGACGGCAGTGAGCTCGCGCGCTACGACCTGTCCGAGGACGCCTCGACCGAGACCGCGATGGTCTTCGGCGAGCTGTACCGCAGCGGCGCGGAGTGGAAGTTCCGGGCGGTGGGCCAGGGTTACACCTCGGGTCTGGCCGGCATCGCACGCGATTACGGCGTCAACGTCTGACCCAGGCGCGGTGCGGCGCGCAAGCGTGCGCAGGAGGAGAACGCGGAGGAAGTCGGATGGGAGTCAGCCTCACCAAGGGCGGCAACGTCTCGCTGACCAAGCAGGCGCCAGGCCTGTCCGCCGTGGTGATCGGCCTCGGCTGGGACGAGCGCACCACGAGCGGGCAGGCTTTCGACCTCGACGCCAGCGCGCTCATGCTGACGCCCTCGGGCCGGATCCTGTCCGACTCCCACTTCGTGTTCTTCAACAACCTCGTCAGCCCGGACGGCTCGGTCGAGCACACCGGCGACAACCTGACCGGTGAGGGCGAAGGCGACGACGAGCAGCTCAAGGTCGACCTGAACCAGGTGCCGACCGAGGTGGACCGGATCGTGTTCCCGGTCTCGATCTATGAGGCCGACAGCCGACGGCAGAACTTCGGCCAGGTGCGCAACGCCTTCATCCGGGTGATCAACCAGGCTGACGGCGTGGAACTGGCGCGCTATGACCTGTCCGAGGACGCATCCAGTGAGACCGCGATGATCTTCGGCGAGCTGTACCGCCATGCCGGGGACTGGAAATTCCGGGCGGTCGGCCAGGGTTATTCCTCTGGGCTGGCCGGAATCGCACGAGACTACGGCGTCAACGTCGGCTGATCCGGCGCGGGCGGGCACATCACACTCCCAACTCTGGCCGCTGAAGCCACGGTTGCTCACAGATAGCGAAGCTTTCATGGTGTTGAGAATTTTCGGCTGGTCCTTCGGGGTCACCGTGATCGGCCTCCTGCTGGCGCTGTGGTACGGCGGGCCGGCCGGACTGGCGATCGCTGCCATCCTGATCGTCTTGGAGGTCTCGGTCTCCTTCGACAACGCCGTCGTGAACGCCACCGTGCTGGAAAGGATGAGCCCGTTCTGGCAGAAGCTGTTCCTGACCCTCGGCGTCCTGATCGCCGTGTTCGGCATGCGGCTGGTGTTCCCGCTGCTCATCGTGGGGATCACCGCGCACCTGTCGCCGACCGAGGCCGTCTCCCTTGCCCTGGAGAAGGGCCCAGCGGACGAGCCGGGCAGCTACGCCTACCTGCTGAACGAGGCGCACCCGGCGATCGCGGCCTTCGGTGGCATGTTCCTGCTGATGCTGTTCCTCGACTTCATCTTCGAACAGCGCGACATCACCTGGCTGAGCTGGCTGGAGCGCCCGCTCGGCCGGATGGGCAAGCTCGACATGCTCGGGGTCGTGGTGGCCAGTGTGCTGCTGCTGCTGGCGGCCACCCAGCTCGCGCCCGAGGACAAGACGGCCACCGTGCTGATGTCCGGCGTGCTGGGCATGGTCACCTACATCCTGGTGAACGGGCTCAGCGGCCTGCTCGAAGAGCACGAGGTGCCGCACGTCGACCCGGAGGACGAGTCAGGCTCGGAGCTGCTGCCCGCTCCCTCGACTGAGGTGCCGCCCCGGAGCGCCGCCAAGGCCAACGGCGAGCTGGCGCTCAAGACCGGCAAGGCCGCCTTCTTCTCGTTCCTGTACCTGGAAGTGCTGGACGCCTCGTTCAGCTTCGACGGTGTGATCGGCGCCTTCGCCATCACCTCCGACCCGATCATCATCGCCATCGGCCTGGGCGTCGGCGCCATGTACATCAGGTCGCTGACGGTCTACCTCGTGCGCAAGGGCACCCTGGACGAGTACGTCTACCTCGAGCACGGGGCGCTGTGGGCGATCGGCTCCCTGGCGGTGCTGTTGCTGCTCACCATCAAGTACCACATCCCCGAGGTGGTCACCGGCCTGATCGGGGTCGGGTTCATCGCCGCGGCCCTGGTGTCCTCTGTGCGTCTCAACCGGCGTAACAGCGAAAACACACCCGGCGCCGGCTCTTCTCAAGACCTCGACTCGGCAACTGCCGCCGTCTGAGCTCCCCGCAGCCCACAGAAAGCAGATCATCATGGGAATCGACTACACCAAACGTCCCGCGGCCACCCCGGCGCAGCAGTCCGGCGGGGCCCCGGCGCAGTCAGGCGGCGCTGCGGTGTCGCTGTCCAAGGTGACCCTGACCAAGTCGGCGCCGTCGGTGTCGCTGACCAAGCAGGGCTCCTCGAGCGGCATGCTGCGGGTGAACCTGAACTGGAACGCCCGTCCGGCCGGCTCCGGTGGCGGCGGGCTGTTCAAGCGGTCCGCTCCGACCCTCGACCTTGACCTCGGGTGCCTGTACGAGTTCACCGACGGCACCAAGGGAGTGGTCCAGGCGCTGGGCAAGGCGTTCGCAGCCAGCCCCAAGGGAGTCAACGAGCCGGTCATCCGGCTGGACGGCGATGACCGCTCCGGAACCAACACCGAGGGCGAGAACCTGTTCATCAACCTCAGCTACGCCAGCCAGATCAAGCGGGTGATGGTGTTCGCGCTGATCTACCAGGGCGCGGCGAACTGGGCGGCGGCTGAGGGCGTGGTGACGCTGTTCCCGGCCAACGGCCCGCAGGTCGAGGTCAAGCTCGATGAGACCCGCGACGGCGCCAGGATCTGCGGCATCGCGCTGCTGGAGAGCAAGAACGGCGAGATCTCCGTCCGGCGCGAGGTCAACTACATCGACGGCAGCCAGAGCGCTCTGGACCGCGCCTACGGCTGGGGCATGAACTGGGCGCCGGGCCGCAAGTAGCCTCAGTTCGCACCCCTTAATCCGAAGGAGCCCACGATGTCTGACCTCGACCTCGGTTCGAGCGCTGCCGCCGCGGCCGGCCCTGCCGTGCCGGCAGGCAACGCGCTGGTGCTGGCCCCACCGCCGCCGGTGGTCGTGGTGGAGAAGGAGCAGGCAGTCGGGGCGGTGCCGCTGGACCACGCCCGCCAGCTGGAGCTGCGCTCCCGGGCCCAGTCCTTCGCCCAAGAGCTGGCCGCCCTGGACGCCAACTCGCCGTCGTTCACCGAGAAGGTCAACGCGATCACCTCGATGGGCGAGCAGGACATGCGCGCCTCGGCCAGCGTCTCGAACCGGATGCTGGACCGACCGGCGGCCGCCCTGAACGCGAGCAAGGGCCGCGGCGGCGCCGACGCCCAGTCCAGGGTGGCCAGCACCTTGGGCGAGCTGCGCCAGACCGTCACCGAGCTCGACCCGAACCGGGCCGACCTGACCGGGGTCAAGAAGGTGCTGAAGTTCCTGCCCGGCGGGGACAAGGTGCAGCGGTACTTCCAGAAGTACGAGTCGGCGCAGACGCAGCTCAACGCGATCATCAAGGCGCTGGAGTCAGGCCAGGACGAGCTGCGCAAGGACAACGCCAGCATCGACACCGAGAAGGCCAACATGTGGGCCACCATGGGCAAGCTCAGTGAGTACAACGAGCTCGCCGGCGCCCTCGACGCGGCCGTCGAGGAGAAGATCGCCCAGTTGCAGGCGGCCGGCCAGACCAAGCAGGCCGATGCCCTGAAGGCCGACGCGCTCTTTCCGATCCGCCAGCGCCGCCAGGACATCATGACCCAGATGGCCGTGGCGGTGCAGGGCTACATGGCGCTGGACCTGGTGCGCAAGAACAACATCGAGCTGATCAAGGGCGTCGACCGGGCCCAGACCACCACCATCGCCGCGCTGCGGACCGCGATCATCGTCTCGCAGGCGCTGTCGCGGCAGAAGCTGGTGCTGGAGCAGATCAGCGCGCTGAACGCGACCACCTCCGACCTGATCGAGCGGACCTCCGAGCAGCTGCGGATCCAGGGCGGTCAGATCAATCAGCAGGCGGCCTCCTCGACCATCGAGGTCGCCAAGCTGCAGGCCGCGTTCGACAACGTGTTCGCGACCATGGACGCCCTCGACACCTTCCGGGCTCAGGCCGCCGACTCGATGGCGGCGACCGTGGATGCTTTGCAGGGCCAGATCGAGCGTGCCAAGCCCTATCTCGAGCGCACCCGGCAGGGTGAGCTGAGCGGCTGAGAGCACGCGGCGGTCACTAACGGGTGACCCTTCTCCTTGCGACGAGATGGACGATCATGACCTGGTTCCGGAAGCTGCTGCCACCCGCAGCCGCAGCCCCGGCGCCGGCGCCGCAGCCGGGGGCCAGCCGGCCTGAGCCCGACGGTGATGATCCGGCGACGCTGCGCAGCGGGCTGGCGCAGCTCAACCGGTTCATCAACCAGAATTCCGGCAAGCTGCCGGGGGAGGCGGTGGTGACCGCCCGCCGGGTGACCGACGTGCTGCGTGAGGTCATCGACACCTCCGAGATCCGTCCGCTGGACATCTACGCGGTGATCTCGGTCCAGGGCATCCTGCAGGACTACCTGCCGACCACGCTGCGCAGCTTCCTGGCCCTGGACGACACCCAGTTGACGGTGGCCCGGCCGTCCGGGCGCACCCCTGTCCAGTCGTTGCAGGAGCAGCTGGAGGCGCTGCTGGACGCGGCCACCAGCGTGCTCACCGCCGCCCAGGCGCAGGACGCCGACGCGCTGCTGAGCCAGGGCAGCTTCTTGCGCACCAAGTTCTCCGGATCGGACCTGGATCTATGAGCCGGACCCGCGATGGCCGACCTGTGATGGGTGGGCTGTAGATGGCGATCATGAAGCGCGGCTCCAACGTCGCCCTGACCCGCGAGATACCCAGCCTGACCGGGCTGGTTCTCGGGGTGCGCTGGGACGCCGGGCCCGAGACGGCGTTGACCGACAACCTGGTGGTGGCCACCATCCTGTGCGATGAGCACAGCAAGGCGCTCTCGGACGAGCACTTCGTGTTCTTCAACCAGCTCACCGAGCCGTCGATGACGGTCACCCAGCTGGAGCAGGCGATGGGGCCAGACGCCGAGCAGATCGAGATCCAGCTGGACGCGGTGCCGCCGGAGGTCAGCCGGATAGTCGTGGTGATGTACCTCAACGAGGGCATGGGGCTGCGGCGCAGCCTGGGGCGGTTGCGCGAGTGCGTGCTGCGGGTGCTGAACCTGGCCGACAACGCCGAGCTGGTTCGTTCTGAGAACCTGGCCAACTCACTCGACGGCGAGACCGCGATGTCGCTGGGCGAGGTGTACCGCCATCACGGCGACTGGAAGTTCAAGGTCATCGGAGAGGGTTACTCCACCGGGATCGCCGGCCTTGCCAAGGACTACGGGATCACGCTGTGAGCATCGATGTCCACGCCCCTGATCAGGCGCCGGCACGTGCCGACCTGCCGTTCCTGCGGCATCGGTCCCGGCCTGCGCCCGGCCGCCCTGCGCCTGCGCCGGCTGCCGGCTCGTCGAGTTTGGACCTGTCTCGGCCTGCGCCCGGCCGCCCTGCGCCTGCGCCGGCCGCCGGCTCGTCGAGTTTGGACCTGTCTCAGCCTGCGCCCAGCCGGTCCGCGCCTGCGCCTGTTGTCGGCTCGTCGAGCCTGGACCTGTCCCGGCCTGCGCCCAGCCCTCCTGCGCCCGGCGCCTCGGCGCCTGCCGCCGGCCGGTCCGGCGGCCCGCGGCGGGCTGCTCGCGCATTGCCCCGGGCCCATTCCGGAGAGCGGACGCTGCTGACTCCCAAGGCGCCGACGATCACCTTGAATCGCTTGCAGAGCGGCATCGGCGTGCTGACCGTCGAAGCCGCCTGTTCCTCGGCGGTCGGGGATCTGCGGATCGGCGCCGCCTACCAGCTGGCCGACGGTCACAGCTCGATCGTGTCGCGGGTCGGCGCCAGTTCCACCGCTCCACGCGGCTCCCGACGTCCGGTGATCCTGGCCAAGGCCGAGCAGTATGAACGGCTGCTCCTCGACCTGCGGCAGAACCGGCTGCTCGAACGGCTGGTCGTCTACGGCTTCTCCGAGTCCGGCGGCCAGCTGAACTGGGGCGGCACCCTGGTGCTGAGGACGGCCGGCGGCGCGCGGGTGGAGCTCCCGCTGGATCGGCCGGCCTCCGCAGGCGTCACGGTGCTGCTCTCGATCTACAACGTCCGAGGCGAGTTCGTGGTGCGCGCCGAGATGGAGAACTTCGCCGGCTCGATCCGCAACGCGGTCCAGGCTTACGGTTTCGACCTGATCAGCTGGCTCGACGATCGCACTCCGGTGGCTTGAGGAGGCTGACATGCGCCATTTCGACTTTCTGTCCGAGGCCGCCCTGCAGCGGCTGTTCTTTCAGCCTCCGCAGCCGTTCTGCGCCACCGACGACCTGAGCGTGCTGGGCACGGCGCTGGGCGCCACCCTCTACATCCCGGCCACCCGCCCGACGCTGGTGGCCGATCTGGCCAAGCGCGTCAGCCACGGCGTGCTCAGCGCGGTGATCTGCCTGGAGGACTCGATCCCGGACGAGGCGGTGCCCGCGGCCGAGCAGAATGTGATCACCCAGCTGCGGGCCTACGCCGAGTCGGGGGCGCAACGCCCGCTGGTGTTCATCCGGGTGCGTTCGGCCGAGCAGATCCCGATGATCGTCGCCGGCCTTGGCGAGCTGTCACCGATCCTGACCGGCTTCGTGCTGCCCAAGTTCACCGAAGAGAACGGCTCGCGGTTTCTGGACGCGATGAGCGCGGCCAGCGCCGGGACAGGTCACCGGCTGCTGGCGATGCCCGTCCTGGAGGCGCCTTCGGTGATCTACGCCGAGTCCCGGACCGAGGTGCTGCTGGAGGTGCGCCAGCTGCTGAACAAGCACCGTGACCAGGTCGTGGCCGTCCGGATCGGCGCGACCGACCTCAGCTCCGCCTTCGGCCTGCGCCGCTCCCGGGACCTGACCATCTATGACGTCCGGGTGGTGGCCGACGTCATCGCCGATGTGGTCAACATCCTCGGCCGCGCGGACGAGACCGGTTTCATCGTGACCGGCGCGGTCTGGGAGTACTTCTCCGGGACCGAGCGGATGTTCAAACCGCAACTGCGCGAGGCGCCGTTCATCGAGCATTCCGAGCGGGCGCTGCGGACCGAGCTGATCGCCCGTGACCTCGACGGCCTGATTCGCGAGGTCGCGCTGGACAAGGCGAACGGCCTGACCGGAAAGACCGTCATCCACCCCAGCCACGTGGCCGCGGTGCACGCGCTGTCGGTGGTGACCCATGAGGAGTACTGCGACGCCCGCGACGTGCTGGGCACCCGGTCCGGCGGCGGGGTGGCGTCCTCGGTGTACGGCAACAAGATGAACGAGTCGAAACCGCACTCGGCGTGGGCGCGGCGCACTCTGTTGCGCGCGGCCGTGTTCGGGGTCGCCAACGCCGAGACCTCCTTCGTCGACCTGCTCGGCGCGGGGCTGCATCAGTGACCGCCGGCTGGAAAGCCGGCGTCCCAGCCAGCATCGCGCCGTGGTCGGGGCGGTGGGTCGCCGACGCCCTCGGCGTCAGCATCTCCCCCGCGCCGCCGGCCGGGGAAGAGCCGGCCTCGCCGCTGCGGGCGCAGGACCTGGTGGGCATGGCCTTGCGGCACAACCCGCGACGGGCTCACCTGCTGGTTTCGACGGTGCTGGGCAAGCACCTGCCGGCCGATCCGCGGCTGGTGCACGGCGCCGGGCGGTTGCTCGGGGCGATGGTCGCCGACCGGCTGGCCGGGCGGCGTAGCGGCGTCGCAGCCGCCGGTGGCTCGCTGCTGCGGTCGGCGCTCGGGGCCGCTGAGCCGGCCGAGGACTCCCGGCGCCTGATCGAGCTGTGCGACCGGCATCGCGCCGGGGCTGCGCCGGTTCCCGGCGGGCTGGTGCTCGGCTATGCCGAGACCGCCACCGCGCTGGGGCACTGCGTGGCCGAGTCGCTGCGCGTGGACTACCTGCAGTCCACCCGGCGTCAGGTGCCGGGCTGCCAGCCGGTGGCCGGCTTCGACGAGGAGCACAGCCACGCCACCCGGCACCTGCTGCTGCCGGCCGACCCTCGCCTGCTGGCCGGGTCCGGGCCGCTGGTGCTGGTCGACGATGAGCTGTCGACCGGCCAGACGGTGCTCAACACCATCCACGCCCTGCACCGGGAGTGGCCGCGGCAGCGCTACCTGATCGCCACGCTGGTGGACCTGCGATCGGCGGCCGATCACGCCCGCCTCCGCGGCGCCGCGCAGGCGCTCGGCGTTCAGATCGACGTGGTCGCGCTGGCCTCGGGCACGCTGCGGGTGGCCGAGGACGCGCTGGCCGTGGGACAGCGGCTGGCGGCTGAGCAGCCGGTGGCCCAGCCCTGCTCGCAAGGCAGGGCGCTGCTGAGCCCGGTCCTCACCGGCTGGCCGGCGGCACTGCCCGAGAGCGGCCGGCATGGCTTTCCGGCCGGCTCGCAACCGGCCTTCGAGCAGGCCAGCGCGCGGCTGGCCCGGCTGCTGGCCGACCGGTTGCGCGAGCGCCACGAGGCCGACCGGCCTGACGCCGCGAGCCAGCCCGCACCTGAGCTTTCTCCCGAAGGCGCAAGGCGGATCCTGGTGCTCGGCAGCGAAGAGCTGATGTACGCGCCGCTGCGGATCGCCGCCGCGCTGGCCGGTGAGCTCGAGGGCTGGGCCACCGTCCGGTACTCCAGCACCACCCGCTCGCCGGTGGTCGCCGTGGATGATCCCGGCTACGCCATCCGTGACCGGCTCGCCTTTCCCAGCACGGACGACTGGGACGATCCGGCCGACGGCCCCGGGCCCCGCTATGCCTACAACGTCGCCGGCCAGCGGTTCAGCGACATCGTGCTGGTCACCGACACCGATCTGGCCGCCCATCACGGCCCGAACGGGCTGGTGGGCCAGCTGGCCTCGGTCACCGACCACCTGCAGGTCCTCCGGCTGCCGGCCTACCGTCCCCTGCCTGCGCCGCTGACCGGTCCGGACTTCGGCAGCTACCCGCCCGCTGACGTGGCCTGGCTGCTCACCGACCTGTCCGGCGCCGCGCTGGAAGCTCCGACCGAGGAACGCGAGGAGGCCATCCAGTCCGGCGGCGCGCACTATGCCGAGTCACTGCCGCACGAGTACCAGCCGAGCGCGGAGTACCGGCAGCTGTTCGCCGACACCCTGGCCGAGTCGGCGGACCGGCTGGCGCACGCCGTCGGAGTCGTCACCGAGCTGGTGCTGGACCGGCGCGGGCCAGGCGTCGTGCTGGCATCGCTGGCCCGGGCAGGCACGCCGGTGGGCGTGCTGATGCGTCGGTGGGCTCGCTTCGCCCATGGCGCCGAGCTGCCCCATTACAGCGTTTCCATCGTGCGCGGCAGGGGAATCGACGAACTCGCGCTGGCCTACCTGGCCCGTCACCACGATCCGGCCGACGTGATGTTCATCGACGGCTGGACCGGCAAGGGCGCCATCAGCCGCGAGCTGGCGGCGGCGGTGGACGGGGTGAACCAGGCCTGGTGGCCGGCCGGCGGCGGCTTCTCGGCCGAGCTGGCGGTGCTCGCCGACCCGGGCGGCTGCGCGCCGATCTACGGCACCCGCGAGGATTACCTGATCCCGTCGGCCTGCCTGAACGCCACCGTGTCAGGGCTGGTCTCGCGCACCGTGCTCAACGCCGAGCTGATCTCTCCCGGCCAGTTCCACGGCGCGAAGTTCTACGCCGAGCTCGCCGGCGTCGACGTCTCGCTCGACTTCATCGAGGCGGTCGCGGCGCGGTTCGCGGCGGTGGCCGAGTCGGTGGCGCGGGACTGGCCGGTGCTGCGGAACTCCGACCGGCGCCCGACCTGGGCCGGTTGGCAGAGCGTTCAGGAGCTCAGCGAGCGGTACGGCGTGAACGATGTGAACCTCGTCAAGCCGGGCGTGGGCGAGACCACCCGGGTGCTGCTGCGCCGGGTGCCCTGGAAGGTGCTGATCCGCACCGGTGAGGCCGAGAAGTTGCATCACGTCCTGCTGCTGGCGCGCCAGCGCGGGGTGCCGGTCGAGTCCGTCGACGGCTTGGCCTTCAGCTGCGTCGGGCTGATCCATCCCCGGTTCAGCCGGGGCGCGGCCGAGGGCGCCGCCCGGCTCGACGCGGCGGCCGGCGCCGGCTGATGAGCGTCCTGATAGCCACCGACCTGGACCGCACCCTGGTGTACTCCCGCGCCGCGCTGGCTCTCACCCGCGACGTCCTGCCGGAGCTGACCTGCGTGGAGACCCGCGACGGCGAGCAGGTCGGCTTCATGACCAGTGCCGCGGCCCGGCTGACCGCGGCGCTGGCCAGCCGGGCCGTGCTGACGCCGGTGACCACCCGGCTGCCCGAGCAGCTGGCCAGGATCGAACTGCCCGGCCCGCCGCCCCGGTACGCCGTCGCCGCGAACGGCGGCGTGCTGCTGGTGGACGGCGAGCCGGACCGGGCCTGGCAACGCCGGGTGGCTGCCGCGGTGGCGGAGTCGACCAGCCTGTCTGATGTCATGACCTACGTCAGACACCATTGCGCGCCGGCCTGGACGTCGCGGGTGCGCGAGGCCGGCGGCCTGTTCTGCTACATAGTGCTGGGCGAGGCGGGAGCGCCGGACGGCTTCGTCGTCGAGGCCGCCGGCTGGGCCGCCGACCGGGGTTGGACGGTCTCGGCGCAGGGCCGCAAGGTGTACTGGGTGCCACGCGGGCTCACCAAGACCGCGGCGGTCAGCGAGGTGGCCGACCGGGTCGGCGCCGAGCTGGTGCTGGCGGCGGGGGACTCGCTGCTGGACCGGGAGTTGCTGTGCTACGCCGACCGGGGCATCCACCCGGCGCACGGCGAGCTGTTCAGCAGCGGCTGGTCCGCGCCGGGGGTGCGACGGACCCGGGCGGCCGGGGTGCTGGCCGGACAGGAGATCGTGGAGTGGCTCGCCGACCGGGTCGATGAGTTCAGCCGCCGGTCGGCGCCGCCGGCCGCGGCGATAGGCTGACCAGGACCCGCCCCCCGCGACCTGGAGATGACCACCGCGATGATCGACCTGAAGAAGCTGGCCGCCGACCCGGACGAGTACCGCCGCTCGCTGGTCAAGCGCGGAGCCGAGTCGGTCGACGTCGAGGGCGTTCTGAAGGCCCAGCAGGCGGTCACCCAGCTGACCCAGGAGTACGAGCAGCTGCGCGTGCAGAGCAAGGAGCTGACCCGGCGAGCGGCCAAGGACGAGGCGCTGCGCACCGAGGCCCGGACGCTGCGCGACCAGCAGACCGAGCTTGAGACCCGGCTGCGGCAGGCTCGCGAGGAGCTGACCAGCAAGGCGTCCTGGCTGCCCAACTACCTCGATGACCGGGTGCCGGCCGGTGACGAGTCCCAGGCCGTCATCGTCCGGGCGGCCAACCCGCCGGTCGACGGCGGGCCGTACCGCCCGCACGACGAGATCGCCCTCGCCCTGGGCATCCTGGACGTCGAGCGGGCCGCGAAGCTGTCCGGCTCGCGTTTCTACAACTTGAAGGGCGACGGGGTCCGGCTGCGGCTGGCGATGCTGCAGCTCTACCTCGACATGGTGGAGGGCCAGGGCTTCGAGCTGGTGTCACCGCCGGTGCTGGCGAAGAGATTCTCCTTCTACGCCTCGGGATACCTGCCGTTCGCCCAATCCGACAACTTCGGCGTCAGCGACTCCGAGCTGTCCCTGATCGGCACCTCTGAGCAGGCGCTGCTGGGCATGCACGCCGATGAGGTGCTGCCGGAGTTGCCGGTCAAGTACCTGGGCGACTCGATGTGCTTTCGCACCGAGGCCGGCAGCCACGGCCGCGACGTCCGGGGCATGATCCGGGTGCATCAGTTCTACAAGCTGGAGCAGTTCCTCTACTGCGCGCCCGACGAGGTCGAGGCGCTGCACCTGCAGATGCTGGACAACGAGGTCGCGTTCATCGACGCGCTGAACGTGCCCAGCCAGACGATCATCTGCAGCTCCGCCGACGTGGCCGCGCCCGGCTTCTTCAAGTACGACGTCGAGGCGTGGTTCCCCTCGACCGGCAAGTACCGCGAGCTGACGTCGAACACCAACCTCAGCGACTACCAGACCCGCCGGGCCGGCATCCGGGCCCGCATCGACGGCAAGATGGTCCATCCGTACACCATCTCGGCCACCGGGTTCTGCGACCGGCATATCGCTGCGATGCTGGAGAACAACCAGCTGCCCGACGGCTCGGTCACCGTGCCCGAAGCGCTGCGCCCCTACCTGGGCGGGCGCGAGGTGCTGCGTCCGGTCAGCTAGCTCGGGCTTGCTCAGCTGGGCTCGTTCAGCTAGCGGGCTCGGGAGTGCACGCTGACCAGGTAGCCGGTCGGCTCGCCGACGTCGTCCCAGCCGCCGTGCTGGGCGACCTCGCTCAGGCCGGCGCCGGCGCAGGCCGTCAGGTAGTCCGCGGCCGGCGTCACCGGGCAGCCGGTCGGCAGGTGCGCGGAGTCCAGGCCGAAACCGGCGACCAGCAGCCCGCCGGGCGCCAGCACCGCGGCCAACCGCCGGACGGTGGCGTCCAGGGTGCCCGGGGCCAGTAGCGGGATGACATTGCCGGCCGCGACCACCAGGTCGAAGCCGGCGTCCATGCTGGCAGGTCCGGGATCGGTCGGCCCGGCCCCCGCTGAGCCGGCGGGAGCTGGTGGCAGAAGACGGTCCAGGCCGGGCAGCGCGGCGAGGTCGGCGCTCACCCAGCGCAGGTCGGGCGCCACTCGCCGGGCCTCGGCCAGCATCGAGGAGTCCACATCGACCCCGACGACGCGGTAGCCCAGTTCGGCGAGCCTGATCGCGACCCGGCCGGTGCCGCAGCCGGCGTCGAGCACCAGGGCAGGGGCGGGGACCAGTTCGGCGCAGAAGGAGGCCTCGCCGTGCACGTCCTTTCCGGCGGCAGCCAGCCGGGCGAACCGGGCGGCGTAGTCGGCGCCGGACGCGCGGCCGGCCAGCTCCGCCCAGCGGGTGACCGTCGGCTCGCTTGGCTGGCTCATGGCCTCAAGGCTAGCCGATCGTCGACATCGGGCAGCGGTGGTCGGGTCGTGCCCCACCGGTCTGCGACCGGCCGAGGCAGACTGGCGGGGTGGATGCTGAGACCCGAGCCCGGCGAGCGGCGTGCTCTGAGTTCCTCAGCGGTGACGGGGCGCTGCGGCCCGCGGAGTTGCTGGCCACAATCAGCCCGGACGTGACGCCCGACCACTACGGCGACGGCGGCGTCGTGACCGACCTGGAGCGGCACGTGGCCGGCCTGCTCGGCAAGCCGGCGGCGGTGTTCCTGCCCAGCGGCACGATGGCTCAGGGCGCGACGCTGCGGGTGCACGCCGACCGGCGAGCCAGCTGCACCGTGCTGTGGCATCCGGCGTGCCACCTCGACAACTACGAAGGCCAGGCCCATTCCAGGCTGCACGGGCTGACCGGCCGTCCGGTCGGGACGTGGGACCGGCTGCTGACGGTGGCTGACCTCCAGGCGGTGGCCGAACCGGTCGCCGCGCTGTTGCTGGAGTTGCCGCAACGTGATCTGGGCGGCCAGCTTCCGGACTGGCACGAGCTGGTCGCGCAGCTGAGCTGGGCTCGCGAGCGGGGCGCCGCCGTTCACCTCGACGGCGCCCGGCTGTGGGAGGCCTCGGCAGGCTATGACCGGGAGCCGGCCGAGATCGCGGCGCTGTTCGACACGGTGTATGTCTCGTTCTACAAGGGGATCGGGGCGTTGCCGGGCTGCTGCGTGGCCGGCTCGGACGCTGACGTCGCGCAGGTTCGCGAGTGGCGTCAACGCCTTGGCGGCACCCTGGCCGGTCTATGGCCGGCCGCCGCGTCGGCGCTGGCGCTGCTGCCCGAACGGCTGGCCGAGATGCCGGCCCGGCTCTGGCACGCCCGGGCGATCGCCGCCGAAGTGGCCGGCCTCGCCGGGGTGCGAGTGGTGCCCGATCCGCCGCAGACACCGATGATGCACCTGCTGTTCGACGTGCCGGCCGGCCGATTCGCCGAGAACGCGCGGCGGCTGGCCGAGGACGCTGGAATCTGGGCGTGGCCTGCGGCGACGCCGACCGGTGACCCGAAGGTGGTCCGCTGCGAGCTCAACGTCGGACGGGCGAGCTGCCGGTTGGCGCCTGCTGTGATAGCGGACACCCTGGCCGCGCTGATCGCCTGAGCGAAGCCGTTTGCACCGGAAATAGCGGGTCATTCGCCGCTCAGCGGTCAATCGCCTTGTCAGAGCCGACGGGTAGGAAGGGAGCATGACCGCCGTCGCACCGAACACCGCCGTCGCACCGAACACCGCCGTCGCACCCACCCCCCGGCAGTTGCTGCAGGTGCGGCGCATCTGGGCCGAGCCCGAGGCGCTGGCCAGCCCGCGGGGGCGCCAGGTCCTCGACCGATTCCCCGGCGCTGACATCATCGAGGTCGACTCACACTGGAACATCGAGGAGCTGCACGGCAACGCCGGCAATATCGACCGGTGGGTGCGGGTCAAGACCGAGGACCTGGTGCTCGGCGTCAAGAAGTCGCTGGCCGCCCGGCCGAACGGCCGGTCCGCGGACTGGATCGCCCCGTCACTGGCCAACGGCTGCGCGATGGCGTGCTCCTACTGCTACGTGCCGCGCCGCAAGGGTTACGCCAATCCCATCACGGTGTTCACCAACATCGACAAGATCATCGGCTACCTCGCCCGGCACATCGCCCGGCAGGGACCCAAGACCGAGCCGAACCAGTGCGACCCGGCTGCCTGGGTGTATGACATCGGCGAGAACAGCGACTGCTCGGTCGACGCGCTGGTCAGTGACAATGTCGCCGACCTGATCGCCGCATTCCGTGACCAGCCGAGCGCCAAGGCCTCGTTCGCCACCAAGCACGTCAACCGCGACCTGCTCGGACTCGACCCGCAGGGACGCACTCGAGTCCGGTTCTCCCTGATGCCCGAAGCCGACTCGCGGCTGCTGGACATTCGCACCAGCCCGATCGCGGACCGGATCGCCGCTATCGACGACTTCGTCGCGGCCGGCTACGAGGTGCACCTGAACTTCTCGCCGGTGGTGCTGCGCGACGGCTGGCTGGCGGACTGGGCAGAGCTGCTAGGCCAGATCAACGACGGCGCCGGCGAGGCGTTCAAGGCCCAGGCCGCGGCTGAGATCATCCTGATGACGCACAACCAGCGACTGCACGAGGTCAACCTGGGCTGGCACCCCAAGGCCGAGGACGTCCTGTGGCGGCCTGAGCTGCAGCAGCTGAAGCGGTCTCAGAGCGGTGGCTGGAACGTCCGCTACCGCAACAACATCAAGGCCGACGGGGTGCGGCAGCTGCGGGAGCTGATCACCGCCGAGGCGCCCTGGCTGAACATCCGCTACGCCTTCTAGCCGGTCAGCCGGTCAGCCGGTCAGCGGGTCAGCGGGTCAGCGGGTCAGCCTCCTAGCCGATCACGGCGTCCGCTTCGATCTCGACCAGCAGCTCGGGCTCGATGAGGGCGCTGACCTCGAGCATGGACGAGGCTGGGCGGATGTCGGCGAAGAACTCGCCGTGCGCCCGCCCGACCTCCTCCCAGCGGCTGATGTCGGTGAGGAACATCCGGGTCCGCACCACGTCTTCCAGGCTCGCGCCGACCTGCTCCAGCGCCGCCGAGATCCGGCGGATCGCCTCCCGGGCCTGCTCGGCGATGTCCTCGCCGCCGACCGCGCCGCCCTCGGGCCGAGCGGCGGTGGTGCCGGCCACCGACACCCAGGAGCCGACCCGGACGGCGCGCGAATAGCCGACTGCCGACTCCCACCTCGCGCCCGAAGACACCATCTGCCGCTGACCGGCAGGTTGACGCTGACTCATGAACCTCAATCCTCCAACCGATAAACCAGAGTGCCGTCGGCCATCCTGGCGCGGATCTGCGCGGCGACGCCCGCCGGATCCGCCGCCTCGTCAGTGATCAGGTGACGGGCGGGGATCTGCGCCTCGGCGAACATCCGGTGCACCTGTCGGGTCGCCGCCAGGTCGCTGAACCCATGCCCGACGCGGCTCTGAACGCGTGTTTCGCAGCACTGCGCCGAGGGCAGCAGGACGGCGTAGTGCAGCTGGCCGAGCCCGGTCGCGGCCAGGAAGGCCGGCAGGGTCCAGGTGCCGATCACCCCGTCATAGACGACGGGGTACCCGCCGCTGACCAGCTGCCCGGTGGCCGCGGCCGCTGCCGCGAGGACCACGTCGTTCTGCTGGGCGGCCTCGTCCAGCCAGGGCATGACATAGCCCTGGCGGATGAAGGCGAAGAAGGCGTCGCCGGCCACCAGCGCGCTGGTGTCGAAACCGTCGGCCAGGACGGCGGCCACCGTCGACTTGCCGGCGCCGGGCGGCCCGGCCACCACGATCAGCTCGGTCACGGTGTCAGCGCCCCGATCTGCGCCAGCAGCGCCTGGATCTCGGCCGCGACCTGATCGGGCGCGACGAGCTGGTGCAGATGCTGCCCGTCCAGCACCGCCGTCGGCCAGCCGCGTGCCACCGCCGCCGCGCGCTCGGCGGCGTAGGTCTGGGAGAAGCCGAGGTAGGCGCCCGGCCGCTCGTCCCAGCCCGGTGGCACGGGCAGCGTGCCGGCGAAGTACGCCAGCGGCATGCGACGCTGCTCACGCTCCACCTGCTCCCGCGCCTCCGGGCTGGGAAAGAGCCCGGAGATGTCCTCATCCCACCACTGCGTCCACGGTGCCAGCATCCCGTCGGAATCAGCCTTGTCCGCCAGAAAGCCGTAGAACTCCTCCGGAGCGAGCCGGACGTCTCCGGCTGCCGGGGGCAAGGCGGCGTCGACGAAGACGTAGCCCGCGACCCGGCGTTCGGCGACCAGGCTGGGCACGTACAGGCCGGCGTTGCTGTGCGGGAGCAGGATCACGTCCCGATCTGCCGGAACGGCGCTCAGAAACCAGGCGCGCACCTGCTCAGCAGTGCTTGGCTGCTTGGTAAGCGCCTGCGAGTCGACCACCTCGGCGACCTGCCAGCCCGCCTCGGCCAACCGCCGCGCGACCGGATGCCACACCGACGCCGGCAGCAACGGGCTCGGCAGCAGCACCAGCACGGGACCCATGGCACAGGACGCTATCGCCCGCGGCCCTTCAGGCGCACCGCCACTGGGCCCCGTCCTATCGCGAGCCCTCAGCCAGTGGCGTCCTAGGATCGAGAATGGCCGTCCTAGGATCGAGCAGTGGCGACCTTCTCGACCGTGACCACCGCTGACGGCGCGACGCTGGAGTACCTTATCAGCGGCCCGGCGGGCGGCCCGGTGCTGCTGTTCCAGCCGGGCACCCCGAATGCGGCGGTGCTCTTTGGGTGCGTCACCGGGCCCGCCGCCGAGTTGGGATTGCGCACCGTCAGCTACTCCCGACCCGGCTACGGGCAGTCCACGCCGCGTCCGGGACGGAGCGTCGCAGACGCCGTCGCCGACATCGAGACAGTGCTGGACGCCTTGGGCGTCGAGCAGTTCGTGACCCTCGGCTGGTCCGGCGGCGGCCCGCACGCGCTGGCGGCCGGGGCCTTGCTGCCCGAGCGGTGCCGGGCGGTCGCGGTGCTGGCCGGGGTGGCGCCCTATCCCGCGCGCGGCATCGACTTCTTCGCCGGCATGGGCCAGGACAACGTGCGGGAGTTCGGCGCGACCCTGGCCGGCGCCGGCGAGCTCAGCCCGTTGCTCGAGTCCTTCGCCGCCGAGTTGGCGACGGTGACGGGCGAGGGCGTCACCGAGGCGATGGCCGGCCTGCTGTCGCCGGTGGACCGGGCAGCGTTGACCGGTGAGTTCGTCGATGAGATGGCCGGTGCCCTGCGCCGGGCGGTCCTCACCGGCATCGCGGGTTGGCGCGACGATGACCTTGCCTTCGTCAAGGACTGGGGATTCGACCTCGGACGGATCAGCGTGCCGGTCGACGTCTGGCAGGGCCGGCAGGACCGCATGGTGCCGTTCGAGCACGGCCAGTGGCTGGCCGCCAAGGTGCCAGGCGCGCAGGCGCACCTGTTCGCGACCGAAGGCCACCTGTCGATGCTCAACCAGATTCCTGACCTGCTGGCCGAATTGCTGGGTTGAGGAGGGGTGCGGTCCTGCTCATCCGGTTCTACTGCGTGGTGACCACGAATCGCTCGCCGGTGTTGTCATAGGCGATCTTGACGATGAAGCAGGCGCAAGGGTCGTTTCGGGTCCTCATGACGTCCGGTAGGTCGATCGAGGTGCCGGTTGCGGCGCGGAGCACCTTGTTATGGGCGTCGAAGGTGGTGATCTCAATGCTCGCGATGCGGTCGCGATTCCGATGGAAACGTAGTTACAGGCCGCAACTGCCAGCACGCCGAACGCCGCCAGGGCCGCGCGTCCCACCTGACGCCCAGGCCGTTTCATGGCCGGCTGCTGGTGAGCCGGCCGTTGGTCAGCTCGATCTGGCGGTGGCAGCGGGCCGCCACCTCGGGGTCATGGGTGCAGATGACCACGGTCGAACCAGCGGCGGCCAAAGCGAAAACTCGATCCAGCACCCGTTCCCTGGACAGGTGGTCGAGTTCGGCGGTGAGCTCGTCGGCCAGCAGCACGCTGGGTTCGATCACCAGCGCCCGGGCGATCGCGACCCGTTGCTGCTGGCCGCCGGACAGCTGCTCGACGAGGTGGTCGGCGACGTCGTCCAGGCCGAGCACGGCCAGGGCGTCCTCGGCGCGGTCGAGGATGTCGTTGCGGTCCAGACCCTTGCCCGCCTGGCCCTGCAACACGATCTCGACGTTCTCGGCGGCGCTGAGCACGCTGACCAGGCCGTAGCCCTGCAGCACCAGGCCATAACCCTCGGGCACCGTGCCGGCGACCTGCGCTCCGGCCCTGGACACCGTTCCGCTGTCAGGTGGTTCCAGCCCGGCCAGCAGTGCGAGCAGGCTCGACTTGCCGCTGCCGGACGGCCCGGTGATCGCCAGCACTTGGAAGGGATAGGCGCTGACCGACACGTCGGACAGCACCGCCCGCCCGGCCCGCCGGTAACCCACCCGGTCCGCTACCAGCGTCGGGGGCAACTGGCCGCCCGCGGGCTCGGCGGCCGCATGCCGGGCGGTCACCGGGGACCGCCGGGGCGCTCGGATTCGGGGCTGACCGCTGTGAACTCCACGCCGGCAGGCTTGCGCACCACCCGCAGCTGGGAACCGGGCGGCAACATGGCCAGCACGTCCGGCGGCAGCTGCACCGCGCCCTGAGCGTCCACCCGGGCGAACTGCTCGCGCTGCTGATCGCGGTCATCGGCCCGGCCCTCGGTGATGGTGACGCTGCGCCCGAGCGCGGCGGCCACGGCCGGATCGTGGGTCACCACCACGACGGTGGTGCCGAAGTTCGCGGTGATCCGCGTCAGCAGCTGCCCGACCTTGTCGCGGTTGGCGGTGTCCAGCTGCGAGGTCGGCTCGTCGGCCAGCAGCAGCCCCGGCGAACCGGCCATCGCCACCGCGACCGACAGCCGCTGCTGCTCGCCGCCGGACAGGCGCGAGACCCGCTGCCCGCTGAGCTCGGACAGCCCCAGCCCGGCCAGCAACTCCGCCGGCGCCTGCAGGTCGACCCGCCGGTAACCGCGCAGGGCGCGCTGGGCGAAGGAGATGTTCTGCTCGGAAGTGCCGTAGGGCAGCAGGTTGCGCGAGGGGTTCTGCACCACCACGCCGATCCGCTGACCGCGCAGGCGCAGCAGCTCCGGCTCGCTCATCACGGTGATGTCGTCAGCGCCCAGGTAGATCTGGCCGGAGGTGGGCCGCAGCAGCCCGGCGAGCAGGCTCAGCAGGGTCGACTTGCCCGACCCCGACGGCCCGAGCAGCGCGACCGACTCACCGGCCGCCACGCTGAACTCGACGTTGTCCAGAGCGGTGACCTGCTGGCCGTCCATCTCGTAGTGATGGCTCAGGTGCTCGCAGTAGATGGCCAGGCCGGTCTGCAGCATGCGCGCGCTCATTCGGCCTCCCGCAACCTGGCCGGCGCGGCGGCCAGCAGCAGCGCCCGGCCGGCCAGCACCGCGGTGACGCTCAGCAGCAGCAGGAAGGCCAGCGCGAACAGCAGGACGCCCGTCAGAGCCGGCTGGTAGCTCAGCGCCACCGGGGTCTGGTCGGCGAACTGGGGGACCGAGGGCATCGCCCAGCGGGCGGCCAGGTAGCCGGCCGGCACCCCCAGCAGCAGGGCAGCCCCCAGCAGCAGGAACTGCTCGAGGACGCAGGCGCCCAGCAGGGTCCGCCGGCTGATCCCGACGGCGCGCAGTGAGGCCAGCTCGAAGGTCCGGCGCCGGCCGGTCGAGGCGATCGCGATGGCGGTGCCACCGATGGCCAGGATCGAGCCCGCGATGGCGCAGACCACCAGCAGCCGCAACGCCAACGCCGGGCCCTGCCGGCCCAGTTCGCTGAGCCGGCCGGCCTTGGTGGCGCCGGGCTCCACCACCAGTCCGGCGGCTCGCAGCCGGTCGATCGCGTCGGCCGGCGCGGCCGGTCCCAGCCAGATCGACCAGCTGGCCTCGCTGTCGAAGGCCGGCAGCTGGGCCCGCAGTCCCGTCACATCGACCAGCACCCCGGCGTCGAGCACCGAGGGCAGCACCGCCGGGCTGCCCACCACCTGAAACGGCGCCGCGGAGCCGGTCAGATCGGTCATCCGCAGCTCGGGCAGGCTCGCCGCCTCGGGCACCAAGCCGGCAGGGGAGGCGAGCACCGGCAGCGGCCGGGGGCTGTCGGCGTGGGTGATGCCGGCCGAGCCGCCGGTCTGGCTGCTGTAGACGTCCTGCAGGCCGCCTTCGGTGACGCTGAGGCTGTCCTCGGAGTTCCCCAGGGGGCTGGCCTTGGGCCGCCAGTCGCCGGCGGTGGCGAGCCCGCTGTCCAGCGGCTGCCACCGGCCGTCGGAGAAGAACTCCAGCTGGCTGACCCGCACGACGCCGGTCAGCTTGCCGAAGGTGCTGATCGGCCGGTCCCAGGTGATGTCGGTCAGGGTGCAGCCGCCGGCGCACCCGACCGTCGCGGTGTACTGGTGCTCGCCGGGGGCCAGCGTGCCGGCCCGGACGTTGATGGCCGGCTTGTTGGGCGCCCGCAGGGTGAGCAGCACGTGCGGCCGGGCGCCGGGACTGAGCTCGACGGCCTCGACGCGCACCCGCAGCCGGGTGGCCCGGACCTGCAGGGGCGCCGGCAGGTCCGCAGGCAGCAGCGCCTTGGCCGCCTCGGCCGGCGCCGGCGTGGCGCCGCCGGAGTAGGCCACCGCGGCCAGCCTGCCGGCGTCGACGGCCAGCACCCGGCCGGTGACCGAGCCGCCGCCGTCGGGCAGCCAGGAGGCGGTGGCCATCGCCCACCGGCCGTCCGGGTCGGCCTTGCGGGTGGCGGCGACCGGGTCACGCAGCGGCTCGTACTGCACCGGCGCCAGCGCGCTCGCGCCGACCTCGACCCGGGCTCGCAGCTCGCGGTTCTGGCTGGCCACCCCCTCGCCGGCGATCGCGAAGATGGCCAGCCCGACGGCGACCGCCAGCAGCGCGGCCAGCCGCAGCCCGGCCGGCCGGCGCACCACCTGCCGGGCCGCCAGGAACAGCCCGATCCGCCCGGAGCCACGGGTCATCGGCAGCAGCGGGCGCAGCGCCAGCGGCAGCAGCCGGATGCCCAGCAGGGCCACGGCGAAGACCAGCAGCGCCGGCGCTAGCAACGTGGTCGGCTGCGGGCTGCCGTCCCGGCCGGCTCGGCGCAGCAGCACCAACCCGAACACCGCGGCGGCGGCCAGCACGAGGTCCAGCGCCAGCATCAGCCTGCTGGGCTGATGGCCCGGGGTCCGCCGCCACTGCTCCAACACCGACCGCCGCAGGGTTTTGCGGCTGGCGGCGGCCGCCGCGGCCAGGCTGCCGGCCAGGGACGCCGCGACCGCCACCGCGGTGGCCCGGGTGAGGTCGACCGGGGTCCCCGGGACCAACTCGGTGGCCGCGAACAGCCGCACCGACAGCCAGCCGCCGAGCAGCCCCAACGGCGTGGCCAGCGCGACCAGCAGCATCGGCTCAGCCAGTCCGAACCGGATCGTGGCCGCCGGTCCCAGGCCGCGCAGCTTGGCCAGCGCGATCTCCGAGCCCTTGGCCTCGACCGCGTCGGCGATCACCTGGAACAGCACCAGCCAGGCCAGCACCGCCAACTGCAGTGACACCAGCAGGGTGGACACGTCGATCAGCCGCTGCTCGGCTTTGGCCGCGGCCAGCACCGCCAGGACGTCGGTGCTGAAGTGGTCGCCGACGCCGGGGTCCGAGCGCAGCTGTCTCAGCCTGGACACGTCGGCTGCCAGCGCCGCGGTGCCAGACAGCCGGACCTCGGTGGCCTCGATCGGGTAGTCGACCTGCACTTGCACCCGGGCGGGAAACAGCGGCGGCAGCTCGGCGCGGTCGACGAACAGCGCGTCGACGGTGTCGGGGGACTCACCTGGGCCGGGGTGGGCGTCGAAGTAACTGTGGCCCTGCCAGAACGGATCGGCGACCCTGGCGAGCCGGTAGGCGCCCACCACGGTGACCGCGGCGATCTGCTGGGCCGGGTCGCCGAATCCGGTGACGGTCACGGTCTGCGGCAGGTTCGACAGCGTCAACCGGGCGCCTAGTCGCCAGCCGTAGTCGCCCTGCAGGGTGCGTTCGCTGGCCAGCGCCTCGCCGGCTCTGGCGGGGCACCGGCCTCGGGTCAGCGTCAGGTGCGCGCAGGCATCGGCCCGCCAAATCATCCGGGTGTGGGGTCCCACGTCGCCGATCGCCACCTGCGCCGGCGTCGAGGCCCTGGCCGGCAGCACCGCCGAGACCAGCGTGCGGGGATAGGCCTTGACGCTGCCCGGCTCCGGGCCCAGGGCGGCCGCCGCGTCCAGGTCGGCCTCGGTCTGGATGTCGCGGGTGAAGCTGAAGTGCAGCGCGGCGTCGCTGGCGGAGGAGGTCAGCCGGTCACGCAGCGTCGACTCGTCGGCGGCGCGGGCGTAGAGCGGGCCCAGCGAGCCGGCGCCGATGGTGATCACGGCCACCAGCAGGGTCGCCGCCGACAGGCCCCGGCGCCACCACAGGGCTCGCAGGAGCAGGGCCAGTCGGCCGATGCCTAAGCTGCTGATGAGCTCGCCTTTCTCGCTGGTCTGCCCTTCTCGCGGGCCGGCCTCGCGATGTCATGAGACACCCTCGCCGAGCGTGCCGGTGGCCCAGTCGGCCGGGTAGTTATCCGACTGATGCCAACCGTGGGGAAGGGCTGACCAGCGAGCGCGAGCGGCGGTGCGGCAGCTTAGCCAGCAGCGGTGACAGCAGCGCGGGAGACGCCGAAGCCGCCCCGCGTGTTCGGGCCGAACCGGGCGATCTCGGCCGCGAGGTCCAGCGACCGCATCGAGGCTGTCTGATCAGCCTCGGTCAGCAGGTCGGCGGGGATCAGCCAGACGACCTCGAACTCCAGGCCGTCGGGGTCGCGGCCGTACAGCGACTTGGTGGTGCCGTGGTTCGAGGCGCCGACCAGGGCGCCGAGGGCGGTCAGCTTGCCGGCGAGTTCTTCCAGGTCCCCGAGGGTGTCGACCTCCCAGGCCAGGTGGTACAGCCCGACGGTGCTGCGCCCGGCGCCCGAGGCGCCGGCTTGCCCGCCGATCTCGAACAGGCCGAGGTCGTGGTCGTTGGACGAGCCCGGCGCCCGCAGGAACGCCGCGCCGGGGGGACCCCCGCCCCCGATTCGCTCGAAGCCGAAGACGTCGTGATAGAACGCCACGCTGGCGGCGACGTCGCGGACGTAGAGAACGGCGTGGTTGAGCCGAAAGACGGACATGGCGACCTCCTGGTGAGCTGGGTCAATGATGCTCTGAAGACTGATGCTGACAGAACTCGATTGAGCTTTCAACTATTTCTGAACGGCCGTCCTGTAAGCGTTTGTGACACAATTCATAGGACGCGGTCATCACTGTCCGCAATTAGCGTGCGAACTCTCTGTGATAAACGCGGGCAACACACCGGTAAAACCCACATAGACCGTCGTGTTAGGGCAGTCGTGCCCAAAAACTTGCGGATTTCTTGCGGGTTTCAGGGCTATACGGAGCCTCGCTGTTCGATTACCGTCGCCGTATCCGACATTTCTCGGCACCCACTCATCGCGGGTGCCGTCCTCCCCTGTCCTGACACGGAGATTGTGCATGCGCGCACGCGGTAAAGCTTTGATAAGTGGAATTGCCAGCACGGCGCTGGTGGCCGGCAGCTGGCTGGCCGTGCCGACTTCGGCCTGGGCCGGGGCCAGCAGCGGGGCACCCGTTGTGATCAACGAGGTCTACGGCGGCGGCGGCAACGCCGGCGCGACCTACAAGCAGGACTTCATCGAGCTCTACAACAAGAGCGGCTCGGCCGTGAACCTCGCCGGCTGGTCGGTCCAGTACGCCTCCGCCACCGGCACCTCCTGGGCGACCACCGCGTTGACCGGCACCCTGCCGCCCGGCGGCCATTACGTCGTGCGCGAGGCCCAGGGCGCCGGTGGCACCACCGACGTCGCCTCCGACGTCACCGGAACCATCGCGATGAGTGGCACGGCCGGCAAGGTCGCGCTCGTCAACACCACCGGCGCGCTGACCTGCGGCGCCGACTGCGACGGCAACGCCGCCGTCGTCGACTTCGTCGGCTTCGGAACCACCGCCAACGACTTCGCCGGCGCCGGCCCGACGCCCGCGCCGAGCAACACCAACTCCGTCTCGCGCAACGCCGCTCACGACAACACCGCCAACAACGCCGCGGACTTCACCGCGAGCGCGCCGAGCCCGGTGGCCTGCGGCACTGCTTGCACCACCGTCACCCCGCCGCCTCCGACCGCGACCGAGAAGACCATCGCCGAGATCCAGGGCGCGGGCGCGGAGTCACCGCTCGTCGGCGCCACCGTCACCACCAAGGGCATCGTCACGGCGGCCTACCCGACCGGCGGGTTCAAGGGCTACTACATCCAGACGCCGGGCACCGGCGGACCGGTTGACCCGGCCACTGACACCACCTCCGACGGCGTCTTCGTCTTCCAGTCCACTGGCGCCTTGCCCGCGGCCGTGCAGATCGGCAACTACGTCCAGGTCACCGGTGGAGTCGTCGAGTTCTTCGGCATGACCGAGATCAACGTGGCCGCCGCTGACGTCGTCGACCTGGCCGACCCGCCCGCGGGCGTGACCGCCGCGACCACCTCGAGCTGGCCTGCCACCAACGCCGCGCGCGAGTCGCTGGAGGGCATGCTGTACCGCCCGACCGGCGCCTACACCGTCACCAACACCTTCACCACCAACCAGTACGGAGAGGTCGGCCTGGCCTCAGGCTCCAAGCCGCTGATTCAGCGGACCGAGGTCGAAGAACCTGGTCCGGCCGCTTCCAGCGCCACCGAGGCGGACAACGCGGCTCGGGCGATCACCCTGGACGACGGCTCCAGCGTCAACTACCTGGCCACCAGTGGCGGCGTGCTGGTCAACGGGGCGCTGACCCCGCCCTACGTCTCGCAGTCCGCTCCGGTCCGGGTGGGCGCGCCCGTCACGTTCACCAGCGACGTGATCGTCGACTGGCGTAACAGCGCGTGGAAGTTCCAGCCCACCACCACGGTCACCGGCCCGGCCAACGCCAACTCCCCGGCCACCTTCGCCAACACCCGCACCGCCGCGCCGGACGAGGCCCTGATCGGCAACGCCGACCTCAAGGTCGCCTCGTTCAACGTGCTGAACTACTTCACCACCCTCGGCACCGACGACGCCAGCTGCACCTCGTTCAAGGACCGTGACGGCAACGGCGCCACGGTCAACGGCGGCTGCGAGCAGCGCGGCGCCTGGGACGCCGAGGACCTCGCGCGTCAGCAGATCAAGATCGTCAAGGCCATCAACGCCCTGGACGCCGACGTGATCGGCCTGATGGAGATCGAGAACTCGGCTCGCCTGGGTGAGACCCCCGACGAGGCGACCAACACCCTGGTGGCCGCGCTGAACGCCGATGCCGGCGCAGGCACCTGGGCCGCCAACCCGTCCTCGACGGAGCTGCCGCCGGTGGCCGAGATGGACGTCATCACCAACGCCATCATCTACAAGCCGGCAGCGGTCAACCGGGTCGGCGCCGCGCGTGCCCTCGGCTCCGCCAGCTCGTCCGGCGGCGCGTTCGACAACGCCCGCGAGCCGGTGGCGCAGGTCTTCGCACCCAAGGCCGGCGGCGAGAAGTTCCTGTTCGTCGTCAACCACTTCAAGTCCAAGGGCTCGGCCGGTCCGTGGCCCGGTGACGCCGACACCGGTGACGGGCAGGGCGCGTCCAACGAGTCGCGAGTCCGCCAGGCCACCGCACTGCGTGACTGGATCCCCACGGTTCTCCCGGCCACCGCGACCAAGGCCGTGGTGCTCGCCGGTGACTTCAACGCCTACGGCAAGGAGGACCCGCTCGACGTCCTGAGCGCCGCCGGCTACACCGACGTCGAGCAGCACTACGCCCACGGCGAGTACTCCTACTCCTTCTCCGGGCTGTCCGGCTCGCTCGACCACATCCTGGTCAACGCCAACGCCTTGCAGCGCTCCACCGGGGCCGACATCTGGAACATCAACTCCGGTGAGTCGCTGGCGCTGGAGTACAGCCGCTGGAACTACCACGGCACCGATTTCCACTCGCCTGACGCCTACCGTTCCTCCGACCACGACCCGGTGGTCGTGGGCCTGCTCGCGGGCTCGACCACCGAGACCGTGCAGGTGCTTGGCATCAACGACTTCCACGGGCGCATCCAGGCCTCGGGCGTCGAGGCGGGGGCGGCTGTGCTGGCCGGCGCGGTGAAGCAGTTGCGCGCCCAGTACCCGGAGACGGTGTTCGCCGCCGCCGGTGACCTGATCGGCGCGTCGACCTTCGAGTCGTTCATCTCCCACGACAAGCCCACGATCGACGCGCTCAACGAGGCGGGCCTGGAAGTGTCGGCGGTGGGCAACCACGAGTTCGACCAGGGCTATGACGACCTGATCAACCGCGTGATGGCGCCTTACAACGCCGAGACCAACCCCTACGGCGGCGCTGCGTGGGAGTACCTGGGCGCGAACGTGCGCCACGCCGATGACCACTCCGCGGCGCTGCCCGAGACCTGGATCCAGGACTTCGGCGGTGTCCAGGTCGGCTTCGTCGGCGCGGTCACCGACCACCTCAACGAGCTGGTCTCTCCCGCCGGAATCGCCGGGCTGGAGATCGAGTCACCCGTCGTGGCGGCCAACCGGCACGCCAACGAGCTCAAGGCAGCCGGCGCCGAGATCGTCGTGCTCCTCGTGCACGAAGGCGCCGAGTCGACCGCGCTGTCCGCGGCCACCGACCCGGCCACCGACTTCGGCAAGATCGTCACCGGCGTGAACGACAACGTCGACGCGATCGTGTCCGGTCACACCCACCTGGCCTACAACCACTCGGTCACGGTTCCGGGCTGGGTCAGCGCGGGTCGCGAGGTCACCACCCGGCCGGTCGTCTCGGCCGGTCAGTACGGCTACAACCTTAACCAGCTGCTGTTCACGGTGGACTCCGGAACCGGTGAGGTCACCGGGCTCCAGCAGAACATCCTGCCGCTGGTGAAGTCGCCGGCCTACCCGACCGACGCGCCGACCAAGGCGATCGTCGACAAGGCAGTGGCCGACGCCGCTGTGCTCGGCGCCCAGCCGCTGGGTGAGATCACCGGTCCGTTCAACCGCGCCAAGCTCTCCAGCGGCGCTGAGAACCGGGGCGGTGAGTCGACGCTGGGCAACCTGGTCGCCGAGGTGCAGCAGACTGCCACCGAGGGCGCGACCACCGGCTCCGCGCAGATCGCCTTCATGAACCCCGGCGGACTGCGGGCAGACATGGTCGGCAGCAGCTCGACCTATCCCAACACCCTGACCTACCGGCAGGCGGCCAATGTGCAGCCGTTCGCCAACACTCTGGTCAACCTCAAGCTGACGGGCGCCCAGCTCAAGACGGCGCTCGAGCAGCAGTGGCAGCCGGCGGGCGCGGCCCGGCCGTTCCTGCGGCTCGGCATCTCCGAGGGCTTCACCTACACCTACGACCCGCGGGCGGCGGCCGGCAGCCGGATCACCGGCATGTGGCTCGGCGGCAGCGCGATCGACCCGACGGCCAGCTACTCCGTCACGGTGAACTCGTTCCTGGCCGCCGGTGGTGACAACTTCGGGGTGTTCGCCCAGGGTGTCAACAAGAAGGACACCGGGCAGACCGACCTGCAGGCCATGGTCGAGTACATGGACGACCACACCCCCGTCGCGCCGGACTACACGCAGCGTTCTGTCGGCGTGATGTTCCCGGCCGGCGCCCCGGCGTCCTACCTGCCGGGTGAGCAGGTCAGCTTCAACCTCTCGTCGCTGGCCTTCAGCACCGCTGCTGACCGCAAGGACACCGCGGTGAACGTGAGCCTCGGCGGCACCGCGCTCGGGTCGTTCGCGGTGGACAACACGATCGGAACGGCGATCACCGATGAGTACGGCGCCGCCACCGTCAGCTTCACCCTTCCCGCCGGCGTGCCGGCCGGGCAGCAGAACCTGACGGTGACCGGGGCTCAGACCGGCACCACGACCACGGTGCCGATCACGGTGCGCCAGCTCATGAGCACCACGACCACGCTCGCTACCTCGGCGCCGTCGCAGACCTACGGCGCCAGCACCCCGGCCACGCTCACGGCGACCGTCGCCCAGAGCGACGGCGGGACGCCCAGTGGCTCGGTGCGCTTCGAGACGACCGGTGGCACGGTGCTGGCGACTGTTCCGGTGAGCTCGGGACAGGCCAGCTACCAGATGCCGGCGACGACCGCGGCGGGGACCTACCAGATCGCCGCCACGTTCGTGCCGTCGACGGAGCAGGTGACCGGCTCGACCTCCGCGGTCGTGCAGTTCACGGTGGACAAGGCGGTCTCGACCACCGGCCTCACCGCGACCGTGGCGAAGGTGAAGAGCAAGTTCGAGGTGCGGATGACGGCCACCGTCACGCTGAACAACGGCAAGCCTGCCGTCGGCGCTGTCGCCTTCTACGTCAAGGGTGTGCTCGTCGGTCAGGCGCCGGTGGGCGCGAATGGTCAGGCTTCGTTCACCGCTGCGGTGGCGAAGGGGCAGTCACAGGTGCGGGCGCAGTTCACCCCGACCGACACTGCCAACCACCTGGGTTCCACCAGCCCGACGCTCACGGTCAACGCCAAGTAGGGCCCAGCTCCATCCAGTGAGACCAGTAAGGCCCAGCTCCATCCAGTAAGACTGGCTAGACAGCAGAAGGGCTCGGCGAGGGACAACCCTCGCCGAGCCCTTCTTGCGTGTGCTCGGTCCCTCAGCGGCCGGCCCGCTGGGCCAGGCTGGGGGACCGCCGTGTCACTTCGGCGTGTCGGACAACCGCTGCAGCAGGGCGTCGACCGCGCTCGGCGGCTGTGGCGCGACGAACAGCTGCAGCTGGATGGTCAGCTGCATGGCGGCGCCACCCTTGGTGGTGTCGCCGGTCAGCTGCGCTCCAGAGACCAGGGCGGCCCGCTTGCCCGGACCCTGAACGGCCGCCAGGAAGCGCAGATCGTCGGCTGCCGCCCCCTTGACGACGACGGTGAGCGGCAGGGCGTACGTCCCCCCGGCCGCAGGAACGGCGCCGGCCGCCGGCGGTGTCACGGGCGCTGAGCCGGCCGCGGGGGCGGCGTGCGAGGACCCGGCCGCGGCCGGTGCGGCCGGCGCCGTCGAGGTCAGGGCCATCGGCTCGCCTGCGGTGATCCCACTGATGCTCACATGGTGCTGGCCGGCGTAGCCGCTGAGCTGGCGGGTGAACGCGGCCAGGCTGCTGTCCACCGGAAGGGCGGTGCGAGCCTGGCGCAACGAGGCGACGAGGGCGTCCATGTTGGAGTTGTCAGCCTGCAGCCGGTGGATCTTGGAGTGCAGGGTGAGGTTCTGGGTCTGCGCCGCGAGGGTCTGCTCGTCCAGCGAGGCGGCGTTGGACAGCTCCGGGCTGACCACCATGAACCAGGCCACGGCTGAGATCACCACAGCCGCCGCCGCGCCGCCGGCCTGCCACACCCGATCGCCTTTGGCCGCGTTCATCAGTTGCCTCCGGTCTTGGGAGTGAGGTCGTAACGGTGGGAGAACAGGCTGTCGTTGATGGTGAACTGGATCGTGAACAAGGCGCCCTTGTCATTGGTCGTGTTGGACGTCGGATACGGGTCCAGGAAGCCCGGAAGGCTGCCGAGCCGGTCGACCAGCGTCGACACGTCGGGCACTCGCTGCGCCTGGCCGGTGACGGTGATCAGGCCGATGTGAGGGCGTCCGGAGGTGTCCAGGGACGCGGTGCCCGAGGCGGGGTTGACCTTCGCCTGCTGGCCTGCCGGCGGTGACATGGTCACCGCGAGCTGGCTCACGGTGGCGCCCGGGGGGAGTTGCTTGAGGACCGAGTTGACCAGAGCCGACATGTCGACGTCGCTCTCGAGCAGCTGGGACAGCTCGGTGCGCACGCCGGCCACGGTGCCTTGCAGCAGCGTGACATCGGCGTAGCGCTTCTGCTGGGCCAGCAGCTGCGACGTCCGGCTCTGCTCGGCAGCCAGGGTCTCGGCGGCCTGCTGGCTGCGGTAGAAGGCGTAGCCGTAACCGATGCCGGCGAGCAGCACCAGCGCGCACAGCAGGTAGGCCACCATCTTGCGGATGGCACGCACTCGCCGGGCCTGCAGCACCTCGGGCGGGATCAGGTTGGCGACGATGCCCCAACCCGGCATCGTGCTCCATAGCTCACGTGGCTGCATGGTGGTCATGCCGCTGCTCCCATCGCCAGTCCTACCGACACCGCGGTGGCTGACAGCTCCGCGTCCTCGTTCTGAAGCTCTTTCGACGCCAGCCGGTTGCGCACGTGCTGCATCGGAGCGATCACGTTGGCCGGCAGGGACAGGTGCTCGCCCAGCAGCTCAGCCAGGCCGGGCAGGGCCGACCCGCCGCCGGTGAGCGCCAGCCGCTCGACCGGCGCGCTGCCCTCGGTGGTTCCGAAGTAGTGGACCGAGCCGCGGATCTCGGCCAGCAGGGGACGGATCCCCTCGGCCAGCGCGTCGGTGAAGTTGCGGTTGGTGGACTGAAGCCCCTGCACCCGCTTGGCGGTCTCGGCCTGGTCCGGTTCCAAGCCCACCCGGTCCACGATCCGGTCGGTGAGCTCCTGGCCGCCACGAGCGACCGCGCGAACCACCTTGGGCACCCCGTGCCGGTGGATGATGATGTTCGTCATGTGAGCGCCGATGTCGATGACCGCCTCGACGCCGTGATTCTCATCGGCGATGGCGCGCAGCGCGGCGAAGGAGGAGAGATCCACCCGGGCGACCTGCAGGCCGGCGCTCTCGATCGCCTGAACGGCGGCCAGCACCGGAGAGCGAGGGGTGGCGATCAGCAACCCCGGCACCATGCCGGTGGCCTGATCGGGCTCGCCCAGGGGCAGCCAGTCGATCAGGGCCTGGTCCAGCGGCAGCGGCACCACTTCACGAGCCTGGTAGGGCAGCGCTTTCATCAGCTGGTCATGGGGCAGCTTGGGCATGGGGAGGTCGCGGACCACGGTCTGCTGGTTGGTGATGCCCAGGATCACGTTGCGGCACTCGAAGTGGTTCTTCGACCACAACTGCCGCAGCGCGACTGTCACCGCGTTCTGATCGCAGACCACGCCGTTGACGACCGCGCCGGGCGGCAGGTCGACGTGGCCGCAGCCGTGCACGCTCACCGAGGGGCGGCCGTCGGTGGTGCCGTGCGACAGGATCGCCGCGCGCACCGAGGTCGCGCCGATGTCCAGGCCGATGGCGTGACCGTCGGGGTTGACGATTCCGATTTTGGGGTTGCAGATCTGACGGTGCTTCATCGCTTCTCCAGGAGAATGGCAGCGCAGGGTGAGAGAGGGGATGGGCTCAGAGCCCGGTGAGGTCGAGGTAGCCGTCGATCAACGGCTGGGCCAGGCACAACGCCACCGCCGCGGCCGTGAGCATGAAGGGGCCGAACGGCAACGGCGTCTTGCCGCTGCCACGCCTGCTCGCGATCACCGCGACGCCCGCCACTCCGCCGAGCAGGAACGCGGTGAACGCCCCGACCAGCAGGGCCGAGTAGCTCAGCCAGCCGAGCATGCCGCCGATCAGGCCGGCCAACTTGACGTCGCCGAAGCCCATCCCCTTGGGATAGGCCAGAGCCAGCGCGAAGTAACCGCCGAACAGCGCCGCGGACCCGACCGCCGTCCGCAGCAGCGCCGAATAGTCCTGCTGCCACAGCGCCGGCCCGGCCAGCAGCAGGGCCAGCACCGGATAGGACGGGAGCACGATGGCGTTCGGCAGCCGGTGACAGTCGATGTCTATCGCCGCCAGCGCTATCGCGATCGCGGTGAAGTAGAGCCAGGCCGGCAGGCCCGGCAGCCTGTCGATGGAGTGCAGCCGCCAGGTCACCAGCGTGAACGCCACGGCGGTGACCGATTCGATGAGCGGGTACCGGACGCTGATCGGCGCCGCGCAGTCGGCGCAGCGGCCCCGTAGCGCCAGCCAGCCCAGGACCGGCACATTGTGCCGGTGGCGAATCGGGGTGTTGCAGCTCGGGCAGCGCGAGGCCGGCGTGATCAGCGATTGGCCGTTGGGCACCCGGTAGATCACGACGTTGAGAAACGACCCGATCGCCAGGCCGAACACCGCCACCACGACGAGCAGGAACCACATGGCGCAGACCTTCCCGTCGGCGGGCGCGGGCCGCCTCGGCGGCGACTATCGGCCTGAGCATCTCAGGACGCCGTCGAGATGCTGATGACATTCCAGGTGTTGCTGGTCAGTCGCCCGTCCGGCGGGGGGATGTAGGGCACCCGCAGGCCGCCGTTCACCGCCTGACCGGCTCGCATGTTGTCGAAGTTGTAGGTGACCGAGATGCCCGGCATCTTGGTTCCCGAGCCCTGGTACGGCCGGCCCTGGTACGGCATGCTGGTCGCGCCCCGGTGGTACTGGTACAGCCCGCCGTAGATGTTGACGCCGTGACCGATCTCGCCGCGGTAGAAGTTGTCGGCGATGAACGAGCCGCGCAGCGTGAACACGGTCGCGTAGATCAATCCGGCGCCTCCGTTGGTCATGGACGGGGCGCTGCTGGGCACGTACATGTGGGACGGGTAGTTGTTCGCGACCGGCCAGCTCAGGTTGTCGGTGTAGACCCCGCTGAGGTCGTTGGGGCAGTACCCGGCGGTGGTGGCGTTGAGGGCGCCGTCGGCGGCGCAGGTCATCGGCCGGTAGATCCGCACGTTGTGGTTGGCGATCAGGGCCAGGCCGTCGCTGGTGCTGGTGACCGTGGGGTTGTTGTAGGTCAGGTCGTTGGTGATGACGATGTCGTGCTCGGCGACGATCGAGACGTTGCCGGTGGTCCTGCCCTCGACGTAGACGTCGCCGTAGCCGTGGTAGTAGGGGGTGACGTCGTTGGCCGGGTCGGTGTAGGTCTTGCTCGCGTCGTAGCCGGTGTCGCCCGGCTGCTTTCCGCGCCACGGGAAGTTCTGGGTGGTGTTGACCGGAGAGCCCGCGGCCGCGCTGGCGGTCTTGCTCAGCACGCCCTGCACGATCGGCGTGGCGGTGGTGACGCAGGCGCCCTTCGTGGACAGCGACGTGCAGACGACCCGGTCGAGCTCGACGGTCCAGCGCTGGGTCGTGGTGTTGTATCCCTTGCCCGTCTGCGTTTGCAGAAAGCCGCCGGTGACCGTCTCGGGGGTCGTCGTGGTCACGCTCGGCGCGGCGGCGGTGACGGTGACGGTGTACCAGCGCGAGTTCACGGTGGTGCCGACCGTCCGCGACGCGGCGCTCAGCTTGTCGGTGATCGCGCTGGTGAGGGTGGCCGTGGTGGGGCTGGCGGTGGCCAGCTCGGCGTCCGTCGCGGTCTTGATGGCGGCGAAGACGTCGTTCTTGGGCGTGCCCGTGCCGGTCTCGCAGTCGAGGTTGCGGCGCCTGGCCGGGCCTGCCGCCGGGCAGGCCGCGGTGGCGACGTAGGAGGCCTCGTCCGTCCAGGTGCCCGCCAGGGTGTTGCTGACAGCGGCGGGCGGCATGGTGAGCGCGGTGGTGGTGTTGAAGACCGGGCTGGCCACCGTCGCCTGGGTCGGCTTGACGGACGGGTCGGGGTTCTTGACGTAGATCAGCGTCCGCGACAGCGGGACCACCGCGTTGATGACCCCGCCCGAGGGGTCGGTGGTGCTCTGACCCTCGCTGTCGACGGTGTTGACGTTGGCGAAGGTGCCGGTGCTGCGGTAGCAGGCCGAGGAGCCGGCCGGTGTCAGCGGGCTGGTGATCCGGGCGGTGTTGCCGAGGATCGCGATCCGGGTGGGACCGGTGTAGACGCATTGGGCCATCGGCAGCGCCTCGGTGGCGTCCTCGGGCAGTTCCAGGGCGTTGGACTGGTAGATCGGGAACACCCTGTTGCCGGAGCCGGCGGTCGGGTAGTTCTCGGTGAGGGTGGCCTCGCCGTTGGTTTCCGGGTAGGCCCTCATGTAACCGCCGTTGGGGCCCGCCGGTTGCTGGCTGCCGTTGACCGTGCCGGTCCACACCGTGTAGGCGGCGCCGTCGAAGTTCGGCTTGCTGTTCCTGGAGTTTCCGGTGTCCTTGCCACGGTCGATGAGGTAGGCGTCCTGGCTGTAGACCGGGCCGTTCATCACCATGTTCGGTTCCATCGAGGAGTCGCAGGTGTCGTTGTGGGTCACCGAGGTCGGCGAGCCGGAGGCGGGAGTGTAGGAGCCGTTCTCGGTGAAGTAGGCGAAGCTGGAATCGGTTCCCATGGCCGCCTGGATGGCGGTGGAGGGCCGCCGGCTGGCGTTGTTCCACCCGGTGTGCGTGCCCCGGCCCGGCCCGGCGCCGTTGGGGTAGTACAGGTCGTCGCAGATGTTGGTGCTGTGGCTGGAGTCGCACAGCGGGGTGGTGCTGGCGTTGACGTAGGTGCAGGTGCCACCCCACTGCAGGCTGCCGGGCTTGCTCTTGCCGCTGATCGAGGTGCCGGTGAGGTTCGCCGCCGAGGTCACCTGCACCGAACGGGCCTTGTAGAAGCTGTTGATGAACTCCGCGGAGTAGGTCTCGTACTTGGTGTAGTACTGGAAGTTGTTGAAGCTGGGCATCGCGTCGACGTCGGCGACCAGGGTCTTGGTGAGGTACTTGGGGCTGGGCTTGCCGGTGGGCACCTGGCCGACCGACTTGACCCGGGCCAGGCCAGAGGTGGCGAAGGTGACCGTCCACCAGTAGGACTCGACGCTGGTGACCCCGTCGCCGCCGGTGATCGGAACGCCTTGCTGCATCCGCGGATTGGTGATGCCGGCCTTGTTGGTGATTCCGGTGGCCAGCAGGGCGCACTCGAAACCGTCCGTCGGCGGGCAGTTGGTGTTGACCCAGCTGAGGAAGTTCTCGATTCCGGCCTGTGCCGCCGCGGTCGCCTCGCCGGCGTCGACGCTGGCCCTGGCAGGCTTGATCTGACCGGTCAGCGCGGTGGTCGCGGTGGCGAGCATCAGCATCGCCATGATGCTGATCATCATCACCAGCACCAGGCTCTGGCCGGCGTCCTCGCGGCCCAGCCTGGCCAGCAACCCACGCCGGGTGGCGGCCCACGGGCCCTTCCGGCTCGGTGGTCTTCTCATGGCGGCCGGCCCCCGGTCTCTCATGATGGGTACCCCGAGCTCACCGAGGCCAGCGAGGTGAAGGCCATGCTGCTGGTGTTGGAGGGGTCCACGGCGGTGAAGGCGATGGCGATGCTGCCGATCTGGTTCAGGGCCTTGTCGACGTTGAGCGCCGGGTTGCCGCGATGGTTTCCCGAGGTCACGGCCAGCGAGCCGGCGCCGATGCTGGGGTCGAGCATGCCGGAATTGGGTTGCCCGCTCTGCAGGCACAACCCGGCAGTGGGGGTCGAGCCGCGCAGGCAGCCCAGCTGGGTCAGGTCGATCGCGCTGCCGATCCGCGAGTACGGCTGGAAGATCGGCTGGCCGGCGGTGGCCTTGGCGTTGAAGCCGAGCTGGCGCACCGAGTGCACCGTGGTGTTGTCCGGCTTGAAGACGACCTCGATGAGCTGGCCCACGCCGGTCGCCGGGTTGCTGACCCGCAACATCAGCGCGACCTTGGTGGTCGCGGCAGGTGCGGTGAAGGCGCCGCTGACGGCAGTCGAGCGGTTGCCGAGGTTGGCGTAGAAGACGATCTTGGTGCTGGTGATCTCCTCGAACCGGTCGGCTTTGATGCTCGGGTCCAGCCAGCCGGCCATCCGCAACATCGAGGTCCAGCTGTCCAGGGTCAGCCGGGCGTCACCGGAGTTCTGATTGGTCAGCACGGTCTTGTAACCGGCATGGCTGGCGCCGACGAAGAACATCACCGCCATGGTGCCCAGGATGGTCGTCAGGATCATGCTGACCATCAACTCGGCAAGGGTGATGCCCCGCTCGTCGTGGGCCAGCCGGGCGCGCGCCGCACGTCGGGTCCGGCTCAGCACGACAACACCGTGTCGTAGCGGACGGTGCGGTTGGAGCTGTCGTTCCAGCTCACCTTGACCGTCACGTTGCGGGCGGCGCCGGGCGCGCAGAGCGCGGTGGCGGCCGGGGTCATGATCGGGGTGATGGTGAAGCTGGTTCCTTTGAGCGCGACGGTCGAGGCGGAGGCGTCCAGCTGGCTGGCAGTGCTGTTCTGGCCGCGCAGCTTCTCGATCTCCTGCCGCGCCAGGTTCGAGGCGGCGACCCGGTTCTGGGTGACGCCGGTCAGCTTCACCAGGGTGACCATCGCCAGCATGACCGCGAAGGACACCACCGTGAACAGCGCGAGTGAGACGACCACCTCGGCCATGGTGAACCCGTCGTCGTCGGCGCTGGTCGGAGGACGGTCCTCCTTGCTGGCGCTGGCCTGCTTGTCCTCGCGCAGCATCCGGAAGAGGACGCCGACATGCCCAGCGAAGGACCGGGTGGTCATCGGTGGGTTCATGCCTGCACCTTCTCGGTATCGGCGGACAGGGTGGACTGGCTGGGGAAATGAGAGCTGGGCGGGCGGTCGTGACCACCCGCCCAGCTGCCGACAGCGACGTGCTAGCTGGTGGCGGTCTGACCGGTGCTGCTGCTGTAGGTGTAGGTCTTGTCGCCCGGGCTGCCGGCCGTGGTGGCGATCGTGTACGAGCCGGAGGCCGGAGTCAGGACCAGGGAGTTGCCCGGCGAGACGTTGATGGTGCCGGTGGCCGCGGCGGCGCCGCTGCCGCAGGTGATGGTTCCGCTGCCGGTCACGGTGACCGCGGCGGCCGGGTAGGTGTTTCCACCGTCGGAGTAGCACTGCTCGACCACGGCGATGGCGTTGCGGGTGTCGGAGGCGGCCGACTTGTTCTTCGCGCCCTTCTGGTAGTTCAGGTACATCGGGATCGCGATGGCGATCAGAATGCCGATGATCACGACCACGACCAGCAGTTCGATCAGGGTGAAGCCCTTGTCACCCTTGGCGCGCTCCTCACGGAGCTGGTGCAGCTTGTTGAGCATAAGAGCCTCCTGGCTCGTTCGGAGTGGGCATCGGCGAGGCGCCGCAGCCGCTAAGTTTTTTCTCAAAAGTTAAATCGGCATGATCTGAGGCCGGCTTAGCTTCCGAAGGAACTATTTCGTCACGGACGGTATCGATCAGATAACTTTCAGTGACGACCATGGGGCAGGTAGTGGCCAGGGCCGGTCCAGGCGGATAAAGCGCAGAGCGCGAGCTCGGGGCTCGTCAGCCGGCCTGGATGTGCTGGTAGATCGAGAACATCGGCAGGTAGAGGCAGATGACCATCGTGCCGATCACCGCGCCGAGCAGCACCACCAGCAGCGGCTCCATCGCCGAGGTCAGCGACTCGGTGGCCGTCTCGACCTCGTGGTCGTAGAAGTCGGCGACCTTGTCCAGCATCTCGGTGATCTGACCGGTCTCCTCACCGACTTCCATCATCTGCACCACCATGTTGGGAAACAGCGGGTGCTTGCCCAGCGGCCCCGACATCTGCTGGCCCACCCGGACCGCGGCCCGGACGTCGTCCATCGCCTCGGAGACCACGGCGTTTCCGGCGGTGCCGCCGACCACCTCGAGGGCCTGGATGATCGGCACGCCGACCGCGAGCAGGGTTCCCAGGTTGCGCGCCCAGCGGCTGATGGCCAGCTTGGTGAACAGCGTTCCGAACACCGGCAGTCGCAGCTTGAGCCGGTCCATCCGCAGCCGGAAGGCGTGGTTCTTCTGCATCGCCCGGCGGTAGGACTTCAGCGCGACCACCACGGCGACGACGGTCACCGGAATCGCCCAGTAGGCGTTGTGCGACAGCACCACCATGATCTTGGTCGGCAGCGGCAGCTTGCCGCCGAGCTGGGCGAACATCTTCTCGAACACCGGGACGATGAAGACGATGACGCCACTGCCCAGCAGCAGCGAGAACAGCAGCACGATGACCGGATAGGTCATCGCGGCCTTGATCTTGGCCCGCAGGTTCGAGTCGTCCTCGTACATCTTCGCGATGCGGGTCAGCGCGTCGTCGAGGAAGCCGCCGGTCTCACCGGCCTTGACCATGTTGACCATCAGCAGCGGAAAGTGGTCCGGGTGCAGCGCCATCGACTTGGACAGCGTGGAGCCGCCTTGGACGTCGGCGCGGATCTGACTGAGGGCCAACCGCAGCTTCGGCTTGGAGGTCTGCTCCTCCAGGATCGCCAGCGAACGCAGCAGGGTCAGGCCTGAGGAGGTCATCGAGGCGAACTGCCGCGACAGGATCGCCAGGTCCTTCAGGCTGGTCCGGCCGCCCAGGCCGGGGATCTTGAGCTCCTTCTGCAGGCCCTGGCCGGTGAGCTCCACCGACAGCGGCATCAGCTTCTGGTCGGCGAGGGAGTTCGCGGCGGCCTGGGCCGAGGCCGACTCGATCTTGCCCTTCTGCAGCGCGCCGGCCCGGTCCAGCGCCTCGTAGGCGTATGTCTTGGCGCCCATGGCTAGAGCCTCGCCAGCCGCTTGAACTCGTTCGGGTCGTGCGCGAGCTCCAGCGCGGTCGCCTTGCTCACCAGCTGCTCGGCGAAGCGCTGTGCCAGGTGCTGGTCAAAGCTGAGCATGCCGGCGTCGGCCGAGGACTGCAGGAACGACGGGATCTGGTGGACCTTGCCTTCCCGGATCAGGTTCCGGATCGCCGCGGTGGCGACCATGATCTCGCACACGATCGACCGGCCCATGCCGTCCTTGCGCGGCGCCAGCGCCTGGGTCACGACACCCTGCAGGCAGTTGGCCAGCTGAGCCCGGATCTGGGTCTGCTGGTGCGGCGGGTAGATGTCGATCAGCCGGTCGACGGTCTGGGCCGCGGACTGGGTGTGCAGGGTGGCCAGCACCAGGTGCCCGGTCTCGGCGGCGGTGACCGCCACCGAGGTGGTCTCCAGGTCTCGAAGCTCGCCGACCAGGATGATGTCAGGGTCCTGGCGCAGCACATGCTTGAGCGCGATGGCGAAGTCGGCGGTGTCCGAGCCGACCTCGCGCTGGTTGACCACGCTTCGTGAGTGCGAGTGCAGGTACTCGATCGGGTCTTCGATGGTGACGATGTGCGAGGACCGGGTCTGGTTGGCCACATCGAGCAGCGCGGCGAGCGTGGTGGACTTACCCGAGCCGGTCGGGCCGGTGACCAGCACCAGGCCCCGGGTCAGGTGCGCGAAGCCTTCCACCGAGCGGGGCAGGCCGAGCTCGTCAAGGCTGCGGATCTTGTGCGGAATGGCTCGGAACGCCGCACCCACCGCGCCACGCTGGCGGTAGACGTTGACCCGGAACCGGCTCACTCCCGGGATCGCGTAGGCGGTGTCGAGTTCCTGGGTCTTGTCGAAGCGCTCCCACAGGTGCTCGCTGATGACCGAACGGATCAGCGTCTCGGTGTCCACCGGAGCGAGTTTGTTCCGCCCCGCCAACGGCGCCAGGGTCCCGTTGATCCGCATGCACGGCGCGATGCCGGCGGTGATGTGCAGGTCCGAGCCGCCCAACTCCACGAGCATGGTGAGCAATTCGTCCAGCTCGAGCTTCGCCTCGTGCATGGCGAATGGCGCCTCGAGAGCGATCAGCGGATTCATGAAGATCCCTTGGTAGTGGTGGAGTCGATGGTGGTCATACGGTGACCCGAAGCATTTCTTCCAGCGTGGTGAGGCCATCGAGGGCCTTGCGCAGGCCGTCATCGCGCAGGGTCACCATGCCTTCGGCGATGGCGACCTTCTTGATCTCGCTGGCCGAAGCGTGCTCGACGGCCATCCGCTCGATCTGCTCGGAGACCGGCATCACCTCGTTGAGGGCCAGCCGGCCGCGGTAGCCGGTCTGGGCGCAGGACCGGCAGCCGACGGCCTGCCACAGGTTGCCCGGCTCCCCGAACTCCTCGTAGTTCCAGTGCACGGCGGCGAGGTCCTTGTGAGCCGGGGCGTAGCTCTGCTTGCACCACTCGCACAACCGGCGGCACAGCCGCTGGGCCAGCACCGCGTCCAGCGACGAGCCGACCAGGAAGGGCTCGACGCCCATCTCGATCAGCCGCGGCAGGGCGCTGGGAGCGTCGTTGGTGTGCAGGGTCGAGAGCACCAGGTGGCCGGTGAGGGCCGCCTCTACGGCCAGCTGGGCGGTCGCCCGGTCCCGGATCTCGCCGATCAGCACCACGTCGGGGTCCGATCGCAGGATCGCCGGCAGGATGGCCGCGAAGGTCAGCCCGGCCTTGGGGTTCACCTGCACCTGGTTGATGCCGTCCATCCGGTACTCGACCGGGTCCTCGACGGTGATCACGTTGACTTCCGGGCGGGCGATCTCGCCCAGCGTGGCGTACAGGGTGGTGGACTTGCCCGAGCCGGTCGGGCCGGTGACCAGCACCATGCCGTGCGGCTTGCGGAAGCTGTTGGAGAACCGCTGGTAGTTGTAGTCGGTGAAGCCGAGCTTGCGCAGCTCCAGGTCGATGCCGCCGGTGTCCAGCACCCGCAGCACGACCTTCTCGCCCCACACCGTGGGCAGGGTGGCCGCCCGCAGGTCGACGCTGCGCCCGCCCAGGTCCCGGGTGATCCGGCCGTTCTGCGGCACCCGGCGCTCGGTGATGTCCAGGCCTGACAGGATCTTCAGGCGCGAGATCAGCGCGGCCTGGATGCCTCTGGGAACGGCGTCGACCTCGTGCAGCACGCCGTCGATGCGCAGCCTGATCTTGAGGTCGAACTCGCTCGGCTCCAGGTGGATGTCCGAGGCGCGGGAGCTGATGGCGCGTTCAAGCAGCGAGTTGACGTAGCGAACGACCGGGGCGTCCTCGTTGACGGAGTTCAGCCCGTCGGAGTTGCTCGCCCCGTCCTCGGCCTCGGCCTGGGCGGCCGCCTCGTCCAGATCGGTGCTTTCGCGGGTGTAGCGGTCCAGCAACCGGTTGAGGTCTTCCTTGGTGACCACCATGGGCCGCACCATCAGGCCGGTGGCAGCCCGGATGTCGTCCAGGGCGAGCACGTCACCGGGATCGCCGACGGCCACCGTGATCGTGGTGTCGGTGACCGCGATCGGGAACATGTTGTGCCGGCGGGCCAGGGTCAGCGGGACCCTGGCCATCGCCAGCGGGTCCACCGGGAAGGCCGACAGCTCCACCGCCTCGACACCGTAGGCGTCGGCGGTGGCCAGGGCGAGCTGGAGGTCGGTGACGATCTGGTCGTCGACCAGCACCGCGCGCAGTGGGCGGCCGCTGACCTTGGCGGTCTCGATGGCGCGGTCGAGCACGCCGTCGTCCATGCCACGCCCGCGCAGTGCGGTGACGATGGTTCGCAGTGCGGGGTCCATGGCTCCTCCGAAACAGGTGGTGGGACCTACCCCACCCGAGGACCGGGGGGTTTATCGACGGGTGCGGTAGGACCACCTGGTTTTCCTATCGGGGGATTCCCCGCAGATCTGAGAGGTCAGCGGAAATCGCGTGAGGTGGTGCGCATGCCCAGGTGGAGCGGCTCGATCCGTTCGGCCAGCACGTTCAACACGCCGTCGGCCCGCTGCAGCATGCCGCGGATGAGCAGGCCGCCGGAGGAGACGGCGACCTTGTGATGGCGTTGCCAGACCACCGGGTCGCAGACCACGTTGATCATCCCGAACTCGTCCTCGAGGTTGAGGAAGATCACGCCGCGGGCGGTGGCCGGCCGTTGCCGATGGGTGACGATGCCGCCGACGACGACCCTGGTCCGGTCCGGGGACCGGCGTAGCTGGTTCGAGGCGATCACGCCGAGGGAGTCCAGCCGGTCCCTGATCACGGCGGTGGGGTAGCGGTCGCGGGTGATGCCGGTGGCCCACAGGTCAGCCATCAGCTGTTCCGGCTCGGTCATCGGCGGCAGCCGCGGAATGCGCTGCTCGCTGGGCGAGGTCAGCTCGAGCTGACCGGGCCGGTAGTCGGCAGCCGCGCCGGCCGCCCAGAGCGCTTGGCGGCGGCTGATCCCCAGGGACTCGAAGGCGCCGGCGGTGGCCAGCGCCTCGAGCTGGGTGGTGTTGAGCCCGACCCGGCGGGACAGCTCGGTGATGCTGGTGTAGCCGCCGTGCTCGCGCTCGGCCACGATCCGCCCGGCCAGCTCGTCGCTGATCGCCCGGACGCTGGACAGCCCCAGCCGCACCGCCGGTTGCCCGGGGCCGGGTCCGGCGTAACCGGACTCACCCGGTTCGGCGTCCTGGAGGCAGGCCGGCGCCAGCGAGGCGTTGATGTCCGGGCCGCGGACGGCGACCCCGTGCCGCTTGGCGTCGTGCACCAGCGACTGGGGCGAGTAGAAGCCCATCGGCTGGGCGTTGAGCAGCGCCGCGCAGAACGCGGCCGGGTAGTACAGCTTCAGCCAGGACGAGGCGTAGACCAGAAAGGCGAAGCTGATCGAGTGGCTTTCGGCGAAGCCGAAGGCGGCGAAGGCCTTCATCTTCTGGTAGATCTCGTCGGCGACCTCGCCGGTGATGCCGTTGGCCCGCATGCCCTCATAGAGCCGGTCACGCAGCCGCGCCATCTTCTCCTCGCTGCGCTTGGAGCCCATCGCCCGGCGGACCTGGTCGGCTTCGGCCGGGGTGCAGCCGGCCCCGTCGATCGCCAGCCGCATCAGCTGCTCCTGGAACAGCGGGATTCCCAGGGTGCGCTCCAGCGCCGGCTGCAGGCGGGGGTGCGGGTAGCTGATCGGCTCCAGGCCGTTCCTGCGGCGCAGGTAGGGATGCACCGAGTCGCCCTGGATCGGGCCCGGCCGGATCAGGGCGATCTCGATGACCAGGTCATAGAAGGTGCGGGGCTTGAGCCGGGGCAGCGTCGCCATCTGGGCCCGGGACTCGACCTGGAACACCCCGACGGTGTCGGCGGCGCACAACATGTCATAGACCCTGGGGTCCTCGGGCGGGATCTCGTGCAGGCCGTACTTGTGGCCGTGATGGCTCTCGACGAACTCGAAGCAGTACTTCAGCGCCGACAGCATGCCCAGGCCGAGCAGGTCGAACTTCACCAGGCCGGTGGCCGCGCAGTCGTCCTTGTCCCACTGCAGCACGGTCCGGCCTGGCATCCGGCCCCACTCGACCGGGCACACCTCGATCACCGGGCGATCGCAGATCACCATGCCGCCGGAGTGGATTCCCAGGTGCCGCGGGGCGTTCTGCAGTTGCGCGGCCAGGGCCAGCACCTGCTCGGGCACCGCCTCACCAGCCCTGTCAGCCGGGCGCTCTGTGCCGGCCGGCTGCCCCGGACGGGCGGGCTGCTCGGGCTGTTCGGGCTGGGCGCCCGGGTGGTAGCCGCGCTCCATCTGCTTGCTCCAGGCGTCCTGCTGGCCGGGGGCGTAGCCCAGCGCCCGGGCGATGTCGCGGACCGCCGAGCGCGGCCGGTAGGTGATGACGTTGGCGACCTGGGCGGCGTGCTGGCGGCCGTGCCGGGAGTAGACGTGCTGGATGACCTCCTCGCGCCGGTCGGACTCGATGTCGATGTCGATGTCGGGCGGGCCGTCGCGGTCGGGGGCCAGGAAGCGCTCGAACAGCAGGTTGTGCCCGACCGAGTCCACGGCGGTGATGCCGAGGGCGAAGCAGACCGCGGAGTTGGCGGCAGAGCCGCGTCCCTGGCAGAGGATCTGCCGCTCGGCGCAGAACTGGGTCAGCTCCCAGACCACCAGGAAGTAGCCGGCGAAGCCGAGCTCGTCGATGACCGCCAGCTCGTGCTCGAGCTGGCGGTAGGCGCGGTCGGTGGCCGGGCTCGGCGGGCCGTACCGGGTGCGGGCGCCGTCATAGGTCAGCTGCCGCAGGTAGCCCATCTCGTCGGCGACGCCGTCGGGCACCGGGAACGGCGGCAGCTTGGGCGCCACCAGCCGCAGCGGAAAGGCCAGCTCCGCGCCGAGCCGGGCTGCCGTCGCCACGGCCTGCGGATAGCGCCGGAACCGGGCCGCGACCTCGGCGCCGGACCGCAGGTGCTGGCCTGCCCAGCCCGGCAGCCAGCCGTCCAGGGCGTCCAGGCTGGTCCGGGCCCGGACCGCGGCCATCGCGGTGGCCAGCGGCCGGTTGGCGGGCGCGGCGTAGTGCGCGGCGGTGCTGGCGACCAGCGGCAGCCGCTGCTCACCGGCCAGCTCGGCAAGGGCGGCGTAGCGCTCGTCGGCCAGCGGTTCCAGAGCGTGGGTGAGCTCGACGGCCACGTTGTCGCGGCCGAACCGGTCGACGAGCTCAGCCAGCGCGCGCCTGGCCGGGTCCAGCGCGAACGTGCCGTACTCAAGGCCCTCGGGTGCTCCGCTGCCTTCCAACGCCTGCCGGACGCTGCCCTTGCGGCAGCCGGTGAGGATCAGCCAGTTGTCGTTCGACAGCTCGGTCAACTCATTGAGGTCATAGACCGGCCGGCCCTTGGCGCCGCCGCGCAGGTTGGCCTGGCTGATCGCCCGGCACAGGCTGGCGTAGCCGCTGGGGTTGCGGGCCAGCACCAGCAGGTGGGTGCCAGGCGGGTCCGGGATGTTGGACCGGGCGGCGACCGAGCGCTCGGTGCGGGTGCGGGGCAGCTCGATCCCGGTGTTGAGCTCGGCCCCGAACACCGTCGGCAGCCCGTGGGCGTCGGCGGCCTCGGCGAATCGCGCGACGCCGTACATGCCGTCGTGATCGGTCAACGCCAACGCCTGCAGGCCGAGGGCGACCGCCTCCTCGACCAGCTGCTCGGGATCGCAGGAGCCGTCCAGAAAGGAGAAGGAGGAGTGCGCGTGCAGCTCGGCGTAGGGAACGGGGTCGGAGCCGGCCAGCGGGATCGCCGGCGCTTCGTAGGCCGGGCGCTTACGGCTCCAGGCCGGCGAGTCGCCGCCGTCGGGCTCGCGGTCGTCGCCGTGGCCCCTGCGCTGGGACTCGACCGGCGTTGCGGGGGCGCTGGCTGGCGCAGGCTCCTGACTGGCGCCTGGGCCGCCGTCTGAGCCGCCGTCCTGGCTGGGCTCTGGGCCGCCGTCCTGGCTGGCGCGAGGCTCGGGTCGTCCGGACAGCCGCCGTTCCAGCTCGTGCCACGGCACCACCGGATTGTTAAAGCCCATAGACGGAGTGTACTGAACGTATGTTCGAATAGCGCTAAACAGCTCCCGAGGGAGCCCTTTGATGTGCCCCTTATGCCCAGATTTGGTGCCTTGGCGGTACTGCCGGTGTCATCTACCGCCTCGAGTGCGGCAACTCATCGACACCTTCCCTCTATACGGCCTACGGCGATAACCCAGAGCCGATGCAGCACCGCCCCCGGCGTGCGTGATGTGCGTGCGTGATGTGGAGGTGGTGCCTGCCGAGGTGGAGACTTCTCGTTCTGGCAAGAGTTAGCTGGCCTAGGCGTTTACGCCCCACTTGTCAGGGGCGGCAGAGGATATGACCGACAATCCTCATCTAGGGTTACGCGTGGTGGGTGCTGATGCCTGCGCGTGGGAACTAACCCAATGCGACTCTGCGCCAACTAGCAAGCACCCGTGGAAGCGATGCTGTGGCACGGCCACATCGCAGCCACGGCTTTAAGCTGTGGCGCTATCGTGTCCCACGTTGCTGGGTTTGGCCCTCGCATCCATCTGGAGAAAATATGACTTCTATGTAGCGCGTACTGGTTCGTTGCCAGCTTCGTATGCTGGGACAGCTTAGGTGCGGGCACCTAGGCGCTGACGTGCAGGGGTACGCTACTTATCGCTTGCGCCTTCGATGACTCAGCGTCACATTTTCCCTAACCGACTGTACGCGTCTGAGGGGGACCTTCCTTAATTGAGATGCGGGGGCCTTGACCTCACGCCTTAGTGATGGAATGTTCATCGGGTCTAAGTCTGCGCTATCCGGAAGAAGCTGATGTCCACAGAATCACTCTTACGCTTAGAGATTGGCCGCCGGAGAGTCCTTCAGGCGGGGGGCGTTTTGGTCGTGGCACCCCTGCTAGGAAGCGTATCTGGATGTGGAGCTGCCGCCACGGTGCCCGCAGGCATGCCCTTGTTCAATTGGCTGGCAGCTACATCAGCGGCGGCTTTCGCGTCGCAAGTTGGCACGAAAGTCGCGGATGACCTACCGGGTTTCGTCAAGAACAGCGTAAAACTTTTGTCTAACGAGTTTGAGAAGCACTCGCCCCCTGAAATCTCCTGGGTGCGTAAAGCAGTGCCAAAGAACCAGCTACGAAGTTTGGTTTATGCTTTACACCTAGACTCGGAGGACAACCTACTGGCCTCGTCCGTCCACGATGTGGAGGTGGCCGGAGGGTTGATTATTCCGGCTATTGTGCAACTGGCGTTGAATTCATTAGTTCTACACGAGGCGGGCTACAGAGGGCAATTCTTTCAGGCCATACCTAAGAAGAAGGTGACGGCGGCTAGGTTTTCCCAGCTCCGGCAGGAGCATTCGCTCATCGCTATAAGTAAATTATCCGGCAGTAATCAGATACACAAGACCGCCAAATGGACGGCTCTCACCAGTGGTGACCAACACATCGATATAGAATGGCGTCCGTCCAAAAATCAACTCGCGGACTGCAGTTTGATCGTAAGCAAGGGACAGAAACCTGAAGGCAGGGATCCTTTATGGTCCACTCAAGTCTCCTTCGCTATTCCCTTCCGCTACATCTTCAAGGTGACGTGAAAACGATATGAGCTAGGCAGGCGAAACGGCTGGTCAGGGTCCAGGAGGTTGGCGGGCGGCGCAGGCCCTGCATAGCATCGGCCCGGTGGTCACCCAATCAGCCGTGGTCGGCGTGTTCCTAGTGGCGCTGGCCCTGGTGCTGACCCCCGGGCCGAACATGATGTACCTGGTCTCGCGCAGCATCACCCAGGGCCGGCGGGCCGGGGTGATCTCACTCGGCGGGGTGGCGGTCGGCTTTCTGGTCTACCTGACCGCCACCAATCTAGGGCTGTCGGCGATCTTCACAGCCGTGCCGGAGCTCTACCTCGCCCTGCGGATCGCCGGCGCCTGCTATCTGGGCTGGCTGGCCTTCAACGTGCTGCGCCCGGGTGGCACGGCCGTCTTCGCCCCGACCGCGATGGCGCCGGACTCGGACCGGCGGCTGTTCACCATGGGCATGATGACCAACCTGCTCAATCCCAAGATCGCGGTGCTGTACCTGTCACTGATCCCGCAGTTCGTGCATCCGGAGGCCGGGCCGGTGCTGGTGCAGGGCTTCGTGCTCGGCGGGGTGCAGATCGCGGTGGCGCTGATCGGCAACCTGCTGATCCTGCTGGCCGCCGGCGCGCTCGCCTCGTTCTTCGCCCACCGGCCCGGCTGGCTGCGCGCCCAGCGCTACCTGATGGGCACGGTGCTCGGCGTGCTGGCGGTCAAGATCGCCACCGACCAGGCTCGTCCGGTCAGCGGCTGAGCCACTTCAGCCCCGGAGCAGAGGCCACTTCAGCTCAGGTGCCGGGCCAGGAAGTCCAGCGCCTGCGGGTAGGCGTCGAGCTGGTTGGCGCGCTTGGCCAGGCCGTGGCCCTCGTCCGGGTAGACCAGCAGCTGGCATTCCACGCCGTTGGCGCGCACCGCGGCGACCACCTGCTCGGCCTCTGACAGCGGCACGCGCGGGTCGTTGGCCCCGTGGATCACCAGCAGCGGCGCGCGCACCCGGTCGATGATCAGCAGCGGCGAGGCTGCCTCGAGCACCGCCCGGTCCTCGGCCAGCCGGCCGTATTCCCGTTCCCGGTAAGCCCGCCGGTAGGCCGAGGTGTTCTGCAGGAAGGTGACCAGCGAGGAGATGCCGACGATGTCGACCCCGGCCGCCCACAGCCCCGGATAGAACGCCAGGCCGGCCAGCACCATGTAACCGCCGTAGGAACCGCCGTACAGGGCCACCCGGTCGGGGTCCACGCCCACCGTCGGCAGCCAGTCGCGCACCGCCACCAGGTCGGCCACCGAGTCCAGCCGCTTCTCGACGTCATCGAGGGACAGCCAGCGCCGGCCGTAGCCTGAGGAGCCCCGGACGTTGGGCAGCACCACGGTGTGCCCGGCCAGCGTCAGGGCGGCGACGACCGGGTTCCAGTTGCGCACCGACGCGGCCTCCGGACCGCCGTGGACGACCAGCACCGCCGAGCCGTCCGGCTCGGGCGGGGCCAGCACCAGCACCGGGATCTGCTCGCCGTCGGGCGCCGGCGCCCGCGCCGAGCTGGGCTGCGCCAGCCCTTCGGTGGCGGTCGCGGGGTTGCTGGTGGTGCGCCGTTCGGCGCCGTCGTGTCCAGCGCTGGCCTGCCAGGTGTAGACCTCGGGCGGCTGCACCGGCGAGCCGAACGTCAGGCCGAGCATGCTGGAGTCCGGCGCCCAGACCGGGACGGACCGGAAGGTCAGCACCCCGGGATGCGGAAAGCGGACCGGCCGGCCGGCGGCCAGCCCGGCGACGTCCCAGTCCGAGACGGCCAGCTCGTCGGCGCCGTCGTGGGTGCTCACCACCGCGACCGACCGGCCATCGGGAGACGGCCAGCCGAACACGTCGCCGTCCGGCGCCTGCGCCACCGTCGACCAGCGCCGGCCGGCCAGCTCGAAGTGGCGCAGTGAGACGAATTCCTCGCCGGCGTCGGAGGAGGCCAGCAGCCCGGTCGAGTCGGGCAGCCAGCGAAGGTTGGACCAGTCCCCGGGCACGGCAGGGTCGGTGATCTCCTCGGCCTGCGCGGCGTCGACCCGCCCGCCCCCGGTCTCGATCAGCAGCAGCTGGGAGGAGGCCGCCACCGTGGTCAGCCGGGACAGCGCCAGCCAGCGGCCGTCCGGTGACAGCCGGGCCTCGGAGAACCAGCCGCCGCCGTCCCACAGCACCTGCTCCTGACCGGTGGCCAGGGTGTGCCAGACGATGTCGAAGTCCACGCCGTTGCGGCGGTTGGTGGCATAGACCACCCGGCCGGGCTGGACGTCGAGCAGGTCGTGGATGAAGTCCGGGTCGTGGGCCACCGGCTGCAGGTCGGCGACCGTCGCGCCCGGGCCGGCCTGATCCAGGCGCAGCAGCGACAGCTGGGTGCGCTCGGTGCCGCCGGTGTCGGCCGACACCACGACCGCCCGCTCGCCGGGCAGGTAACGGCCGCTGCACGGCTCGCCCAGGTCGGTGAGCTGGGTCCAGCCGCCGTCGGGGGCCAGCTCATAGAGCTGGGTCGAGCCGCTGTCGTCATTGCCCACCAGCAGGCGCTGCTCGGAGTCGACGTCGAACAGGGTGCTGCGACGCAGCTCGAGAAGCTCGGTGAGCCGGTTCTGGGTGTGCCTCATTCGAGCATCGTCGCATCTGGCTGCTAGACATCCATCATGACCGTCTCGGCGCCGGTGGCGCGGCAGGGTGAGGATCGCGCGCAGTTGCGCGAGCAGGCCCAGGCGCGGCTGCGGGCGCTGGCCGGCCCGGCTGCCGAGCTGCGCGAGGATCAATGGCGGGCGATCGAGGCCTTGGTGGTGGACCGGCGCCGGGCCCTGGTCGTCCAGCGAACCGGGTGGGGCAAGTCTGCTGTGTACTTCGTCGCGACCGCCCTGCTGCGCGCTCGCGGGGCAGGCCCGACCGTGATCATCTCGCCGCTGCTGGCCCTGATGCGCAACCAGATCGCCGCCGCCGAGCACGCCGGCATCCGCGCCGCGACCATCAACTCGACCAACCTCGAGGACTGGGCGGCCACCTACGCGCAGGTGCGCCGGGGCGAGCTCGACGTGTTGCTGCTATCTCCGGAGCGGTTGAACAACCCCGACTTCCGCGACCAGGTGCTGCCCCGGCTGGCCGAGACCTGCGGCCTGCTGGTGGTCGACGAAGCCCATTGCATCAGTGACTGGGGACATGACTTCCGGCCGGACTTCCGACGGCTGCGCACCCTGCTGCCGCAGCTGCCGGACGGCATCCCGGTGCTGGCCACCACGGCGACGGCCAACAGCCGGGTGGTGGCCGACGTGACCGAGGTGCTCGGACTCGGCAGCCCGCCCGACCCGTCGTCGTCCGGACTCGGCAGCCCGCCCGACCCGTCGGCGCCCGGACTCGGCAGCCCGCCCGACCCGTCGGCGCCTGGCCCGCGAACGGATGAGGTGCTGGTGCTGCGCGGCAGCCTGGACCGGGAGTCCTTGCAGCTGGGGGTGCTGTCGCTGGCCTCCAGCGCGCACCGGCTGGCCTGGCTGGCCGACCAGCTCGGCACGCTCGCCGGCTCGGGCATCATCTACACCCTCACGGTGGCCGGGGCGCACGAGGTCGCCGGCTACCTGCGCGAGCGCGGTCACTCGGTGGCGGCCTACTCGGGGCAGACCGAGCAGGCCGAACGGCTGGCCGCCGAGGACGATCTGATCAACAACCGGGTCAAGGCGCTGGTGGCCACCTCTGCCCTCGGCATGGGCTTCGACAAGCCGGATCTGGGCTTCGTGATCCACTTCGGCGCGCCGAACTCCGTGATCGCCTATTACCAGCAGGTCGGGCGGGCCGGCCGGCGGCTGGACCGGGCGCCGGTGATCCTGCTGCCGGGCCCGGAGGATCAGGCCATCTGGGATTACTTCACCTCGGTCGGCTTTCCGGGGCCGGGGCAGGTCCGCCAGGCGCTGGAGGTGCTCGGCGACAGCCCGGGCCCGATGAGCACCGCCGCGCTGGAGACCCGGATCGAGCTGTCCCGGGCCCGGCTGGAGACGATGCTGAAGGTGCTCGACGTCGACGGCGCCGTGCGGCGGGTCAAGGGCGGCTGGGTCGCGACCGGCCAGCCGTGGCATTACGACGCTGAGCGCTACGCCAGGCTCCACGAGGTTCGCCGGGCCGAGCAGCAGGCGATGCGCGACTACCTGCGCCTGACGTCCTGCCGAATGCGCTACCTGCGGACCCAGCTCGACGACCCCGCCGCCGAGGACTGCGGACGGTGTGACAACTGCGGCGGCTTGACGCTGAGCGCCGGCGCCCCGGCCGCCGCGGTCGCCGACGCCGAAGCCAGCCTGCGACGTCCGGGCGTGGTGCTGGAGCCGCGCCGGCAGTGGCCGGCCGCGATGGGCTCGCTCGGGGTGCAGGTCCGGGGCAAGATCGCCCCAGCCGAGTCCGCCGAGCCCGGGCGGGCCGTGGCCCGGTTCACCGACCTCGGATACGGCAGCCGGATCAGGGCGGTGCTGTCGGAGGCCAGCCCGGACGGCCCGGCGCCGCCGGAGCTGATCGCGGCCAGCGTCGACGTGCTGGCGAGCTGGGACTGGCACACCCGCCCGTCGGCGGTGCTGCACGTCGGCTCGCTGCGCCGGCCGCTGCTGGTGGCCGACCTCGCCGCCCAGTTGAGCCGGATCGGCCGGCTGGCCGACCTCGGCGCTGTCGAGCACCTCGGGCGTTCTGCGACCGGTCGGTCCAACAGCGCCCAGCGGCTCAAGGCCTGCTGGGACGGCTACCGCTTGCCCGACCGCCTCGGCGAGCAACTGGCTGGTGAGCACCGGGGGGCGCCGGTGCTGCTGGTCGATGACTTCTGCGACACCGGCTGGACGCTGACCGTGGTGGCCAGGTTGCTGCGGGCGGCCGGCGCCGGGGCGGTGTACCCGTTCACGCTCGGCCTGACCGGCTGAGCCGAACCGGAGGTGTCGCCCTGGCGGTGAACGCACAGGCCCTGAGGCCGCTCCCGGAGTAGCCTGGTGTCAGAACAAGGGAGCGGTGATGACGACGGTTCTGATGGTCATCGGACTGGTGATCGCGCTGGCCGCGTTCGGCGCGCTCTACTGGTGGGCCCGCAAGTCCGAGCGGGACATCAGCTACGTCAAGCCGGGGCTGTCCGACGAGCAGGCCAACGCGCTCCGGTTCGGCATCGCCGCCAGCAGCAGCCAGAGCATGGGCGGACCGCTGTAGCCGCCCAGTCCCCGCTGTAGCCGCCCAGTCCCGCTGTAGCCGCCCAGTCCCGCTGTAGCCGCCTAGTCCCAGCAGCCTGCCGCGGGCAACGTCAGCCGCGCTCAGTTCGGGATCAGGCAGCCGGCCGGCAGCTCGAACCAGCGCAGGCCCTCAAAGTCCGCCGACACGAACCGGGACACCGGCTCTTGCCTCGGACCAGTCGCCGCGGCAGTCGCCTCGGCGGCGGCGAACAGGCTGTCGGCCTCGTCCAGGTAGCGCAGCAGCTCACTCTCCGGCGCACGCTCCTGCTGACGGGGATAGCTCATCCGGCCCTGCTCGTCATAGCTGACCAGCCCCAGGCGCATCGGCGGTTCGGCCGGGCCATGGCGATGGCGCCATAGCCCGGTCGCCGGGTCGAAGTGGTAGTCACCGAGCAGCCGCCAGCCATGCCGCGCCACCCGCTGGACCGCCTCGATGATGTAGTTGAACACCGGCTCGGAGATGAAGTAGTTGAAGTTGACCCGAACCCAGCCGGGCTTGATTCCCTCGCACCCGCCGGTGATCTCGCGCTCGAACGCGTGCGAGCGCTCCAGATCGATGCCCAGCAGCCGGTGGCCGTAAGGCCCCGCGCACGAGCAGCCGCCGCGGGACTGGATGCCGAACAGGTCGTTGAGCAGCGCCACCACGAAGTTGTGGTGCAGGTAGGGCCGGGTGCCCGACCCGCCGCTGCGCACCACGAACGACAGGATCGACAGGCGCTCGGAGTCCAGGTTGCCCAGGATCTCGATGGCCGGCTCAGCGGACCAGGCCTCGACGGCGCGGCGCAGGTAGTGCTCCTCGTGCGCCCGGATCACCGGCAGGCCCACCGCCTGTTGCAGCTGGAACACCAGGCCGGCCCGGATCGCCTCGACGATGGCCGGCGTGCCGCCCTCCTCACGCTGCGCGGGATCGCTGAGGTAGCGGTGCTCGGCCGGATTGACGTAGGCCACCGTGCCGCCGCCGGGCACCACCGGCACCCGGTTGGTGAGCAGCTCGCGGCGGGCGACCAGCACGCCCGGGGTGCTCGGCCCGCCGATGAACTTGTGCGGGCTGATGAAGACGGCGTCGAGGTAGGCCAGCGGATCGCCGTCGGGATCGGCCTGCATCGAGATGGCCATGTAGGGCGCGGCTGCGGCGAAGTCCCAGAATGACAACGCGCCGTGCGCGTGCAGCAACGCCGCGATCCGGGCGGTGTCGGTGACGATGCCGGTCACGTTGCTGGCCGCGGAGAAGGAGCCGATCTTCAACGGCCGGTCGGCGTAGGCCAGCAGCTGGCGTTCCAGCGCCTCGGCGTCGAGGTGGCCGTCGGCGTCCTGCTCGATCAGCACCACGTCGGCGATCGACTCCCGCCACGGCAGCTCGTTCGAGTGGTGCTCGAACGGGCCGATGAACACCACCGGGCGCTCGGCGGCCGGGATCGCCTCGCTGAGCTGGTAGCGGTCCTCCAGGCCGGCCGGAATCCGCAGCCCCAGGATGCCGATCATCTTGTCGATGGCGGCGGTGCAGCCGGAACCGGCGAAGATCACCACCGTCTCCTCGTCACCGCCCACCGCGTCCCGGATGATGTCGCGGGCGTCCTCACGCAGCCGGGTGGTCTGCAGGCCGGTGCCGCTGGACTCGGTGTGGGTGTTGGCGTAGCGGGGCAGCACCTCCTCGCGGATGAAGTCCTCGATGAAGTCCAGGGCCCGGCCGGAGGCGGTGTAGTCGGCGTAGGTCACCCGTCGCGGCCCGTAGGGCCCCGGCATCACCTGGTCATCGCCGATGACCGAGTCCCGGATCCGGCGCAGCAGCGCCGTCTCCGGCGGCGCGCTGTCGTCGTGGGGGACGGGGCTCTCGGTCGTGACAGTGCTCATACTCGTCAGGGTATGCCTAGACCTGCCGCTGCCAGGGCGCATTATGCGCACAAACTCCCGCGATCTGCTCACAGGAGGGGATGGGCAGCGCAGTGGCAGCGCGGCTGGTCAGCGTGCTGTCCGATGACCTGCCCAACGCCGGACACTCACATCATGGGGATGTGGGGCTCAACGCTCTGAGCCGTCGGCAGCCAGACGGTGAGGGTGGTGCCCACGCCCAGCTCGGACTCGATGTCGACGGCGCCACCGTGCCGGTGCACGATCTCCTGGACGATGGCCAGGCCGAGACCGGTGCCCGGCAGCGCGGCCTCGGCGGCATTGGAGGCCCGGAAGAACCGGGTGAACAGGTTGGGGTGGTCATCCGGCGGGATGCCCATGCCGGTGTCGCGGACCTCGATGACCACGCCGTCCTCTTCGGCCGGCGTCAGGGTGACCAGCACGCTGCCGCCGGCCGGGGTGAACTTCAGGGCGTTGGAGATCAGGTTGGTGAAGACCTGTTCCAGCTGTTGCGGATCGGCCTGCACGCTGAGGTCCTCTTCGACGGCGCCGAGCTCGAGCTTGACGTCGCTGGCCGAGGCTAGCGGCGCCATCGCGCTCAGCACCGCCTGCAGCAGCGGCCGCAGCTGCACCGTGGCCAGCTCCAGCCGCAGCCGGCCGGCGTCGATGCGGGACTGGGTGAGCAGGTCCTCGATGAGGTTGCGCAGCCGGGTCGCGTTGCGGTCGATGATGTGCAGCATCGCGGCGGCATTGCCCGGCAGCTCCCCGGCGTCGCCGTCCTGCAGCATCTCCAGGTAACCGCTGATCGAGGTCAGCGGCGTGCGCAGCTCGTGCGAGACGGTGGCGATGAAGTCGGCCTTGGCCTGGTCGAGTTCGCGCAGCAGCTGCACCGCCTGGTTCTGCCGCTCGATCACGTGCGACTGCACCAGGCTGTGCGCCAGGTCGGCGGCCAGGTGCTGGGTGATGCTGGTCTCGGTGAGCGTCCAGTGCCTGGAGTGCCCGGCCATGGACACCCACAGCAGGCCGAAGGCGCTGGCGCTGTCACCGACCGGCACGAGCAGCGAAGCGCTCGCGCCGATGGACTGGGCAAGAGCGAACGCACCGCGCCCGGCGATGGTCGGCTCATACGTCCGGTGGTCGTCGATGCTGATGACGTGCGCGGTCTCCCACAGCCGGTCGGTCAGCCCCTTGAGCGTCTCCAGCTGCTCGGGCGTGGCCTCGGGCAACGGCTGCAACGGCTGCCGTTGCCACTGCGCGGCCAGCTGGGGCACGCGCTCGTCGGCGAAGATCTGCAGCCAGACCCGGTCGGCCTCCATCGCGTCGCCGAGGCCGCGCACCAGCAGGTCGGCCATCTGGGCGCCGTTGCCGGTGCGACGGATGGTGGAGGCGATCAGCCGGGTGCGTTGACGGAACACCTCGGCGTCCCGGTCGACGATGGCCTCGGCCCTGGCCCGGCGGCCGACCGCGTTGACCGCCCTGGCCAGCGCCCGCACCTCCGCCGGCCCGTCCTGCTCGTTGGCGCGGGCGCCGAGGTCGCCGCGGTCCAGCCGCCCGACCACCGTCCGCAGCGCCCGGAGCGGGCGGGTCAGCCCGGCGGCGATGCGGAAGGCCAGGAACGCCGCGATCAGCACGGCCAGCGCGGTCGTGACGATCAGGAAGGGGACAGCCAGGGCGCTCAGTCGTTGGGATTCCCCCCGCAGCCGGCGACGGGTCTCGTCGAGGGTCGTGCTGACCACCGTGTCTGCCCTGCGGAAGCGGTCGAAGAGCTGCTTGGCGCCCTGCTGCTGGTAGATCTCGAACCCGTTCGACGGGCGGGGCTTGCTGGCGATCGGGTTGGCGTAGGTGCGCAGCCACTGCTCGGCCAGTGCCCGCTCGGCGGCGATGGCGGCGTCGAGGCGGTGCTCGTCGACCTTGTGCAGGTTGACGGCGGTGGCGTCCAGGGCGGGCAGGATACGGCTGCGGGCGCTCAGGTAGGGCTGCAGGAAGCTGCTGTTGCCGGTGATCAGGTAACTGCGGACGCTCGTCTCGGCGTCGAGCATCAGGGTCAGCGCCGCGGCGTGCTGATCAGCGGCCGGACCGTATCCCTTGGCAAGGTCGGAGACGTGCCCGGTGGCGGTTTGGACGGCGAGCACGCCGGCCGTGCCGACCCCGATCAGCAGCAGGAGCAGGAGCAGGACGAGCCGGCGCAGTCGAGTGCCGACCGCGTCATGCGAGTCGGCGGGGACGGCGCTGTTGGTCACGCGGGCGTCAACCCGAGCACTGCGTTGACGCGCGACACCAGGTCTCTGGGGCTGAACGGCTTGACGATGTAGTCAGCCGCGCCCACGGCGAAGCCGGAGGTGATGTCGAACTCCTGGCTCTTGGCCGTCAGCAGGATGACCGGGATGGCGCGGGTGCCCGGGTCTTTCTGCAACCGGGTGAGGATCTCGATGCCGGAGATGCCGGGCATCATCACATCGAGCAGGGCGACGTCGGGCCGGTGCTTGTGCGTCGCGGCCAGCGCCTCGGGGCCGTTGCTGTAGGCCAGCACCTGGTAGCCGGCCGCGCTCAACTTGGCTTTCACCAACTCGCGGATGTCGCGGTCGTCCTCGGCGATGAGCGCGACCGGAAGTCGTCTCTCGGGCGTCGGCTCGTTCGTCATGGCGGTGAGCCTTTCTCCCCGTTGCTACAACACTGGTGGTTCTGGCCCCCGTCAGCCCCATAGATCATCCCGCGGATGACTCCGGACGCAAGCCGCAACGCAGTTGGACATGCATAGCAAATCTATCCCGTCCCCCTGATTGGTCAATTCCGGCTGCCTGCGTGGCCCGGCGCAACCGGTACCGGATGGTGGTGGGATGCAGGTGCATCTGGGTCGCGACCTGCCCGACGTCCGAGCCGGCTTCCAGGTAGTTCAGCAGCGTCCAGGCGCCGTCGGGATCGTCGGCGATCAGGGCGCTGATTCGAGGATCGAGCAGATGCCCTTGCTCGGCAAGGCAATTCTCGACCGCGGTGATCAGCAACTGGGGCCGGGCGGTGTCGAAACCGACCACTGCGTCGGTTCCGGCGACGCCGAGCGCCAGCTCCGCGCCCCGGCGCGAGTGCGCCGCCGCCAGAGCCGAGTCCACTCTCGGGCCGATCGCCGCTCGAGCGGCCGGGTCCAGGTGCCGGCGCACCGCGGTCATCGCCCGACGCAGCATCGCCGTGGCGGGAGTCACGCTGTCCAGCGCCGGCAGCAGCAGGTAGACCCGGCCCTGGAACTGCTCCACCAGCGCGGCGCGCCGGTAGGCGGCGGCGTGCACGGTGAGGATGGCAACCAGGTCCTCCAGCTGCGATCCGGCGGTGGCGGCGTCGCGGGCCTGCGCGCCGAGCTCGACCACCGCGACCGCGCACGGCTGCCGGGCTACCCGCCCGAGCCGGGCCGGCAGGCCGGGCGGCACGGCGCCGCCGGCAGGACCCTCGCCTAAGCCGGCGCCCAGCAGGTCGGCCAGCTCCGTGCCTGAGCTCACCGGCCGCCTGCCCCTGGAGACCAGCTGGGCCGCGGTGATCCGGGCCGCGCCCAGCAGCGCCTGCTCGGCGTGCGGCTCGAAGTCGCCGCTGCCCTGCTGCAGCCAGATGACGCCCAGCTGCCGGTCACCGGCGAACACCCCGACAGCCAGCCGGCGGCGCACCCCGAACTCGGGGTGCTCGGCGATCTCGACCACTTCCTCCGACGAGGCGAGCCGGTCATAGACGCCCCACTCGCGCAGCAGCGCCAGATACTGCGACGGGCCGCTGCGTCCCAGGATCGACAGCCGTCGCAGCTCATCGACCTCGTCGCTGGAGCGTGAGTAGGCCAGCACCCGCGCCGAGGTGTCCTCGATGGTGACCAAGCCGCCGGTCAGGGTGGCGATCGTCTGCGCCAGCTCGGCCAGCTCGTCATCGGCCCTGATGGAGGCCGGCGCCAGCCGCCTCAGCAGCTGCCGGTGCAGCTCGTTCCAGCCGTGCTCAGCGTCCAGCCAGCTCAGGCTGACCTGCTCGGCGGCCGCCAGCCGCTCCAGCGCGGCCTGCTCGCCGGCGGTGGCCGGCCGGCGCAACAGCACTGCCGCCGCCGCGCCGCTGCGGGCGCTGGCCAGCAGCTCGGGGGCGCCGGCCGGGCCGACGCCCACGCCCAGCACCAGGTCTCCGGCTGCCAGCGCGGCGCCCGGGTCCTGCGGGTCGGCGATCGCGACCGAGGTCGCCGTGGGGTGGCGCTCCAGAAGGGCGACCGCGGCAGCGGCGGCGTCTTTGCTCGAATAAGCGGAACTCATATCCAGGATGTTATCCATTTCGAGCAGCCACGCGGACTTCTAAAGGCCTACCGTGAACGTCATGGATGCCGTCACTCAGATTCCCGAACCACGCAACGAGCCGGTGCTGCAGTACCGGCCCGGCTCCGCCGAGCGCGCCGCCCTGACCAGCAAGCTCGCTGAGCTGGCAGCCGAACCCATCGAGATCAGCTGCGTGATCGCAGGCGAGCACCGGATGGGCAGCGGCCGTCCGGGCCAGGTCGTCCAGCCGCACAAGCACGCCCACGTGCTCGGCGTCTACAACCACGCCGGCGAGCAGGACGCGCTGGACGCGATCGCCGCGGCCAAGGCGGTTGCTCCGGCCTGGCAGGCGCTGTCCTATGACGACCGGGCCGCGATCTTCCTGCGGGCCGCGGATCTGCTGGCCGGCCCGTGGCGAGCCACCCTGAACGCCGCCACCATGCTCGGGCAGTCCAAGACCGCGGTCCAGGCCGAGATCGACGCCGCCTGCGAGCTGATCGACTTCTGGCGGTTCAACGTGGCCTTCGGCGCCCAGTTGCAGCACGAGCAGCCGATCTCCTCGACCGGGGTCTGGAATCGGCTGGACCACCGGCCGCTGGAAGGATTCGTCTACGCGATCACGCCGTTCAACTTCACCGCGATCGGCGGCAACCTGCCGACGGCGCCGGCCCTGATGGGCAACGTGGTGATCTGGAAGCCCTCGGAGACCCAGCTGTTCGCGGCGCATTTCACCATGCGGCTGCTCGAGGCGGCCGGCCTGCCCGCCGGGGTCATCAACCTGCTCACCGGTGACGGGCTGGCGGTGTCAGAGGTGGCGCTGCCCCATCCCGACCTGGCCGGAATCCACTTCACCGGCTCTACGCCTACCTTCCAGCACCTGTGGAAAGAGGTCGCGAACAACCTCGCCGGCTACCGGTCCTACCCGCGGCTGGTCGGCGAGACCGGCGGCAAGGACTTCGTGCTGGCGCACCCGAGCGCTGACCTGGACGTCCTGCGCACCGCTCTGATCAGGGGCGCGTTCGAGTACCAGGGGCAGAAATGCTCGGCGGCCTCGCGGGCCTACCTGCCGGCCTCGGTGTGGTCGCGGCTCAAGGACGAGCTGGCCACCCAGGTCGACGCGCTGCCCATGGGCGATGTCACCGACTTCGCCAACTTCATGGGCGCGGTGATCGACCGGCGGTCCTTCGACCGGCTGGCCGGCGTGCTGGACCGCGCCAAGAACGACCCGAAGCTGGAGATCATCGCCGGCGGAACGGCTGACGACAGCGAGGGCTTCTTCATCCGGCCGACGTTGCTGGTGTCAGAGGACCCCACCCACGAGGTGTTCTCGACCGAGTACTTCGGGCCGATCCTGTCGATCTACGTCTATGACGACAGCGCCGACGCCGACGCCGCGTTCGAGGCGATCCTGGACGTGGTCGACTCCAGCGCCCCGTACGCCCTGACCGGCGCGGTGATCTCCACCGACCGGCAGGCGATCGCCAAGGCCCAGCAACGGCTGCGCTTCGCTGCCGGCAACTTCTACGTCAACGACAAGCCCACCGGCGCCGTCGTCGGCCAGCAGCCTTTCGGCGGGGCGCGGGCCTCGGGCACCAACGACAAGGCCGGCTCCATCCTGAACCTGCAGCGCTGGGTCTCACCCCGCGCCATCAAGGAGACGTTCCTCGCGCCCACCTCCGTCGAGTACCCGGCCCAGGCGCCGGAACCGGCGGGGGAGTAGCCGCGATGGCGCTGCTTCGCCAGCCGTTGCTGGCCGCCGCCCGCTCGCCGCGGCTGCGGTCGGTGGCCGAGAAGTCCAGGCTGACCCGCCCGGTGGTGAACCGGTTCGTGGCCGGCGCCACCGAGGCCGACGCGCTGCGGGCGACCGCCGAGCTGGCGGCGGCAGGGCTGTCGACCACCCTGGACTTCCTCGGCGAGGACACCACCTCCGCCGAGCAGGCCGAGCACACCGTCCAGGCGTACGAGTCGGTGCTGGCCGGCCTGGCGGAGGCCGGCCACGCCGCCCGCGCCGAGGTGTCGGTGAAGCTGTCGGCCATCGGCCAGGCGCTGCCTGGGGACGGTGAGCGGATCGCGCTGGAAGGCGCCCGCAGGATCTGCCAGGCGGCGGCGAACGTGGGCACCACGGTGACCATCGACATGGAGGACCACACCACCACCGACTCGACGCTGGACATCGTCGTCAAGCTGCGGCAGGACTTTCCGTGGGTCGGGGCTGTGTTGCAGGCCTACCTGCGCCGGACCGAGGCCGACTGCCGCGAGCTGGCCACGGCCGGCTCGCGGATCAGGCTGTGCAAGGGCGCCTACGCCGAGCCCGAGTCGGTGGCCTTTCAGGGCGAGGAGGTCGAGGACTCCTACCGCCGGTGCCTGGGCGTGCTGTTCGGCGGCAAGGGTTATCCGATGGTGGCCAGCCACGACCCGGCGATGATCGCCGCCGCCCGCTCGCTGATCGTCCAGAACAAGCGGACGCCAGACAGCTACGAGTTCCAGATGCTGTACGGGATCCGGCCCGAGGAGCAACGCGTGCTCGCCGCGGCCGGTCACCGGGTGCGCGTCTACGTTCCCTACGGCGACGAGTGGTACGGCTACTTCATGCGACGGCTGGCCGAGCGGCCGGCGAACCTGACGTTCTTCCTGCGGTCCTTGACCTCCAAGAAGTAGCGGGCCCCTTCTGTCTGGGCCAGCGGGCTAGTCATAGAGCGCCTCCAGCAGCCACTGCTGGGCGGCGAGGTCAAAGCACACCAGGTAGGCGCGCCCGCTGACGTCGACCAGTTGCATCCGGGCCAGCTGCCGGGCCGACTCGGGGTCCCACCAGCGCTCGTCCACCGGCCACGGCCCGGCCCAGGCGGTGATCGGCGCGCCCGGCGCTGTGCGGTCTGCGGGATCGGCGCACTCGGCGGTCCCGACGTAGAGAGCCGGCGCGGCCGGGACGGCCCCGCGGTCGGTGACCAGCACCGTCCGGCCGGCCTCGTCGAGCACCCGGACCGGCTGCGGAGGGTCGATGATCACCGACGGCGCCGGAGACGGCAGCCGGCCCGGCCACGGCCCGGACGAGGCCTGCTCGCGATCATCACCCCACGGCACCAGCCGAGTGCGCTGCGCCGGCCCACGGCCACCGCCGAGCACCGGGGTCAGCACCGAGCCGTGGCCCAGCAGGGTCTGCACCCTGGCCAGCGCCCGGTGGACGCGCTCGTCCGCCGCCCCGTCACCACCCCAGAGGGCATGCTGGTTGGCGCCGGTGGGAACCGTCTCGACCGGGGTCAGCCGCAGCAGGCTCACCGGCCCGGACGGCGCGTTGAGCTCGCCGGCGGCCCGGTTCAGCCAGCCCTCCAGCTGCCAGCGGACCCGGTCGGTCACGTCGACGGCGGTGAGCACCCCGGCATGGCGCCAGCGACGCACCGTCTCCTCGCCCCGGTCGGTCTGGGCCACCAGCTCGAAGCAGGTGCAGGCCAGGCCGTGCTCGGACAGCTCCGAGACGAACCGCTCGATCGCGCCGCGGGCGCTGAAGGCGATGGTGTCGACCCGGTCCAGCGGCGGTTCGAGGTCGATGCTGACCTCGAACTCCGTGGGCGGCAGCCGGCCGGCGATCGGCCGGCTGTCCAGACCGGCTGCCTGCCGGTGCGCCCACGCTCCCGCCGGGCCGAACCGGGCCTGGGCGTCGGCGGCGGGCAGCGCGGCGAAGGCGCCCAGGGTGCGGATGCCCAGCCGGGTCAGCAGGTCGACCAGGCCCGGCTCCTCCAGGGTGCTGATCGGCAGCTCGGCCAGGAACCGGGCTGAGCCGCCCGGTGGGATGAGAACGCCGCGGCGGGCGGCCTGCTCGGCGGCGAAGGCCCCGTCCGCGACTCCGATCAGCACGTTCTCGGTGTGCTCGGCGATGGCGCGCGCCAGGGCGTGCAGGACGCCCGCCTCACCGCCGAAGTACCGGGTGGGGCCGCGGACCCCGATCATGGCCAGCCCCGGGCGTCCGAGCTCCACCCCGAGCGCCACCGACTCGATCGCGGTCAGCACGGGCTCAAAGGCACGGGCCTCCGCGGCCAGGTTGCGCGGCAGGATCACCAGTTCGGGGCAGCGCGCCTGGGCCTCCCGCCGGCGCAGGCCGCGCTTGACGCCGTGCTCGCGCGCGGCCTGGGAGCAGGCGATGACCCGGTTGGCGGTGAGCACCGCGACCGGTTCGGCCTCGGACAGGCCGGCCCCGGCCCGGGCGACGGTGACCGGCCAGTCCGGGCACCAGACCGCGGCCATCCGGGGTGGGGCGGTCATGACGGGCAGCCCTGCCGGCTCATAGCCACAAGTCGGCGCCGCGGGGCCGGGCCGAGCGCCCGCGGCCGATCGCCGCCACCCGCAGCTGGCGCTGCCGGAGCCGGCCGTACCCCCGGTCGATTCCGACCCAGCGACCGTGGGTGGCCGACAGCTCGATCTCCACGGCAGGCCAGGACGCGGCCTGCTGGCCGAACAGCACCAGGATGGCGCCCTTGCTGCGAGCCCGTGCGGTCAGCCGGCGCGCCTCGCCATCGGTGATCCCGCCGTTGCGTCCGAACGCCCCGGGATCACCACCGTCCCGGTCGGCGGGGACACCGCCGGCGCCGCCCGGCCGGGCGACCACCACGTCCACGGCGTCGAGCAGGGCGCCGACCGCGGTGGTCCAGGACGACCCGGTCCAGCCCGGCTCCCAATTGCCATTCGGTCCGGTCCTCGCTCCTGCGTCGCTGCGATCCTCCCTCATCGGGGGGCTGATGATCGCCAGCCGTTCCAGCTCCATGCCGGCCTCGTCGGCGGCCTCCGCGCTGATCGCCGGCATGCCCACCATCGCCGTCCAGGCGCCGGCGGCCGAGGCCGGGCCCAGCAGGGCGAGCAGCAAGGACACCGACGAGGTGACCGCCACGGTGCTGCCCCGGCGCAGCCCGTCCGGCAGCAACTGCCTCAGCCCGGGTGGCACCGGAAGCGGCGGCAGCGTCGGAGTGGTGAGGGGGTTGAGGGCGCCGGCCTGCTGCGAAGCCAACTCCGCCCGCAGCTCGGCTCGCTGCTCGGCGCGCAGCACCGGGCGCCGCAGCGGGAGCGCTGCCGGGTGGCTGAACGGATCTGGCTCGGCTACCGCGTAGGCGCCGTCGCTGTCGTCGAAGCGAGCGGCTTCGAGGTCGTGGTCGGGGTCGGGACAGAGGTCGTGATCGGAGGCGAACTCCGCTTCCGGAAGGTCCTGGAAGCCGGCGGCGGTCACGTTCCTATGCTCGAACAATTGTTCGATTATGTCAATGTAGATCATGCAGTCACGGCCGCCGACGCGGCAGTCACCAGGGCAGTGTCGCGCTGGAGGCTCGACCGCCGGCGCGGCCTGAGTTCCGCCGCAACGCGCGACCCACCGCCGGGCACAATGAGCTGTGACCACCTGCCCGTGCGGTTCCGGCGAGCCTTACGAGTCCTGCTGTGGCAGGTATCACCTAGGTGAGGCGCAGCCGCCGACCGCGGTCACCCTGATGCGCGCCAGGTACACCGCCTTCGCCCGAGGCGAGGAGGAGTTCCTCGCCTCGACCTGGCATCCCTCCACCCTGCCCCGCGGCCCGCTCGTCGATCCCTCGCTCAGCTGGGTGGGCCTGCACGTCACGGCTCAGACCGGCGGCGGGCTGCTCGACGCCACCGCCACGGTGCGCTTCACCGCGCGCTACCTCCGGGCAGGCGTGCCGGGCAGGTTGACCGAGACCAGCCGGTTCACGCGTCTGCGCGGGCGCTGGACCTATCTCGGCCCCACCTGAGCCGAACGCCGGCTCTAGCCACCTCAGCCTGCGCGCAGCACCGTCTCGGGGTCCTCATCAGGGTCGACGCGGTCACGGGGGTCATCGGGGTCCCGGTCCGGCAGGCCGGCCGCCACCCGGTCCGGGTGCAGGAACACGAAGCGCTTGTAGGCCCAGAACCGGAAGATCGTGCCGAGGCCGATGGTGAACAGGTTGACCACGTTCATCACCAGCACGTGATGCTTGAAGTGCAGCGGGTAGGAGAAGATCGCGATGATGACCAGCGCCACCAGCAAGGCGATCAGGTTGATCAGGAAGAAGAACCCGGCTTCGCGGCCGAGCTTGCTGCGGGCCCGGTGGGAGAACGAGAGGTTGCGGTTGCCGACGTAGGTCACCCCGGTGGCGACGATGGTCGAGACCGACTTGGCGGTGATCTGGCCGTGGTCGAAGAGCAGGTTGAACAAGAGCAGATCGATGATGAAACCCACCGCGCCGACCATGCCGAAAGCCGCGATCTCTTTGACCAGGATGCGCCACGATCCGCGGACGTGGTCGATAAGTGAGGAAGGCATCGCTGCCGATTGTACGGCCGGGCGGCACGGGGCAACGAATCTCACGCCGGCGCCAGGCCGCGGCGTGTCACTCCTCTCAGGCCGGAGTCAGCAGCTGAGCCGGACGGCGCCTTGCACCACCTGACGGACAAGCTGAGGGCTGCCCTGCCAGCCGGACGGCTGGAAATCCTCCAGGACGGTGCTCAGCGCGAACTGCGCGCTCAGCTCGTGCCACACCTGGGCCCGGCGCAGCATCGCGTGCCCCTCTCCGTACACCGTCACCAGGCTCACCGCGGCGCCGGCGGCCTCGATCCGGCCGGCGTAGACCTCCGTGCCGGCGGGTGAGGTCATCCGGTCGGCGCTGCCGTGCATCAGCAGCACCCGGCGGCCGGCGAGTTGGCTGACCGGCTCGTGGGCCGGCAGCCAGGGCGCCAAGGCGACCACCCCCCGCACCTGTGGGTGACCGCCGATCCGCAGGGCGGTCCGGCCGCCCATCGAGTGCCCCACCACGCTGATCGGCAGGCCGGCAAAGCGCTCGGTCAGCTGCCGCAGCGCCCATTCGGCGTCGTTGACCGGCGCCGGGCTGCCCGTGGCGGCGTTCCAGCCACGGCTGGCGTAGCGCAGCCGGGCGACCGCCACCCGCCCGGCGCCGCGGCGGGCGATCCGGCGGGCGAACGGGACCATCCGCAGCACCGCCACCTGGTGAGCCCGCACCGGGTCGGTGCTCAACTCCCGCCCGCCGTGCAGCACCAGCACCACAGCCTCGCTGCGACGCCGGCCGGTCTCCACCGACAGGCGCGGGGTGGCGGTGATCATGGCTGCCACCGTACCCAGGCGGCGCCCGACGCAGCCTGCGACCCAGGGCGCCGCGCTGGTCAGCGGCCGCCGGCACAGGCGCTAGATTCCACGACTGTGGATAGCCGAACCGGACTGCCGGTCGTGGGCATGGTGGGCGCGGGTCAGCTGGCCAGGATGACCCACCAGGCCGCCATCGCCCTGGGGCAGTCGCTGCGGCTGCTGGCCGACTCCGCCGACGACGGCGCGGCCATGGTGGCCGGTGACGTGCAGGTCGGGGACTACCGGTCGCTGGCGGACCTGCGCCGCTTCGCCGCCGGCTGCGACGTGCTGACCTTTGACCACGAGCACGTGCCGGGCGAGCACCTAGAGGCGTTGGCCGCCGAAGGGGTGCTGGTGCTGCCCTCGGCGCCGGCGTTGAGATTCGCCCAGAACAAGGCTGAGATGCGCCGCAAGATGGCGGAGCTGGGAGTGGCCGGGCCGGCCTGGCGGGACCTGTCGACCGAGGCCGATCCACGGCAGGCGCTGGTGGACTTCACCGACCGGGTCGGCTGGCCGGTGGTGGTCAAGGCGATCTCGGGCGGATATGACGGCAAGGGCGTCTGGATCCTGGACTCGATAGCCGACGCCGAGCCGCTGCTGGCGGCGGGCACCGCGCTGCTGGCGGAGGCCAAGGTGGACCTGGACTTCGAGATCGCGGCGGTGGTGGCCCGCTCGCCGTTCGGCCAGGGCGCGGCCTGGACTCCTGTGGAGACGGTCCAGCAGGACGGGATCTGCACCGAGGTGATCGCCCCCGCGCCCCGGCTGAGCGACGAGCAGGCCGAGACGGCCCAGCAGCTGGCGCTGCGGATCGCCGCTGAGCTCGACGTCGTCGGGGTGCTGGCGGTGGAGATGTTCATCGAGCGCGGCGGCGCGCTGCTGGTCAACGAGCTGGCGATGCGGCCGCACAACTCAGGGCACTGGACGATCGAGGGCTCGCGTACCTCGCAGTTCGAGCAGCACCTGCGCGCGGTGCTCGACTACCCGCTGGGGGCGACTGCCCAGACCGCGCCGGTGGTCGTGATGGCCAACGTGCTCGGCGGCCCGGACGACACCGAGCCGGCGCTGGACGAGCGGGTGCACCACCTGATGGCCAAGTGGCCCGACGTCAAGATCCACCTGTATGGAAAAGGGTTTCGTCCTGGCCGCAAGGTCGGCCACGTCACTGCGCTGGGCGATGACCTGCGGCTGGTCCGCGAGCGGGCCCGGGCGGCGGCGGACTACCTGTCCCTGGGGGAGCGAGCGAAGGTGGATGCCCATGACTAGCCAGCCTCAGCAGCCTGACCAGCCTCAGCAGCCTGACCAGCCTGACCAGTCAGCGGCCGGCCGGCCGGCCGAGGTCGGGGTGATCATGGGCAGCGACTCGGACTTCGCGGTGATGGCGGCGGCCGGTGAGGCGCTCACCGAGTTCGGGGTGCCGTTCGAGGTCCGGGTGGTGTCGGCGCACCGGACGCCTGAGGCGATGCTCGACTACGCCCGGTCAGCGGCCGGCCGCGGCCTGCGGGTCATCATCGCCGGGGCCGGCGGCGCCGCGCACCTGCCCGGCATGGTGGCCTCGCTGACGCCGTTGCCGGTGATCGGGGTGCCGGTGCCGCTGAAGTACCTGGACGGCCTGGACTCGCTGCTGTCGATCGTCCAGATGCCGGCCGGGGTGCCGGTGGCCACTGTGTCGATCGGAGGCGCTCGCAACGCCGGCCTGCTGGCCGTCCGGATGCTGGGGGCTTCCGACGAGCGGTTACGGGTCCGGATCGAGGCTTTTCAAGCGGAGCTGGCCGAGACCGCCGTCAATAAGGACCGAGCACTGGCCGAGCAGGTACGTACGCTCGGTTGGTGAGCACTGCGCGGGCCGCGACGGCGATGCATCGTCGACGGCGGTCCTCCATCCGGTGGTGGCAGGTCCGGCGATGGCTGGCGCCCCGGCGCGCCAAGCAGGTCGCCGCCGCGGTGCTCGCGGCGCTGCTGGCGATCGCGGCGCTGACGGTGCTCAACCGCGAGCCGGCCCTGCGGGTGTCCGAGCAGTCGATCCCCGGCACCCCCGAGCCCGGCGGCGGCGCCGTGCTGCTGGACAGCTCGCTCTACCTGCCCGAGCGGACGCCGGCTCCGGCGATCCTGCTGGCGCACGGCTTCGGCGGGTCGAAGGCAGGGTTGGACGGCCAGGCGCGCACGCTGGCGCGGGCCGGTTATGTGGTCCTGACCTACACCGCACGGGGGTTCGGCGCCTCCGGTGGCTTGATCCACCTGGACTCGCGGCGGTACGAGGTGGCCGACGGCTCCCGGCTGCTCGACTTCCTGCAGGCCCGTCCCGAGGTCGCGCGAGCAGGTGAGCGGCCGGTGCTGGGGGTGGCAGGCTCGTCCTATGGCGGCGCGCTGGCCCTGATGCTCGGGGCGACCGATCAGCGGATCGCAGCGGTGGCGGCTGACATCACCTGGAACAACCTGGCCCGGGCGCTGTTTCCCAATGCGGCGGCCACCGGCGCCGACCAGCGGGTGGGGGTGTTCAAGAGGCTCTGGGCCGGCTACCTGTTCTCCAGCGGCTTCAACGCTGCCTCGGCCGGCGGCTCCGGCTCGAACGGCGCCGCGCCCGGTGGGGCCCCGCCCGGTGGCGCCGCGCCCGGCGGGGCCGCGCCCGGTGGGACTGCGTCCGGCGGGGTTGCGCCCGGCGGCGGCTCCGTCAGTTGCGGCAGGTTCGCCGCCGAGCTCTGCGCCAGCTACCAGCGGGCGGTCGCCGGCGGCCCGCCGGACGTGCGGTTGGCCAGCCTGCTCGCCGAGTCCAGTCCCGCGGGAGTGCTCGACGGGATGCGGGCGCCGACCTTGCTGACCCAGGGCGACCAGGACTCGCTGTTCCCGCTCAGCGAGGCCGATGCCAACGCTCGGCAGATCGCGGCGGCCGGCGCCCAGGTGCAGGTCCGGTGGCGAGCCGGCGGCCATGACGCATCAGGCGCAAACGACGACGTCAGCGGCATCCAGCGGCGGTTCTTCGATCAGAAGTTGCGCGGCAGGGCCGGTTCCAGCGCGGAGTTCCTGCTTTCCCAACCAGGCGCGGGCATCTCGGCCAGCAGCGGCCGGACGGTCGCTGCCACCCTGCGTGCCTCCGGTTACCCGGGACTGCCCGGGCGTCCCGGGTTCACCAGCCGCCAGGTCACGCTGAATGGCCAGCCGCGCCAGATCAGCGCGCCGGCCGGTGGCTCACCGGCGGCGGTGTCGACCGTTCCGGGCCTGGGCGACCTGATCGGCGGCGCGGCCGGCCTGGGGCTCGGTGGCGCCGCCGGACTGTCCCGGCTGCCCGGCCAGAGCGCGGTGTTCAGCTCAGACCCGCTTGTCGAGCCGGCGCTGGTGATCGGCTCGTCCGAGGTCAGGCTGAGGGTGACGGCCGGCAGGACCGGTGAGGCCACCCTGTTCGTGTCGTTGCACGACCTCGGCCCGGACGGCTCGGACACCCTGCCGGCCCGGTTGGTGTCACCGGTCCGGTTGACCGGCAGGCCGGGACAGGTGCAGCTGGTCACCGTCCGGCTGCCGTGGATCGTCGCCGAGGTGCCGGCCGGGCATCGGCTCGCGGTCGAGGTGTCGACCACCGACTTCGCTTATCAGTTGCCCACCGAGCCCGCGACCTACACGGTCGCGCTCGGCGAGACCCTGGCCGCCCCGGGCGCCACGCTCAGCGTCGCGTCGCTGCCGGTCATCGAAGTGCGCACCGGCGGAGCCCGCGCCTGGGTGATCGCCGCGGCGCTGGTCGTGCTGCTGTGCCTGGCCTACGGCTGGTGGCGGCTGCGCTCGCGCCGGCCGCACGACGCCGATCCGGCTCTGGCGCAGGTGCCGATCGTGGTGTCTGACCTGGCGAAGGTCTACGCCGACGGTTACCGCGCGGTGGACGGGGTCAGCTTCCGGGTCGAGCGTGGTCAGGTGCTGGGCTTGCTGGGCCCCAACGGCGCCGGCAAGACCACCACGCTGCGGGTGCTGATGGGCCTGATCCTGCCCACCGCGGGCTCTATCCGGGTGTTCGGCCACGAGGTGGTGCCCGGAGCGCGGGTGCTGTCCAGGCTGGGCGCCTTCGTCGAGGGCCCGGGTTTCCTGCCCCACCTGAGCGGCCGGGAGAACCTGCGGTTGTTCTGGGCCGCGTCCGGCCGGACGGTCAAGCAGGCGCAGTTCGAGACCGTGCTCGAGATCGCCGGGCTCGGGGATTCGCTGGAGCGCAGGGTGAAGACCTACAGCCACGGCATGCAGCAGCGGCTGGCGATCGCCCAGGCGATGCTGGGCCTGCCTGAGGTGCTGGTGCTGGACGAGCCGACCAACGGCCTGGACCCGCCGCAGATCGCCGAGATGCGGGTGGTGCTGGGCCGGTACGCGGCGACCGGGCGCACCGTCATCGTCTCCTCGCACCTGCTGGCCGAGGTGGAGCAGACCTGCACCCATGTGGTGGTGATGCACCGGGGCCGGCTGGTGGCGGCCGGCTCGGTCGCCGAGGTGGCGGGGTCCGGGTCTACCCAGTTGGCTGTCGATGACGTCGACCGCGCTCGTGAGGTGCTGACAGCGGCCGGGGTCCCGGCCCGGGTGGTGCCGGCCCGGCGCGCCCTGGAAGACGTCTTCCTGGACTTGATAGGTGAGCGTGTTGACTAGCGATCCGACCGGAGCCGGCGCGGCTGCCGGCGCTGCCCCACCCGTTGGCGCGAGCTCTGCCGCGAGCCCTGCCGACACACCCGCCGGAACGCCGGCGACCAGGCGCGGCGCGCACTTCCGGCTCGCGCACCTGCCCCCGCTGTCGGCTGAGCAGGGCCGGAGCCAGCCCCCGTTCGACACCGGGCGCACCATGCCGCTGCGGATCGAATTCGCCCGTCAGCTCACCCGCCGGCGCACCCAGCTGGTCGGGCTGCTGCTGCTGGTGCTGCCGATCATCATGGCGCTGGCCTTTCAGATCGGCGGGCCCAGCAGTCCCGACCGTGACCGCCCGGCCCTGGTCGACCTGGCCACCGCCGGAGCGGGCAACTTCGCGTTCTTCACCGAGTTCGCCTCGGTCGGCTTTCTGCTCGTGGTCATCGTGGCCATGTTCTGCGGCGACACCGTCGCCAGCGAGGCGAGCTGGTCCTCGCTGCGTTACCTGCTGGCGATGCCGATCCCGCGGGCCCGGCTGCTGCGCCAGAAACTGGTGGTGGCGCTGACATTCTCGTTCGGGGTCAACCTGTTGCTGCCGGCCTGGGCTTACGTGGTGGGCGGGGTGTTCTTCGGCTGGGACCCGGCGCGCTCGCCGTTCGGAGGCAGCTTCACCCATGCCGAGACCCTGCAGCGAATGCTGATCGTCGCGCTGTACGCCGCCGGTCAGGCGCTGGTGGTGGCAGGCCTGGCCTTCCTGCTGAGCGTGCTGACCGACGCGCCGCTGGCCGCGGTCGGCGGCGCGACGTTCCTGGTGGTGGTGTCCAACATCCTGGACTCGATCACCGCGCTGGACCCGTACCGGGTGGTGCTGCCGACCCACTTCCAGTACTCGTGGCTGGACGCGCTCACCCCGGCGATCAGCTGGGACGACATGATCCGCGGCTGCGCGCTGGCAGTCATCTACAGCGCCGTGTTCTTCACCCTCGCCTGGACCCGCTTCGCCCGCAAGGACATCACCAGCTGAGCACTCGCTCGTTCGAGCCGACTGGGGCCGCGCGTGGTGACGTAGGTGAAGTCGCACCGCAACGTGAGGTTGTCGGGGTGGGTGCGCCTGCGCCAACGTTCTACGACGCGCCGGCGATTCCGAGGAACACGACGATGGCGCGATTGACTCGCACCAGGTCAGCGTCGTCCAGAACACCAATCTTGCTGCCCAGTCTGCGCCGATGAACTGTGGTGATCTTGTCGACCATGAGGCGGCTCGCAACGTCCAGGCCGTTGGCGGTCGACGGCGCGATCTCCAACCGGAACAGCGGAGCCTCGGTGGCGTCGGAGGTGAACAGGCATACGGTCGCTGAATCGGTGTCGAAGTGATCGTCCTGGAGGATGAGGGCCGGCCGCGGTTTGCTGGCGTAATCACCGCCACCCGCCACGGTCCAGATCTCGCCCCGCCTCAATCCTCAGGCCATTCCGATACCGAGTCGACGAAGGCTTGATCCCTTTCTGCCTCGTGACTCCTCGCGACAGCGCGAGACTGGCGGCGCGCCTCCTCGGCGAAACCGGGGGCATTGACGTCAGGAACCCAGATCTGCACCGGACGCAGGCCCTGGGAGCGCAATCGAGCACGATAGGCCCTTACCCGGGCGCGAGTCGACGTGCTGGCCATAGGGCACCTCCGATTCGTTACATGTAACGATAGCACTCATCCGCCATGAAGCCCCTCGTCGTGATGCCGTTCAGGTGCGCCGGAGTTCAGCGTCAAGCCGCTGCTTTGAGCTCTGCCGTTTCAAGCTACGACTGTGTTTGGCCACGGCCTCAGAATCCCACTGAACTGCCTCAGCAAGTTGAAGAAGGATGGATCAGCAACTAGCCAGGTTCCGAGGTCGTTGCACCGCCGTGCTGCCAGGCGTTCAGACCGCGACGGCAACCGGTTGGTCATCCGCACGCACCCCGGTGCAGCCAAACCCGCGCGCCCAACGCGGCATGTCCGGTCGAACTAGCGACGGGCCTCGTCGATCATTCGCAGCTCACCGATGACCGAGTGAGCCGCGTGGAAGACGGGAGACATCTCGCTTCGCCCCTCGCCGAGGTCATTCTCGCAAGCCTCGAACAGCCGTTGGCCCTCACTCGTCAGGGCACGGATGGACGTCTGGCCGTCCCGGGGGAGTTTGTCGTCAGTGCTTGGCGACATGGCGCTCAGGTGGGCACTCAAGGTTGTAAGAAGCTTGGCATTCTCTTGTGCCACTCGTTCGTGCGTTCCCCCGCCGATGATGCCGCCGCCCGTACTGGTGTACAGACTTGTCGTCCCGTCGGATAGGCACACGAGGGTGGCGATGCCGTTGGGATATCCCGTCTCCATGACGCAGCCCCACAGCGGCTTATCGGCGAATCCTGCGGATGCCGGATCTAACGTCAGGATCTGGTTCCTGAGTCCGAGGTAGATCTCCTCGGGTACTGGCTGTGAGGGCTCCGGCTGACCAGCCTTCTCCCGGCGACGAACATGACAATAAGCTACTTCATTAAACGTATTAATCTTCCCCACTCGACATGAGCAATGGCTTTCGCTTCAAGAGGTGGTATCCACGCCTGGTGAGGTTCCATACCTCGGTGGGGCACCTGACATCCTCGGATACCGACTCCAGGGTGACCCGCACACCAGATCACTTCCCCTCCGTTCGGTACACCGAGTCACGTCGGGTTGCGTTCGGCGAGCTCCTTCAGGAACTTAGGCATGCGACCCGCGCCGAAGTCGTAGAAGCGCACCCAGCTCGGCGTGATCGCGATGCGGGCCATCTGGTCGTACATCGCACGGCAGGCTTTCTCGAACTCGGCTGCCGCCTCGGCGCCCATCGACTTGCGCGCCGCGGCGAGGTACTCGGGCACCAGGCCGTCGACGATCTCGATGCTCGCCCGCCCGCGCACTGACAGCGCCCGTGCCTGCTCGGGCGTATCACCTCCATCAATCGCCAGCGCAGCGTCAGGACGGGCCTTGAGTGCGGCGACCTTCGGCGAGGTCGTGGCAGTCGAGATCACGAACTGCGTACCGGTCCAGAAGAAGCCGACGGGAATCACACGCGGTGTTCCGTCCTCGGCGTTGTAGGCGAGATGGGCCGATGACGTCGCGGCCAGCAATTCCTGCGCGCCGGCCGCGGACAGTTCGGCGGCGATGACGTGCTGCTCCATGTGCCGTTCCCCTCTCCGTGACGCGCCCGTCGCGCGCTCACATCTGTGCCCTGCCTCGGTAACGGTGCCACAGCCCGGCATCGAGGCCGGAGCGACGCCTCCGCTCCTGCCCCACGCAGCGCACCGCACGGCACCGCACCGCCTTGACCTACGGCAGCAGCGACTCCAGCTGGGGTAGTCGGGCGTAGAACTCGGGCAGACCCCGTACGCCGTCGTGCACCACCTCGTGCGACATCGCGAGGTCGGGACCGGCGACGACGTCGACACCGGCAAGGCAGCGCAGGGCGTTCCGCCGCGTGTGCCCCAGCCACCCCCCGATCATGAACACGAACCAGTGGGGACCCGACGGCGGCAGCGTCCCGCCCCCTGCGACGTAGCCGTCGAGGACCGCGCTGAACGTGTCGGGCTCGATCGCGTCGAAACCGCGGTCCTTGGAGACGCTCAGCGCGGTCGAGCCGAGCTCGCTGCCGAGATCGAGCGTCCCGGAGAGCTCCCAGTCGAGCACGACTGGTCGTCCCTCACGCGCGAGCAGGTTCCACGGGTGGATGTCCCTGTGTGTGAGCACGAGCGGGCCCGGTCGCGGGCAGTCATCCACGAAGCCAGCGATCGCAAGCAGCTTCTCGACGTTGCGCGCCAGCTCGTCGGCCCACGGCTGTCCGGTCAGGGCAGCTCTCCGGGCGAGCTCGGGCCAGTCCCGCGGCGTCGGGTCTTGGCTGGCTACGTGGGTCCACTCCACGTCGAGCGCGTGCAGGCGAGCGAGGACCTCGCCGAGCTCGAACGCGTAGGCCGTCGACACCGCTGCCTCCGGCACCTTCTCGCCCTCGACCCAGCGGTGGACGAGCGTGTCGTGGCTGGCCAAGACCGGCTCCGGCATCGGGATGCCGGCGGCGAAGGCTGCCTGCTCGAACCGGAACACGTCGTCGAGGCGGTAGGGCGAGCGGCGGTCGAGGAGGTTGAGCTCCTTCACCGCGAACGACCCCTGGTCGGTGTCCAGCCTGTACGTCCGGTTCCCGAAGCCGCCCTCGACGCGGGTCATCGGCCCGGTCGGCGAGCCCAGGTGCGCGAGGTCGCCCTTCACACGATGAGGCTAGGGACGGCTTCGCCAGGACCACAAGGGGCCCACGTCGAGCCGGCTCTCGTTCATCCAGCGAGCTTGGTCGCCCAGTGGAGGTGATCGTTGGCGCCGATGAAGACGAGTGCGACAGTCAGCTGCTGCGCCGGTACTTGGCCGCGACCTCGTTGTACCTGCCGTCCCAGCCTTGTGCCACGTTCGTGCCGACCGGACCGGTCGCGAAGACCGCAGGCACGGGCTTGCCCAGCGCGCGGTCGATGATGAACAGGGCGTACTACCCGCCCTTGGGAGCGTTGTGGGGCGTGCGGAACATCAGCTCGCGTGCGTGAGACAAGATCCGAGCCCAGGCTCGCTCATCGGCATGTGCGGTCACTTTTCACACGGCCGAGGTCAAGGACGCCCGCTGCCGCCTGTCGACCGGTGGTTGCGTCGGGGCGTCTGCTCGGCGTCGAGCCAGGCTGGTGGCACGAACCAGGGCACGCCGTCGAGCATGGTGATCTGCCAGCCCTGCCTGTCGAACCGGTCATGGTGGAAGTCGCAGAGCAGGCACAGGTTGTCCAGGTCGGTCGAGCCGCCTTGCGCCCAGGGCGTGATGTGGTGCTTCTCGGTCCACTCGGGTGGGTCGGTGCAGCCGGGAAAGGCGCAGCCCTGGTCACGGGCGATCAGGGCGAGGGTTTGCTTGTCGCTGGCGACCCGTCGGGTGGTGCCGTAGTTGAGGATGCCGCCCCTGCTGTTGTGCACCACCCAGGCGATGCTGGCTTCGCCGGCGAGCCGCAGCGCTTGATCGACACGCAGCGACTGGTCGAAGCTGCTGGTCACCAGGCCGGTGCCTGACTCGAACTGCTCGGCGGTCATGGTGATCAGCACGGTCGCCGGAACCCCGCCGCTGGTCGGCAACTCGCCTGCTCGCAGCGCGAGCTTGAGCACCGACCGGAACGCGTCGTGCAGCCGCTGGCCGGAGCTGCGCTCATCAGGCCCGCCCGCGTCCGTCGGCTTCGGCGCGGCGAGCGAGTGCAGGACCGTCAGCGCGAGCGCGGCGGTCTCGCTGTCGAGATCACCGTTGATCCGGTACATGCCGTCCCCGCTCGGCAGGCAGGTCAGCCGCCGCCGTCTCTGCTGCTCACGCTCGTCGGCAAGCCTGCCGTCCGGGCAGAGGGTGTCGATCAGCCGCCGCGCGATGCCCGACAGCACTCTGGCGTCGAAGATCTGAGCCTGCTCCACCAGAAAGGACTCGGCGTCAGACACCTCGGCGGCGCTGAGGCTGCCGCGAACCTTGTCGATCGCGTTCGCTATGACGTCGGCGTGCTGGGCGGTGATCGCTCCGGCGGCGCGGGCGTCGGCCGTGGCCGGCAGCAGCGGCTCCAGCAGGTCGCCGGTGAGGGACAGCCGCGGCGCCAGCGCACGGGCCCGCCTGGTCCGCAGCGAGCTCTCTGCTGGCGAGAGGTTGAGCAGTCCGGCCAGAAAGTAGCTCGTGCCGCGCAGCACGTGACGAGCCGGCACGTTGCGTGCTTCGACCTCGGCGATCAGCAGCTGATCGAGATGCTCAAGCTGACGGCGCGCCTGCTCGGCCAACCGCAGTAGATCGAGCAACTCGGTTTCGCTCAACGGTGACAGCGGAATCGCCATCAACTCGGTGACGTCGGCGCACAGCACAGCGGCCGAGCCCACCGCTGCTGTCGCCATTGCCGTCATACATCAGACAGTAGACGAGCGGTCCGACAGTTCTCTGACTCTGCGGCTCAGTTATCCACAGACAGGCGGCGAGCATCGAGCCAGGAGTTCAGGGGCACTGCCTAGGCGGCAGGGCTCACGCCGGCGATCTTCAGAGGTTCACCGTGACGCGGAGGAAAGTCGCGGGAATGCGTGTGTCCGTGTCCGTGGTGCTGGTGTTCTGGCTGATGAACAGCGCTTCGAGCTCGTCCTGCAGTTGCGCCACCCGGCCGCTGGCTTCGGCGGCCTCGTAGGCGTTCATGGTGGGGCCGTAGTAAGTCCTGAACGTGGCCAGAAAATCTGACGGGCTTCCCTCGGCCTCGAAGGTGTAGATGTCCTTGGCGAACGAGATGTCGCTCTCAGCGACTCCCGCGGCGCCGAATCGCTCTATGACGTTCTTCTCGACCCCCCACGTCATCGGGCTGATAAAGCCTTCCGGCGGAGGCGGAGAGTACGCAGAGCTGATCTTGAGAATCTGCGCCACCAGGGTCGGGTCACCCGGAATCCAGTTGCCCATCACTATCCGGCCTCCAGGCCGGGTCACGCGCACCATTTCTTTCGCGACGTCAAACGGGCGCGGCGCGAACATGGCGCCGAAAATGCTTACGACCAGGTCGAATGTGTCATCGGCGAGTCCGCTGAGGTCGCAGGCGTCACCTTGCTGAAAGGTCACATTCGTGAGCCCGTGCTCTTCGGCTCGGCGCGCTCCGGCCGCGACCAGGTTCTCTGCGATATCGACACCCACCACCTGCGCGGCGTGCCTCGCCGCCGGGATCGCAGTGGTCCCGTCACCGCACCCGAGATCCAAGACCTTGAGATCGGGTGTGATTTTAAGGCCGGCGACGATGGCCTCGCCGCTGGTCCTCATGCTTTCGGCGAGACGGGTGAAATCACCTTTTTCCCATAGAGCCTTATTCGCGTTCACTGGTCACTCCGCATCATGTGGGCAATCTCTTGAACGGATTTATAATCCGCAGGATAACTGGCTCGGTTGGGCTTCACAACGGTTGCGCGAATGGCGACGTCCAAAGGCATTTCAGTGATTGGGCGGCTATCTGAGTTGATCGAATTGCCTGCCCCAGGCGTGCTGTGGCCCCGTTCGGCGCTGCGCGGCAGCTGAGGCCACGCCACTGAACTCCTGTGACCTGGGGCCGGTGAACTCGGTCGAAAGCTAAGGACGGCCCAACGCCCGGTAGGCCCAGCCGGCGGCCCGCCACTGCTTCGGATCGAGCACGTTGCGCCCGTCGACCAGGTTGCGCTGCGCGACCCGGGCGCCGATGACGTCCGGGTCCATCGACCGGAAGATCGACCACTCGGTCAGCAGCATCACCAGGTCCGCCTGCTCGACGGCGTCCTCCAGCGAGGCCGCGTAGGAGAGTTCCGGGTGCAGCCGCTGCGCACTGCCGTTGGCCTCGGGGTCATAGACCAGCACGGTGGCGCCCCGCCGGCCCACCGCGGCCGCCACGTCCAGCGCGGGGGAGTCGCGCACGTCGTCGGAGTTCGGCTTGAACGCCGCGCCCAGCACCGCCACCCGGGTGCCCCGGTACGAGCCGTCCAGCAGGTCCAGGCCCAACTCGACGGTGCGGGCCCGCCTGCGCAGGTTGATCTCGTCGACGTCGCGCAGGAACGACACCGCCTGGTCGACGCCGAGCTCACCGGCCCGGGCGATGAAGGCCCGGATGTCCTTGGGCAGGCAACCGCCGCCGAAGCCCAGGCCGGCGTTGAGGAACCGCCGACCGATCCGGGCGTCGTGGCCGATCGCGTCAGCCAGCTGGGTGACGTCGGCGCCGGTGGCCTCGCAGACCTCGGCCATCGCGTTGATGAAGCTGATCTTGGTGGCCAGGAACGAGTTCGCCGCCACCTTCACCAGCTCGGCGGTGGCGAAGTCGGTGACGATCACCGGCGTGCCCGCCTCGATGACCGGCGCGAACGCCGCGCGCAGCGTCTGCTCGGCCCACTCGCTGTGCACGCCGAAGACGAGGCGGTCCGGGCGCAGGGTGTCCTCGACGGCGAAGCCCTCCCGCAGGAACTCGGGGTTCCAGGCCAGCTCTACCTCTTTGTTCGGCGCCAGCTCGGCCAGCACCTTGGCCATCCGCACCGCGGTGCCGGCCGGCACCGTCGACTTGCCGACCACCAGCACCCGCCGGTCCAGGTGCGGCGCCAGCGAGCGGAACGCGGCCGAGACGTAGCTCAGGTCCGCGGCGTACTGGCCCTTCTTCTGCGGTGTGCCGACGCAGATGAAGTGCACGTCGGCGAATGCGGCCACCTCAGCGTAGTCGGTGGTGAACCGCAGCCGGCCGGAGTCGATGTGCTTGGCCAGCAGCTCGGGCAGTCCGGGCTCGAAGAACGGGATCTTGCCGCCCCGCAGGGCCTCGATCTTGGCGATGTCTACGTCCAGGCCGATGACGTCGTAGCCGAGTTCGACCATGCACACCGCATGGGTGGCTCCGAGGTAGCCGGTTCCGATCACCGAGAGGCGAGGACGCTGAGTCATGGGTGCGAGGCTATCGCGTCGGCGATCTAGCACCGTTTTCGCTCGCCGGACAGCCGCTGATTGCCCTGGGCCGCTGCCGCTGTCGGACGCCGGCCGGCCCGCGCGGCGCTGAGGCCGGTCAACGTCCCTCCCGCCCGGACTGCGGTCCCGACAAACGGCAGTGACAAGTCCCCGACAAAGGGCAGTGACAATGGGCGCAGATCGTTGCGCAGCCACTAGGCGATGGGGAACGCTTACCGCCATGGCGTCCAACCCGAATTTCGACAGTTACCGGCTCACCGACGAGCACAACATGCTGCGCGAGGCGGTGCGCTCGCTGGCCGAGGACAAGATCGCGCCCCGAGCGGCCGAGGTGGACCGGACGGCGGAGTTCCCCCACGACGTGCTGACCGCCCTGGTGCGGGCCGGTTTTCACGCCACCCACATCCCTGAGGAGTACGGCGGCGTCGGCGCGGACTCGCTGGCGACGGTCATCGTGATCGAAGAGGTCGCCCGGGTCTGCGCGTCGTCCTCGCTGATCCCGGCGGTGAACAAGCTCGGCACCGTGCCGCTGCTGCTGTCGGCGTCGGAGGACCTGAAGAAGCAGGTGCTGCCGCCGGTCGCCTCCGGCGAGGCGATGTTCTCCTACGCCCTGTCCGAGCGCGAGGCCGGCTCCGACGCCGCGGCGATGCGCACCCGGGCCCTCCTGGACGGCGACCACTGGGTGCTCAACGGCACCAAGTGCTGGATCAGCAACGCCGGCGTCTCCACCTATTACACGGTGATGGCGGTGACCGACCCGTCCCAGGGCGCCCGCGGCATCTCGGCGTTCGTGGTGCACAAGGACGACCCCGGCTTCTCGGTCGGCATGCACGAGCGCAAGATGGGCATCAAGGGCTCGCCGACGTGTGAGATCCACTTCGACAACTGCGCGATCCCGGCCGACCGGATCATCGGCGAGCCGGGCACCGGGTTCAAGACCGCGCTGGCCACCCTGGACCACACCCGGCTCACCATCGGCGCCCAGGCGCTGGGTATCGCCCAGGGCGCCATCGACGCGTCGATCGCCTACATGAAGCAGCGGCAGCAGTTCGGCAAGCCGATCGCCGACTTCCAGGGGCTGCAGTTCATGCTCGCCGACATGGTCATGCAGACCGAGGCGGCCCGCCAGCTCATCTACGCCGCGGCCGCGAAGGCAGAGCGGGGCGAGCCGGGGCTGACCTGGTACTCGGCCTCAGCCAAGGCCTTCGCCTCAGACGTGGCGATGAAGGTCACCACCGACGCGGTGCAGATCTTCGGCGGCTACGGCTACACCGAGGACTTCCCGGTCGAGCGGATGATGCGCGATGCCAAGATCACCCAGATCTATGAGGGCACCAACCAGATCAACCGGATGGTCATCGCCCGCAACATCCTGAAGTAGCCGCATCGGCCGGGAGTCGACGTGGTCAGCCCCGAGGCGTCGCGCTGCCCATCCGGGTCACCGCTTCGGTCAAAATGGCGCCTGAGGTCGCGAAGTTCAGGCGGACGTGACCGGCGCCTCCGGCGCCGAAGACGTGCCCGGAGCTGAGCGCGACTCGGGCCTCGTCAAGGAAGAAGCGCGCCGGGCCGGCGAGTTCGGTGATGATCCCAGGCCTCCCGCTGTCTCCGTCGGCATCGGCATCGCTGCCACCGTTGCCGGCGCCGTCGCGGTGCTGCACGCCGAGATCGCGGCAGTCCAGCCACGCCAGGTAGCTGCCTTGCGGCGGCGTCCACCGCACGGCCGGCAGATGCTCGGCGAGCAGGGAACCCAGAAGCGCGCGGTTGGTGTCCAGCCCGGCGAGCAGGGCGTCCAGCCACGGCTCCCCGTGCCGCAGCGCCGCGGTGTGGGCGAGGATTCCCACGTGGCTGGGCCCGTGGCTCACCTCCTCGGGCATCCGAGCCAGGTCAGAGGCCGACTCCGGTCCCGCGATGACCAGGGCGGCCTTGAGGCCGGCGAGGTTCCACGCCTTCGAGGCGGAGGTGACGGCGAAGGCGTTCTCGGCGCCGTCGACGCTGAGGTAGGGGGTGAACGTGGCGCCTGGCAGCACCAGCGGGGCGTGGATCTCGTCGGAGATGACCCGGACCCCGTGGCGCCGCGCCAAAGCGGCGATGCCTTCGAGCTCGGCGAGCGAGTGCACGACGCCGGTCGGGTTGTGCGGGTTGCTCATCAGGTAGGCGACTCCAGGGCTCTGAGCCCGCGCCCGGGCGAACGTCTCCTCGAGTGTGTCGAGGTCGACCCGTCCGCCCACGCCCAAGCGCGCCTCGAGGACGTGGCGGCCGTCGTGGCTGACGAAGGCGTAGAACGGCGGGTACACCGGGGCACTCACCACGACCGTGTCCCCGGGGTCGGTGACGAGGCGGAGCACCTCGACGATGCCCAGCATCACGTCTGGCACGATCGCGGTGCGAGCAATCTCCACGCCTGACCAACCCCAGCGCCGCTGCGCGAACTCGGCTAGCGCCTCGGCGTACGCCGTCCCGGCCGGGTAGCCGGTGTCCCCGCGGTCGATGACCTCGCGGAGCACGTCGGCGATTGGCTCGGCCAGCACGACGTCCATCTCGGCCACCCACAGCGGCAGCACGTCTTCGGGGTGGGTCTGCCATTTCATGCTGGAGCGCCGGCGTAGCTGTGGCAGGCTCAGCTGCTCCAGCGGGTTGGCCAAGCGACCTGCGGTCTCGCTCGTCATTTCCTGCGCCTTCCGCTGAGCCGGTGGTTTCGTGGCGGGGAAAGCCACGGCGCTGTCGGCGTACTTGCTCGGCACCGTATACGGCGTCGTGCGCGGGCCCGCTGTTGGCTCGGCGCCTTCTTCGGCGCCGCAGTGCTGTCCGGACGGCACCTGAGAGGAACTCAGCCCGTGCTCGGCGCGATCCGTCACGCCTGCGTCCGCTTCCCCACGGCACACCAGGTCCAGGAGCTACACCACGCTGCACGACATCGCCTCGACGACGCCTGAGGAGGTCGGCGCCGTAGTTGGCCGCTCGGCCCGGTGCGAGCATGATCGAACTCGAGGCGGCTTGACACAGGGCTAGTCGTCCGCCTTCCTTCGCCGCACAGGCTAGGGCCGGAAGGTGATCCGGATCGTGTGCTCGGTGCCGTCGTCGAGGACGATGCGGAAGGTCTTGGACGTTCCCGCCCACGTGCGCGGAGTCTTCGCGACAAGGACGAAGTGCTCGCCCGCCGCGTCGTACGTCGGCAGCTGGTAGACGCCGTCGGTGAGATCGAAGCCGTACTTGACCACCGTCGCGGTGCTCTGCACGTACGCGCCGGACGAGTCCTGCAGCCGCCACTTGAACGGCAGCGCTTGGCCGGCGATGGCGTCGTCGACGTGGTGCACAGTCCCGTTGAGGAACCCGGTGAACGTGTACTTCAGCCAGACCGAATGCTCGCAGGTGCTGACGTTGCCGGACTCGTCACGCGCGGTGTGCGTCACCGTCGTGATCCCGGGACCGAATGCCGACGGCGCGTCGTGGCTGACCACGGGCACGTCGTGGCTGACCACGGGCACGTCGTCCACCGCGTCGGTGGCCCGCGCCGCCGGGACGACGACGGCCTGACCGACCAGGCCGATCACGTCGGCCGGGCAGGTGAGGGCCGGCGCAGTCGTGTCCACTACGGTCACCTGCTGCGTCGTCTCCGCCGACTCGCCGTCCGCGTCGGTAGCGGTCCACCGCACCGTGGTGGTCCCCAGCGGCAGGACGCCAGGCGCGTCGTTGGTCACGACCGGCTGGTCGCCGTCCGGGTCGGTCGCCGTGACACCAGGGAGTGCTCCGGCGTACCCGCCGATGGTGTTGCCCTCAAGCGTCACGTTCTCGGCGGTGATCGTCGGCGCCTCGTTGCAGTCCAGCCGCAGGTCGAGGTCGAACACCGCGGGCGGGATCGTCATGACCCGGCTCTCGACGTAGGCCGACCCGTCGGCGGCCAGACAGCCGGCCTTCTCGGCCCGCACCTGGTAGTAGCCCGCCATGACGTCCCAGCCGAAGTGCCCGGCGGCGTCCGTCAGCGACGGGTTGGCGCGGTTGGTGGGCGACATCACGAAGCTGCCGTCGGAAACGACCTGGAACGGGCCGTTGGGCGAGTCGGCTCGGTAGAGCGTCACGGTCGCGCCGGCGATGGGCCGGCCGGACAGCGAGCGCACCCAACCGCTCGGGTCGATGTAGATGTCGAATGACACCGTCTGATCGGGCTGGTCGCCCGGGCAGTCGATGGTCATCGTCACCTTGGCGTGGCCGGACCGGGGTGACAGCGGCGGGACGGTGCCCGTGTAGCTGCCGGCCGCGCCCTCGGTCATCCCGCCGCTGCTGATGGCGCTGCCGTCACCGGCGGTCACCGACCAGCGGGCCGAGCCACCGGCGCAGCCGGTCGTCGACACAGTCAGAGCGGTGTTCCAGTAGACGATCGGAATCCCGTCACCGCCGGCGCGCGACGGCGAGATGCCGCTGCCGGCAGGCGGGCCGACCGGGCCCTCGAGCAGCAGATCGACGGTCTTGGCGCCGCCCGCGCCGAGCTCCACCGTGACCGACCGCTTGCGAAGCTGCGAGCCCGCGGGCGGGAACGCGGTGACGGTGTAGGTCCCGGCCGGGATGCCGGACGCGACGTAGGAGCCGTCCGAGCCGGACAGCGTCACGTAGACGCACTGGCCGCCGGCCGCCGGGCACACCTGCACCGGAGCGCCCGGCTGAGCGGTGGGTGGCGTCGCGGTGTCGATGACACGGCCGGAGATCCGGCCGCCGGCCGGCGCCGCGCCGTTGCGGACGTCGAAGACGTAGCGCCCGTCGACGATCGAGTTGCGCCGCCCGTTGGTCAGCCCGGTGACGGTGTTACGGCTGAGGAAGGCGCCGTTGACACGCGAGCCGGGGAACTCGTAGAACTTGCTCGCCTCGCCCGTGCCGGCCGAGTAGCCCGCGCCGGCGGAGACGCCGCCGAAGCCGTTCGACCCACCGCTGAAGTCTCCGGTCTCCCACAGGATCCGGTCGTAGTTCATCACGATGTCGAAGTCGCCGACGCCGACGTCGGCCCGGTCGACGAGCAGCAGCTGAAAGCTGTTGAGCTTGTCGGTGTGACCGGAGTAGTAGCCGACGTTGACCCAGTTGACGCAGAACGCCCGACGGCCCTGGAACGTCGTCGTGCCGACTGAGTAGGTGACCAGCGACGAGCCGGCCGCCCGGGTGTCCACGTCGGCGAAGAACGGCGCGATCATCGGCGGCGTGCTCGCGTTGATGCTGAACGGCGTGAACGTGCCCATCGGGCTGTTGAACGTGATGTTGCCGTTGTTGTTGACGTAGGTGTGCGTATACGTCGTGCCAAAGTAGTTGACCGGGAAGGGCAGCGCGACGGTGCCGGTCGAGCTGTCGTCGTTGGGCGGCAGCGCGGTGGCCCGGCACTCGGCGCTGACGTCGACGGTGCGCACGACGCTGACGCGCACGGCACATGACGCGTACGGCCCGGTGACCGGGTCGTTGATCTGCCGGCCGCGGACGACGAGGTGGACGCTGCGGTCCAGGCCGCCGGTGACCAGCTGCCAGTCGGTGTCGCTCAGCTGGTAGCTCGTCTGGTCGGTTTCGGCGGAGGCGAACAGCCGGTTGGTGAACGACTCGTCGTAGGCCTCGACGACGAACCGGTTGTTGCGGAACGCCGGACCGCCACCGCCCGGGATCCACGAGACACGCGGCGCCGTGTCCGTGCGGAACGAGCTGCCCTCCGACGGGGTGGTGAGGGCGGGGCCGACCGAGTGCTCGGCAGCGACGCACCCGAAGTCGGCCTGCTCGCGCGGCGTCCGGCCGGCGACGAGCGCCCGGTACGCCGCCGAGAGCGTCTCGACGTCGCCCGCGTCGAGCCGGTCCCAGATCGCGTGGTCGGACAGGCTCACGTCGTCGAACGACTCGAAGACGCCACCCTTGACGCTGCTGTCGTAGAGATCCCAGAGGACGCGGGTCGCCGTCGCCTCGTTGTCCTCGCCGTTGCTCGCCATGCCGGCCTCGGACTCGATGCCGTAGTCGACACCGTTGCTGGCGGTGTAGCGCAGGTCGCCGACGGTCGGCGAGGCCGGGACGGGAAGCTCGACCTGCATCGCGGTGCCGAAGAACGTCGGCCAGCCCTCGCCCCAGGCGAATCGCGTGCCGCGGTCCTTGTCCAGGTCGCCATCGGTCTCGGACAGGTTGCCGTCGATGAAGTGGGAGCCGCCCGGGTTGTCCTCGATGTTGATCTTGTCCGAGACGTAGTGCCCGAACTCGTGGCCGATGACGTCCCAGTCGAACGGCGAGGCGCGGCGGATGTGCAGGTCGCCGCCGCTGTAGTTGTTGGAGCCGCCGCCGTACGGGTACTCGACCTCGATGTGGTCCAGCCGCTCGCCGTTGAGGTCCGCGGCGTAGCGCGTCGCAGTGACGAGCGCGTCGTGCACAGCGAACGCGGTGTGCGTGTCGGAGTCCGGGTCGTCGGCGCGGAAGGCCGCGTGCAGGACGGCGCCGTCGTCGGCGTCGGTGTGGACGGTCGACTCCATCTGGAACGTCGTGTCGCCGAAGAACCCCTGGTCCTCGACCGTCGTGCCGGAGTTCTGCGCGAGGACGCGGATGAAGATGTCGCGGCCGTTCTCGAGCGCACCGTCGTCGTTGTCGATGCTCACGCTGAACGAGCCGTCATCGGCGCTCTGCACCGCGTCGACGAGGACCGAGCCGACCGGCTCACGGTCGCGGATCTCCACGCGTGCGTCGCGGATCGGGTGCAGCGGGCCGCCGTCGGCATCCCGGTAGAAGACCGTGCCGCCCACCGTGATGTCGTCCGCCGCCGCGGCGAGCCCAGTCACGCGGACCGCCTCCCGCTGGCCCACGATCAGCTCCTGCGCCTGCGCGCCGGCGGCCGCCATGGACAGCCGGCCCTCCTGCACGGCCGCCTCGAGCGCGAGGAGCTGGACGTGTCTGCTGCTCTTCGTGCTCTGCAGCACTCGGCCGCGGTCGCCGCCGAGGTACAGCGCCTCCCGACGGCTGGCGATCGTCCGGCCGTCGGCGTCCTTGGCGCGTACCAGCACGTCGAGCCGGCCGCGCGCGTTGCGCCGCACGCGGTACGGCACCGCCAGCGTCTGGACCACTCCGTCGGCGGCCGCGGCGACGGTGCGCCGGACGGTCCCGGCGGCAACCGATCCGGAGGCACGCGAGGTCACCTCGTAGGAGGCTGCGCCGATGTGCTGCGTGATAGTCAGCGTGGCGTCGACCGTGTCACCGACCGCCCGGACCCCGGCAGCTGGCGCGAGGGCGACGGAGAGCTCGTCACCCGGCTCGGCATCCTCGGCCAACCCGCTCGGCGCCGTGGAGGTGGCCGCGACCGGCGCCACCGACGGCGCCGCGGACGGTACCGCCTGGGCGCCCGACGCGGGCGCCAGCTCGACGACGGTCGCCATCACGACGACGAACAGGGCAAAGCGCGAAAGCCAAGCAGTGGACTTCATAAAACCCCCGTTAGAAACGCCCGAACCCTTGGGCGCCCGAATTGCACCATATCCGGGGAACCCCGGTCAACCGATTCGGCCAAATCGGACGCACGAACAGCCCCGCTCGTCAGTCGACCGGCGTCAACGGCGTATCCGCGTCCCCGTCGGTCAGCTCCGCGAGCTGGTCGCGGTAGTCCTCCTCGGTCAGCCGGCCGGCCGCCAGCTCGCGCCGCAGCGCGAGCTCCCGCAGCTGCCGCTCGCCCGGTCCAGATGCGGCGAAGACCGCGTCCGGACCGCCCAGCAGCTCTACCGCACCGACGAACCGGCCGCTCCCCTCGCCGGCCGCGTCGTACAGCTGGATGGCGCCGGACACCCGGGAGCGAACGCCGGGCGGTACCTCGACCCGGATCGTCGCCACCTGCCGCCGGCCCGGTGCGACCGTGGGCCACTCGACGCTCGACCGGTCGAGCGTCGCCCCGCCCGTCGCCGTCAGCGTCGCGACAGCTCGCGCCCCACGGGGCGAGGGGACCAGGCACACGGTGACATCGACGTACCGGCCGAGGTGAGTTCCGTCGCCGAGGACTGTCACCGCGGCGTCGAACGTACGTGGCGCTCCGCCATCGTCGCCCGACCGGCACGCCTCGCCTGCCGGCAGCGCGGCGGTCGTCTTCGCAGCCGGCGGCCTGGCACTGTCACCGCCGCACGCGACAGCCCCCAGCACGAGTACGCCGGCCACAGCGGTGAGGACGCGGCCCGGCATCCGGTCAGTCAGGTGCCGGCGGTCTCGAGGTGCCACCGCGCCATCATATAGCCAGCATGGACCGAACGTGACGAACGGAACAGACCACCGCAGACGCACCCATCGCACGCGCCGATGCAGACTCTCGGGCGCTGTACAGGGCGCGAGATTGCCGTTGTGGGACCCCTGGATCGGCAATCGTGGAGCATGCCGGTTCGACTGGCGGTATGGGCGAGGCAGGGTCGGCCCGAACGGCTCGGACTGGAAGTAGCCGTGGTGCATGCCGAAGGAGTCCCGGTTGAGAGGTGTACTGACAGGGCGCCCCAGGCCGACTGCGAGGGGCCGCGAGCGCACGTAGCGTTGGAGACATGGACAACCGGGCCGAGGCGCTGAGCTGCGCCTGACCAAGCCGCCAGCGCCCGACCTCGGGCCCGCATGACGACCACACGACCACACGACCACACGAAAAACGACCACACGACCACCCGACCACACGACCACACGACCACACGAAAAACGACCACACGACACAGGAGCACATCGCACATGCGCGTCAACGCCTACGCAGCCCCAGCCGCCGGTCAGCCGCTGGCTCCCACCACGATCCAGCGGCGCGACGTCGGACCGAACGACGTCCTCATCGAGATCCAGTACGCCGGGATCTGCCACTCCGACATCCACACCGTCAACGGCGACTGGGGACCGCAGCCCTTCCCGGTCGTGCCCGGCCACGAGATCGTCGGCGTCGTCACCGAGGTGGGCTCCGAGGTCACCGGCCACCAGGCCGGTGACCGGGTCGGCGTCGGCTGCATGGTCAACTCGTGCGGCGCCTGCGCCAACTGCCGCAACGGCGACGAGCAGTACTGCCTCAAGGGCATGGTCGGCACCTACGCAAGCGAGGACCGCGACGGCGCCACCACCCAGGGCGGCTACTCCACCCACGTCGTGGTCGACGCCCACTTCGTCCTCTCCATCCCCGACGGCATCGACCCCGTGGCCGCCGCGCCGCTGCTGTGCGCCGGCATCACGACGTACTCCCCGCTGCGCCGTTGGGGCGCCGGACCGGGCAAGAAGGTCGCCATCGTGGGCCTCGGCGGCCTGGGCCACATGGGGGTCAAGCTCGCCCACGCTCTCGGCGCCGAGGTCACGGTGCTCTCGCAGTCGCTGAAGAAGCAGGAGGACGGCCTTCGGCTCGGCGCGGACCACTACTACGCCACGTCGGACACCGACACCTTCGAGCAGCTCGCCGGCGCCTTCGACCTCATCGTCAACACCGTCAGCGCCCCCATCGACGTCGACGCCTACCTCGGCCTGCTCGCCGTCGACGGGACCCTGGTCAACGTCGGCGCTCCTCCCGAGCCGTTGAGCCTCAACGTGTTCTCGCTCATCAGCGCTCGACGGTCCTACGCCGGGTCGATGATCGGCGGGATCTCCGAGACCCAGGTGATGCTCGACTTCTGCGCCGAGCATCACCTCGGCGCCGATGTCGAGGTGATCTCCGCCGACCAGATCAACGAGGCCTACGAGCGTGTCCTGGCTTCCGATGTCCGCTACCGGTTCGTCATCGACACCGCCACCCTCGTCTGACAACCGGGCAGGGCGTTCCCCGGCCGAGTGCGGGCCGCTGGTCGACCCGGCGCAGGCGCTCGCGGCCTGACTGACGCTGTCTCGTACCCTGTGATGTTGTGGCCCGGCACTTCAGCGAACTGACGACGATGCGCGTCGGTGGCCCGACCCGCGAGTTCGTCGAGGCCCCGACCACCGAGGAGCTGGTGGAGGCCGTCCGCGCCGCGGACGCGCGTGGCGTTCGGCTACTCGTCATGGGTGGCGGCTCGAACCTGGTCGTCGGCGATGGCGGGTGGGACGGCGTCACCGTGCAGGTCCGCTCGAACGGCATCGACATCGACGGCGCCACCGTCCGGGCCGACGCGGGCGTGGACTGGGACCGCCTGGTCGCCGTCACCGTCGAGCACGGCCTCGCCGGCCTCGAACCGCTGTCGGGCGTTCCGGGCACGGTGGGGGGCACGCCGGTGCAGAACGTCGGGGCGTTCGGCACGGTCACCTCCGACGTCCTCGCCTCGGTCACCGTCTATGACCGGCGCACCGGCGCGACACAGGAGTGGCCGCGCGAGCGCTGCGGATTCGGCAGCCACCGCCAGTCGGCTTTCAAGCACACCGACCGCTACGTCGTGTTGCGGGTGACCTACGAGCTTCGGCGCTCGGACCGCTCGGTGCCGATGACCTTCGAGTCACTCCTCAGCCGGCTGGGCATCCGGGCGGGCGAGACCGCCGACGTGGCGGACGTGCGCAGGGCGGTGCTGGAGCTGCGCCGGGAACGCGGATCGATCGTCGACCCGGCCGACACCGACACGTGGGGGGTCGGGTCGTTCTTCATCAACCCGGTGGTGGCCAACGTTCCAAAGGCGGCCGAAGCCAGCCCGCGGTACCCGGACCCGCTGGGCACCAAGCTTCCTGCTGGGTGGCTGATCCAGCACGCCGGCTTTCCGCCTGGGTATGGCGCTGAGTTCGGCTCCGGCGCGGTCACGTTGTCGAGCAAGCACGCGCTCGCACTCTGCAATCGCGGCGGCGCGACGACGCTGGAAGTGATGCGGTTCGCCGCGCACATCCGCGCCGGTGTGCATGCGCGGTTCGGCATCCTCCTAGGCCCTGAATGCCATCTCGTGAACTGCTCGTTCGACGATGAGCTGGCCGCGAGGTAGGCAAACCCCCAGCCCAGATCCGGGCCTGGCGCACCCTGGGTTTTCACAGCGGAACTTGACTCGTCCTTGATCCAGGCCTGCGGTGGGCATGACCCGCGTCCGGGCAACCTCGAATGGAGCAGCCAATCGGCTGCTCACGCCGTGAGGCGAGCATCTCGAGGAGGACGTATGGACCACAACAATCCCGGCCAGGCGCAGAGGCCGGTTGGCAGAGGCGCGCTGGGCCTGAAGCTCGGCCTGGTCGCGGCCGGACTCGCCGTCGGCGCGATCGGAGCGACTGCGATCACGGCCGGCGCCGAGCCCGGCGCCTCGGCGGCGCCGTCGGCGTCGGCTTCTGCGACGGCGCCCGGTAGCCAGGCGCCTGACAGCTCGGCCGACGGTGATGGCCACCGGGGCGGTCGCGGGCACGGCTCCGCGCCGGTCCGCGGAGACGAGAAGGCGGTCACCGAAGCCCAAAGCGCGGCACTGAAGGCCGCGGCGTTGAAGGCGGTGCCAGGAGGAACGGTCTACCGGGTCGAGACCGACGCCGGTGACGCCGCTTTCGAGGCCCACATGACCAAGGCAGACGGCTCCGAGGTCACCGTGAAGTTCGATGAGAAACTCGCGGTGATCGAGGTCGAGGACGGCATGGGCAAGGGCGATCCGGACTCCGACGAGTAACGCGGCCGGACGACAGGCACAGCGGCCGCACGACAGGCACAGCGGCCGCACAGCGCAGTCACGGGGGCAGTACAGCTTCGCGATGCTCACTGAGCAGGACAAGCGTTGCGGGGCTGGAAGGGGACCGGCGATGGCGCAGGTGCTCCTGGTCGAGGACGACGCCGCGATCCGCACCGCGCTGACCCGTGCCCTGCGCGAGCAGGGTCACGCGGTGCTGGCGGTCGGTTCGGGAATGCCGGCGCTGTCCTCGGCCGTGGAGCAGAAGCCGGACGTCGTCCTGCTCGACCTGGGCCTGCCCGACGTCGACGGTTCGGACGTGCTGTCGATGCTGCGGGCGGTGAGCGAGGTGCCGGTCATCGTCGCCACCGCCCGCGATGACGAGTCGGAGATGGTTCGGTTGCTGGACCTCGGCGCTGACGACTACATCATCAAGCCGTTCACCGGAGCTCAGGTCAACGCCCGGATCCGCGCGGTGCTGCGCCGCGCCGGACGGGTCGAGGAGGACCCGTTGATCACCGTGGGCGGCCTGCGCATCGACACCCGCGGCTACGAGGTCAGCCTGGACGGGCGTCCCATCGAGCTGGCGCGCAAGGAGTATGAGCTGCTGCTCGCGCTGGCCCGGCGGGCCGGGGAGGTCGTGAGCAAGCGTGAGTTGCTCGCCGAGGTCTGGCAGCTGGCCTGGGGTGGCTCGGACCGCACGGTCGACGTCCACCTGTCCTGGCTGCGGCGCAAGCTCGGCGAGTCGGCGGCTCAGCCCCGCTACCTGCACAGCCTTCGAGGAGTCGGCGTGCGATTGGCGCCGGCGGCGCCCCAGCCGGTCGGTGCGGTCGGGGCGGCCCGGCCAGTCGAGACGGTCGGTGCGGTCGGTGCGCCCCGGCCAGTCGAAGCAGTCGGAGCGGTCGAGGCGGCCGAGCCGGTCGAGGCCGGCGCCGGATGAGACGGCGGATCCTGGCCCTGGTGATGGGGATGACCACCCTGGTGGTGCTCGCCTTCGCGATCCCCAGCGGTGTGCTGATCCGCTCCGCGGTGCTCCAGCGTGCTGAGCAGGCGACCATCGATCAGGCCGACAGCGTGGCCGTCTTCCTGCGCAGCGGCGCCCCGAGCCGAGCGGTGATCGAGCGCTATGCCCACTCGCTGTCCGCTGCCACCGGGCGTCCCACCTCGGTGCTGCTGCCGGACGGCGTCAAGGTGGGCGACCCTTCGGCCGAGGCCAGCGACCGGGCCAGGCGGTCCTGGGAGGGACGTGAGCCACTGCAGGGGCGGCAGCCGCTGCAAGGGCGTGAGTCGCCGGGGGGGAGTGGGTCATCGGACGGCGGCCGGGAAGGCGGGCGGGGAGGCGGCCGGAGCCCGGACCTGAGCCCGAACCCGCGGGCGGTCCTGTCTGCCGGTTCCGGCGGCCAGGTCGCCGAGGTCGCCGTGGCCACCGGCCAGGGCAGCTACCTGGTCAGCGTGTTCGCCTCCGATGAGGTGCTGCACGCCGGCCAGGGCCGGTGGTTCCTGCTGCTGATCTCAGGCAGTCTGGCCCTGCTGCTGATCGGCGGGCTGGCCGGCGAGCTGCTGACCCGCCGCATCACGCGCCCGCTGACCTCCAGCGCTGAGACGGCCCGGCTGCTCAGCGAGGGCGACACCACGGCGCGCGCGCCCGTCGATGGGCCCCGCGAGATCGCCGCGGTCGGCACTGCCCTCAACGCGCTGGCCGATCGGACCGACGAGCTGATCGCGGAGGCGCGTGAGACCGCGGCCGATCTGTCCCATCGGCTGCGCACCCCGCTGACCGCGCTGCGCCTGGACGCCGAGGCCCTGACCGAGCCGGTCGAGGCCGAACGGATCGGCGCCCATGTGAGCGAGTTGGAGCGGACGTTGACCGCGGTCATCCGGGCGGCTCGCAGGCCACAGCGGGAGGGGCGCGTCCCCCGTTGCGACGCCACCGAGATCGTCGGCGACCGGGTGCGGTTCTGGTCGGCGCTGGCGGAGGATCAACGACGGCCAGTGGCCCTTGACCTGCCCACGGAGCCGGTGCTGGTCCGGGCCGCCGGTGAGGACCTGGCCGCCGCGGTGGACGCGCTGCTGGAGAACATCATCGCCCACACACCTGAGGGCACCGCCTTCTCGGTGTCGCTGGCAGCTGGGCCCGACGGCGCGCTGCTGCAGGTCGCGGACGAGGGCCCCGGGCTGACCCACCCGATGCCCAGCCGGGGCCGCAGCGACCGAGGCTCCAGCGGCTTGGGCCTGGACATCGCCCGCCGCTGCGCCGAGGCCTCCGGCGGCTTGATGAGGATCGGGCGCAGCGAGCCGGGCGGCGTGCTGGTCGCGCTGGCCCTCAAGGCCTGACCAGCCGGCTTCCAAGCTGAGTTCCCTCGACGCGTGAGAACGCCACGGCACGCTAGTCGTAATCTCTGCCAATGACCGAAGACCAACCGTCCCAGGAATTTGATCCGGACAAGATTCGGGCAGGCTCGCGTAGTACGCATCGGATGGCTGGACTCATCATGGCCTTCGGCGTATTCGTCTACCTCGTGATCACCGTGCTGTTTGTTTACCTGCATGCGCTGGGAGTCCTTGATGGACGGCTGATTATGACAATCCCTACCGACACGACGCTCGCCCTGTTGGGGGTGGCGGCAACGGTGTTGATAGCTTTCGTCGCCAGTCTGTGGACGTCTGCTCAATCCGCCGAGGCCGGGGAGCCCGCCCGCAGCGGCGGGCAACGGTTGGCTCTTGTCGATGTCATTGCCTTCACCGGTGGGAGCAGTGTGTGCGTCGCGCTCGCTGGAGCGCTGGACAGTCGGGGCAAGGAATTCAATGTGATCGTGTCGATTGCCGTTGTCGGCTCGGGCGTGGCACTTGCCTACGTGGCCGCCGAAATCAGCGAGTTCATCAAACGTGATCAGCGCTTTAGCCAGACCCTGTCCCAACTGGCCCGACACAGTGAAGTGAACCGGATGCGCAACGCGCGACGGTGCTGGCTGAAGCGCAATAGCCTGATCGGCCTACGCCGTCCGCAACGCCGCTGGCTGGCTAGGCTCAGGCAGAACCTTGGCTGCGTGGTGGCGATAGCCGTACTGCAATGCCTTGCTCTGCTTGCGTGGCGGGATAGCAGGGATGTGGCGCTGTCGCTGGGCCTCGCAGTGGGCTGCGTTGTCTGGTCTCTCGCCGTGGGGCAGCTTATGGTTCACCACGTTGCGGTGTGCTTCGTGCGGCGCAACTGGTTGCCGTTGGTGTTTGTTAGCTTGCTCAGCCTGATCGTCTTGTTGGTCGACGTCGATTTGGTGCTCAACTTGATCTCGGACCTGAAGCAAGGCGCAGGCATGCCGTCAATTGTCGCTGCTGCGTTTGCTTGGTCGACGGTGTTTGGTCCCCTGCTGTTGTGTGTGGCAGGGCTGACGGTGGCGCCGGCTGGCTGGCGGCGGCACCGGCCGCTGACAGAAATCCGGTGGGGCGTTATCTGCGCCATGTCACGGCGTGTTGACGCCTTGAGCAGGAATGAGTCTGAAGAGGGTTCCGGTGTTCGAGGCGGTCGACTCCCGGCGATACTTCGACGGCTGCGCACGGCAATCCGAACCGCTACTGGAGTCGAGCCTCTGGGGGCCGACCCCGTGACCTGAGCGCCGTAATCTACCGCTGAACGCAGCAGGACGACACCTCAACTGGTGGCGCGATCCACCTGGACGTGACCGGCCTCCAGGTCCACGTAGACGGTGATCGGCGGCCCGGTCACGCCGGCCGGCGGCGCCAACTCGGCATGGACGTTCGCGCCGTCGACGCTCTCGCCGGAGTCGAACCCGCTGCCGTCGCTGATCTGGCCCAGGTGGACGTCGGCGATCACCGTGGCGTTCAGGCCGGCCGGCAGCAGCACCCGCACCTCGCCGGCAGCCTGCTGAAGGCGCACGGTCCGGGCTTGCGCAATCGGGCCCAGCGCCGTCAGGTCCAGGGTGGCCGATCCGGCGAACTGGCGATGGTCCACCAGCTGCTCTGCCGAGGTCGGCTTCCAGCCGAGCTTGCCCGAGTCGTCGGTGAGGCTGGTCCGGGTGCCGCCCAGGACGAACGCCACCAGCGTCAACAGCGCGATCGGAACCAGCAGCGACGCCGTCACGCGCCGGGTCAGCAGGCTGATCAGCAGGCCGGTTCCGAGCACTGCCAGGCCGACCCAGACATAGACGGGAAAGGGCACCCGGCTGAACCCGTCCAGCAGCGCCACCACGGTCCAGGCGATGGCCAGGCACAGCGTCACCCCGACCTTGATCGGACGCCGGCGGCGGACCCGCTGGCGGTGTGCGGCCCCGGCCTCGCTCAGCCAGGCCTGCATCGATCGCCGGGTGTCGTTCAGCGGCGGGATCAAGGGAGCCTGCCCGGCATGGGGCCCGAGGCCCTCGGCGGGCGCCGGCGGTGACCACTGCGGGGTCTGCTCCTGCGGCGTGCCCGGCTTGCGCAGGTCCACCCTGGGGGCCCCGGTCCCGGCGGCAGGCTGAGCGGCAGCGGCAGCGGCAGCAGGGCCGGCCCCCGGCGTCGGTGGCTCCAAGCGCTCCAGCCGGCGGATGAGCACCAGCATCAGCACCGCCAGCAGCATGATCGCCGGAAAGGTCGGCCCCGGCGACCACCAGGAGAACCAGCCCGCCCACAGCACCACCGCGCCGCCGATCAGCACCAGCCACGGCGGCACCCGTCGCACCCGCAGCGCGAGGATGGCCCTGTCCAGCGCCGAGGCGTCGACCTCAGGCTCGGGCACCAGCAGCCAGGCCAGGCCGTACATCACCAGGCCGACCCCGCCGAAGAACGACAGCACCGCGAACAGCACCCGGAAGATCACCGGGTCGACGCCGAAGTACTCGCCGAGCCCGCCCGCGACGCCGGAGATCATCCGGTCGGAGCGGCTGCGCCGTAGCCACCGGCGGGGGCCGGGCTCACCCGGGCCCGGCCCGTAGGAGGGCGGTCGGGCAGGCCAGGTCGGCGGCGGCGGGGTGGAAGGAACGTCCCCCGAGCCGGGCGGTTGGCCGGCCGAGCTGGGATCAGTCATCGTCATGCCGTTCAGCCTGCTGAATGGGCCACCGTCACGGTATCGGGAACCACCCCCAACCGCCCCTGAGCCGCGCTCAGCCGCCGCCCCCAGAACTCGGGCCTTCACCTGATGCCGCCCGGGGCCGGCGACAGCCAGAATGGGGACACGATGACGACGCCTGTGTCCGCAACGCCCACCTCCCTGGAGCCGCAGCCAGCCCCGCGGCTCTACCGCAACGCGCACGGCCGGGTGCTCGGCGGGGTGGCCGGGGCGCTGGCCGACCACCTGGGCGTGCGGCGCGGCTACGTCCGGCTGGCCTTCGTCCTGCTGGCCGGCAGCGCCGGGCTGGGCGTGCTGCTCTACGGGGCGTTCTGGATCGTGCTGCGGACCCGGCCCGAGGACGGGGCCGAGGGCTCGGCGCGCTACGCGGCGCAGTACCTGATCGCGGCGGTGGGCGTGGTGGTGTTGTTGATCAACCTGCACACGCTGCCGCTGGGCTGGTGGTTCGTGCCCTCGTTGCTGGCCTGCTTCGGTGGGGCGTTGCTCTGGCGGCAGGCCTCGGAGACCGAGCGGGAGCGCTGGCGCCGGTTGTCGAGCTCGTCGCTGGCCGCCGGGGCCGCCGACCGGATGGGCTGGTTGCGGATCATCGCCGGCGTCACGCTGGTGCTCAGCGGGGCGGTGTTCATCCTCGCCCGGGCGGGCATCTCGGCGGCGGGCGCCGGCCTGGCCGCGGTGCTGGTCACCGCCGGCGGACTGGCCCTGATCACCGGCCCGTGGTGGCTGAAGCTGATGCGGGACCTGTCCACCGAGCGCCGGGAGCGGATCCGCAACGAGGAGCGGGCCGACATCGCCGCGCACCTGCACGACTCGGTGCTGCAGACCCTGGCGCTGATCCAGCGCAGCGCCGACCAGCCACGCGAGGTGGCCCGGCTGGCTCGCAGCCAGGAACGCGAGCTGCGCACCAAGCTCTACGGCAGCGGGGCGCCCAACGGCCAGTTCGCGGCCGCCCTGCAGGCCGCCGCCGCCGAGGTCGAGGACACCTACGCGATCGCCGTGGATGTGGTGGTGGTCGGCGATCACCCGATGAACGCCCGGCTGGAGGCGCTGGTGGCGGCCAGCCGCGAGGCCCTGGTCAACGCCGCCAAGCACGCTCAGGTGACGAGCGTGTCGGTGTACGCCGAACTCGCCTCCGACAGCGCCTCGGTCTTCGTGCGCGATCGCGGCGCCGGCTTTGACCCGGCGAGGACGGATCCGAGCAGGCAGGGCATCCGTGGCTCTATCGTGGGCCGGCTGCAGCGCCAGCACGGCTCGGCGACGATCAGGTCCAGTCCGGGCCAGGGAACCGAAGTGCGACTGCGGGTGGAATTGGAATGAGGGACATGAGCCAAGACTCAGGAGCGGGCCGCGCGACGGGTGACCCCGGCGCCGACAGCCCCGGCAGGCCCAGGGTGGTGCTGGTCGATGACCACGCCATGTTCCGCTCCGGCGTCCGCGCCGAGATCGGCGCCGCGCTGGACATCGTGGGAGAGGCCGCCAGCGTGGCCGAGGCCATCGCCGTCATCCGGCACACCGCGCCCGACGTGGTGCTGCTCGACGTGCACCTGCCCGACGGCGGCGGCCCGGCGGTCATCGCCGCGGTGCTGCCCGAGCTGCCCGCGACCAAGTTCCTCGCCCTGTCGGTCTCCGACGCAGCCGAGGACGTGATCACGGTGATCCGGGCCGGCGCGCGCGGCTATGTCACCAAGACCATCTCCGGCGCGGACCTGACCGACGCGATCCGCCGGGTGGCCGACGGGGACGTGGTGTTCTCACCTCGGCTGGCGGGCTTCGTCCTGGACGCCTTTCGCGATGGCGGCGTGCCGGGCAGCCCGGTGACCGTGACCGACCCGGAGCTCGACCAGCTCACCCCCAGGGAGCAGGAGGTGATGCGGTTGCTGGCCCGCGGCTACTCCTACCGCGAGATCGGCGCGGAGCTGTTCATCTCGGTCAAGACGGTGGAGACCCACGCCTCCAACGTGCTGCGCAAACTCCAGCTGTCCTCCCGCCACCAGCTGACCCGATGGGCGGCCGACCGGCGGATCGTCTGAGCGACGCCGCCGCGGGCGGATCGAGCACGGAACTGACAGTGGCCCGTCGTAGGCTGGGACCCGATGACCGCCGATGCCGCCCGCTCCGCCGCCACCGGCCTGCCCCGCCGCCGACCCGCGCCGGTCGCCGCCGACGCAGGCCTGTTCGACGTGCCCACGCTCTCCCCGGAACAGGCGCGGGACGAGCAGGCGCCCAGCCCGCCGGTCCGGCGTCCGGCGCTGTCGGTCGAGAGCCTGCTGGCCGGCCTGAACCCCCAGCAGCGCCGGGCGGTCGAGCACGCCGGCTCGCCGCTGTTGATCGTGGCCGGCGCCGGTTCGGGCAAGACCCGGGTGCTCACCCAGCGCATCGGCTACCTGCTGACCGCGCGCGCCGCCAAGCCCGGCGACATCCTGGCCATCACCTTCACCAACAAGGCGGCCGGTGAGATGAAGGCCCGGGTCGCCGAGTTGATCGGCGCCCGCGCCAACGCCATGTGGGTGTCGACCTTTCACTCGATGTGCGTGCGCATCCTGCGTGCGCAGGCCAAGCAGATCGGCCTGAAGTCCTCCTTCACCATCTACGACGCCGATGACTCCCGCCGGCTGCTGACGATGGTGGTGCGCGAGCTGAGCCTGGACCCCAAGCGGTACCCGGCACGCTCGCTGGCGGTCCAGATCTCCAACCTCAAGAACGAGCTGATCTCAGCCGAGGAGTTCGCAGAGCGGGCCGGCACGGCGCCTGAGAAGGTGCTCGCCGAGGTCTATCAGCGCTACCAGAGCCGGCTTGTCGAATCCCAGGCGCTGGACTTCGACGACCTGATCATGCGCACCGTGAACCTGCTGCAGGGCTTGCCCGACGTCGCCGAGCACTACCGCCGCCGGTTCCGCCACGTCCTGGTCGATGAGTACCAGGACACCAACCACGCCCAGTACGTCCTGGTCGCAGAGCTGTGCAAGCCGGTCCCGCCCGGGCCGGACGGCGTCGGCGGCCTGCCGGCGGCCGAGTTGTGCGTGGTCGGTGACGCCGACCAGTCGATCTACGCCTTCCGCGGCGCCACGATCCGCAACATCGACGAGTTCGAGCGCGACTACCCCGACGCCACCACCATCCTGCTCGAGCAGAACTACCGCTCGACTCAGACGATCCTCGGCGCCGCCAACGCGGTGATCGCGCGCAACCCGGACCGGCGGCCCAAGAACCTGTGGTCCGACGCGGGCGCCGGCGAGCAGATCGAGGGCTTCGTCGCCGAGAACGAGCATGACGAGGCCCGCTGGGTCGCGCAGAAGATCGACGAGCTCAGCGACGCCGGGCAGGCCTTGCCCTCCGACGTGGCGGTCTTCTACCGAACCAACGCCCAGTCCCGGGTGTTCGAAGACATCTTCATCAGGCTGGGCCTGCCCTACAAGGTCGTCGGCGGCGTCCGGTTCTACGAGCGCAAAGAGATCCGCGACGCGCTGGCCTACCTGCGGGTGATCGCCAATCCGACCGACCTGGTGAGCATGCGCCGGATCCTGAACACCCCGCGCCGCGGCATCGGCGAGCGGGCCGAGCTGTTCGTCGAGACCTTCGCCAGCCAGGAGCAGATCCCGTTCGCCGAAGCCCTGATGCGGGCCGATCACATCCCGGGGCTGGCCTCGCGCTCGGCGAACGCGATCGCCGAGTTCGTCAGGCTGCTCGGTGAGCTGAGGCAGTTGGCGGCCAGCGAGGAGCATGGCACGCCCAGCAACATCATCGAAGAGACGCTGAGCCGCACCGGCTACCTCTCTGAGCTCGAAGCCAGCCATGACCCGCAGGACGAGAGCCGGGTCGACAACCTGCGCGAACTGGTCAGCGTGGCCGCCGAGTTCGAGGAGCAGCGCGCCCAACTGGACGAGCCGGCAGGCCTGGACGCCTTTCTGGAGCACGTCTCACTGGTCGCCGACGCCGACTCGATCCCGGACGCCAGTGGCGGCGTGGTCACGCTGATGACGCTGCACACCGCCAAGGGGCTGGAGTTTCCGGTGGTGTTCCTGGCCGGGATGGAAGACGGCATCTTCCCGCATCTGCGCACTCTCGGCGAGCCCGGCGAGCTGGCCGAGGAGCGACGGCTGGCCTACGTCGGCATCACCCGGGCCCGGCAGCGGCTGTACCTGAGCCGGGCGGTGGCGCGCACCGCGTGGGGCCAGCCGGCCTTCAACCCGCCGTCCCGCTTTCTTGACGAGGTGCCGATCGAGCACGTGCAGTGGAGCGGCGCTGTCGACCGGCAGCCCTTCACCGGATACCCGGAGGACGCCGGCGGGGGGCAGTACTCCGACCACGGCTACCGGTCCCAGCGCACCCAGACCCGGCGGTTCACCCCCACCGCGCCCTCGACCTTCGGCGCCGGCAAGCTCACCAAGCCGATGCCCAGCCTGCAGGTCGGTGACCGGGTCAGCCACGACGGCTTCGGAATGGGCACGGTGGTCGCGTTGCGTGGAGCCGCCGAGAAGGCTCAGGCCGAGGTGGACTTCGGCTCGCTGGGCAGCAAGTGGCTGGTGCTGAGGTTCGCGCCGCTGGTCAAGCTGTGAGTCGCGACTTCCGAGCCTGACGGCCGGCTTCCAGGCCTGACGGCCGGCTTCCAGTCCTGACGGCCGAATTTGGGGCCTGACGGCCGGGCAGGCGCTGGCCGTCAGGGCCGGCACAGGCTGGAAGGGCCGGTGTAGTCGGGGGAGCGCAACACCAGCAGGTCGCCCTGGGCGAACACCTGCGTGAAGCCGGCCGCCCGCGAGTCGGCCAGCACCTTCTGCGGCGAGTCCAGCGGAAAGCCCACCTGCTCCTGCGACATGTCCAGCACCACGAAGTCGGTCCTGGGGGTGGGGATGCCGGGGAGCGTCACCCGGTTGGAATTAGTCAGATGGGTGGCCAGGCGGTCATCGACAGACACGCAGACAGAACGCGGCACCTGGCGCACCGCCGCCTGCTGGGCGCGCAGGTGGTCATCCATCCGCCACGCCGAGCCGATCAGCATCCGGCGGACCACCGGCGCGGTGATGTTGGCGACCGTGCTCAGGTAGATGGGGACGACGAGCAGCCAGGCCAGCATCAGGCGGTTGAGCCGGGGCCTGCTCCAGATGCCGAGCCGGGCGCCGCCGTCGACCATCGCCAGCACCAGCACCAGCCAGGGCAGGGCGTTGTAGTGAAAGTGGGTGGTCCACAGGTGATCGCGGGAGTTGAAGAACCGCTGGGCCAGCAGCGGCGCGGCGATCAGGCTGTAACGCGAGCGCAGTGGCAGCAGCGCCAGCGGCAGGAAGAAATAGGCCAGCGTCTGGGCTTTGACAGCTGGGGTGAACAGCAGCTCCAGGGTGCGCACCGGGTGGATGACGATGTTGAGCAGCGCGTGCGGTAGGTCCTCCCCGAGGGCGTCGAAGGTCCAGTAGGCGAACTGCCCGGTCGGGGCGAAGGCCGGGATGATCACCGAGGTCACCAGCAGGTAGCCGGCCGCGCCTGCCCCGATGAGCAGGTAGCCAGTGCGTCGCGGTCGCTGCAGCGCCCGCAGCAGCCCGAGCATCACCAGCACCGCGCCCATGTCCTCGCGCACCAGCAGCAACAGCCCGGCCGAGATCAGCAGCGTGCGGTCATTCCGGCGGTCCAGGGCGTCGATGGCCACCGCCAGGATCGGCACCCCCCAGGCGACCTCGTGAAAATCGAAGTCGACCATCGCCTGGATCGCCCAGCCGAAGGAGTAGGCCACCGCGACGACCAGCGCCCCGCCCCGCGACATCCGGCGCAAGGCGAAGGAGTAGACCACCGGAACCGAGGCGGCGATCAGCGCCACCTGCAGCAGCAGCAGGACGTTCGGGCTGTCCCAGATCCAGTACAGCGGCGCGGCCAGGGCGATGATCGGGTGGAAGTGGTCGGCCAGGATGTTGTAGTCGGCGCCCTTGAGCGGCACCTCTGGCGCCTGGAAGCGGGCGTAGTCGCGCACCGCCTGGTCGAAGATCCCCAGGTCATAGCCGGCGGTCAGGTACGTGGCCTGCCGGGTCAGCGCGTATCCGCTGTAGGCCACGAACAGCACTGCGGTCAGCAGCGTGACCGGCCAGTGCGTGGCCAGCCGGGATCGCGCCGACCGGGCCGCCTCAGCGAGTGAGGTCACCGCCGCCGCCGGGTCTGCGTCCACACCTGGCGCACCGCGTACCAGGTCAGCCACAGCAGCAGCAGGTTGCGCAGCGCCAGGTCCAGTGTCACCAGCCACATATTCGAATGGGTCTTGAGCAGCGCGTTGTAGCCGACCGGAAAGACCAGCTGGGTGGCCACCGCGGTGACCAGCAGCACCCGGGCGAAGGTGCGCACCGCCGGGTTGGCCGGCGACCGGACAGCCAGCGCGGCCGCCGGCCCGCCCAGCCACAGCAGGTACTGCGGGCTCAGGGTCTTGTTGGTGACCGTGACGATCAGCGTGGTCGCCAGGAAGATCCAGCCCAGCGTCTCAGCCGAGGGCGCCGCGGCCGAGAGCGCCCGCCACCAGAGCGTCATCAGCAACAGCCCGCCCAGCACCGTCAGCACGTTGGTCAGCTGGCTGGCCAGGTGCACGCCGGGGCCGAAGATCTCGAAGGCCTTGTACGGCGACAGCCGCACGTCCCAGGTGCCGACCGGGTCCACCATCCTGGCCAGCATCAGGGGGGTGGCGGCGACCGACTCGATCTGCAGGCCGCGAGCGGACTGCCAGCGCAGCGGCGACAGGGTCCGGCTGAGGCCGCCGAGCGCCAGGGCCAGGCCGCCGATCAGCACCGCCGTGCCGAAGAAGCCGGCCAGCACCTGCCGCCGGTCTCCTCGCCGGATCAGGAAGGTCGGCAGCATCACCACCGGCCACAGCTTCAGGGCGGCGCCGAACGCGGTCAGCGCGCCGGCCACCGCGGGCCGGCGGATCGCGGCCAGCACCGCGCCGCCGGCCAGCACGGCGGGCACCAGGTCGAAGCGGAAGTAGGCCAGCGGCCCGATCGCCGGAACGAACCACAGCCACAGGTTGGTCGCGTCACCGCGCCGCCGGCCGTCACCGCGCCACAGGAAACCGGTGAACACCGCGTCCACGGCCAGCATGGACAGCGCGAACAGGATGCTGAAGGCGACCTGATTGAGAAATCCCAGCAGGAACTGGGGAAGGATCACCAGGAACACCGGCAGCGGGTACTCCTGCAGGGTGTCGCGCAGGCCACCGCCCTGGAAAAGCTGGTGCAGGCTGCGCGCGTAGTACTTCACGTCGCCGGTGACGTCGCTCTCGTGCCCGAACACCAGGATCGCCATCGTCATCGCGCGCGAGAGCATCCACCGCATCGCGATCGCGCGCCGACCCTGCGCGACGATGGCCTCGGGCAGCTCGAGCTGGCGTAGCGGCCGGCGCCGGACCACGCTGGAACTGGTCATCGCCTGGCCCCTCTGTGTCGTGCTCGGCAGGTGTCACCGGCTGCTGCCTTGGCAGTATCGCCGATGCAGCTGAGTGCGACTCTCAGGCGTTCGGGTTGTACGGGCCGACCTCGACCCCTCGGTCCCTGAGCCAGGCGGCTGGATCGAGGTGGACGCCGGTGGGGCTGCCTCTGGTGATCTCGAAATGCAGGTGCGGGCCGGTGGAGTGGCCGTTGGACCCGATGTCGGCGATGTGATGGCCGGCCCGGACGTGCTGGCCTACCGTGACGTAGACCTGGTACATGTGGCCGTAGATGCTGTAGTCACCGTTGGAGTGCCTGATCGCCACCCACATCCCGTAGCCGGCAGCCGGGCCGGCTTCGGCCACCACGCCGTCGCCCACCGCCACGATCGGTGAGCCGTTCGGGCCGGCCAGGTCGATGCCGTTGTGCATCCTGCCCCAGCGCATGCAGAAACAGGAGGACTGCCCGCCGGCGCTGGGCCGCACCCAACGGCTGATGGCGGGCTTGACGGGTTTGGGAGCGGGCTTCACCACGGCGGCCCGGCGTGCCGGGGCTTTGGAAGCGGCGCTGCCTGCCCTCGGCAGCGTCCGGGCGGAGCGGGAGACCCGGCTGTCGGCGGCCAGCCTGGCCGCGGTCGCCGTGGTGGCGTCAGAGGCCTCGGGGACGCTGGTGTCGGGCACGCTCGCGGCGGCCAGGGCGCCACCGACGCCGAGGGCCCCGCCGGCGGCCAGGATGCTGTGGTCGGTCTCGGAGCTGGCCGCCTGGGCGGCCTGCGTTGCGGTGGGCCCGGGGCTCAGCATGTGCGGGAGGTTGGCGCCGCTCCACACCGCGAGCACTGCCACCGCGGCCGGCACTGCCGGAGAGCGCCGCCACAGAGGCGCCCGGTCAGGCGGCGTCTGGCGGGTGAGCCCGGCCTGGTGGTGGGCGGGGCGGTGATGGGCGGCGCGGTGGGGGACCGTGCGGGCGAGCGCGGAGCCGCCCAGGCCGGTGCGCAGCAGGCGGGCCACGGGCTGGCGCGGCGTCACCTGCCGGGCATGCCGCGGACCGGTCCTGACTGGTGGTTCTGCGGAGGTCAGCGGTGCGGTCGAGCGGGGCGCGCTGTGCCGTCCCACTGAGCTTCTCCCGCGCCTTTCAGTCGTTCTGCCTAGTGTGCGCACGAATGCGCATACGCATATGTCATCCCACAGTCGAAGTGGTGTGCACGCGACGTGATGTTAAGGGGATGCGAACGACCGTAACCTACCGCTCCTGCCCCTAGCAACTCAGCCGGCAGGCACCGGCGAGCCGTCCGCGGGTTGGGGCGCCCGCTCGGGCGCCAACCCTGCCTCGGTGGTCAGGGCGGCTGCCACGGCGTGCGCCACCGTGCTGTTCACCAACAGCGACAGGTGCCCCACCCCGTGCACCTGCAGCGCGGTGACGAGCAGATCCGGGTGCTCCAGCCGGGCGCTGCGGTTGGGCACCACCACCTCGTCCCGGTCGGAGTAGATCGCCACGAACCTGGTGCTGCAGCGTGCCGGGCCGGCGAGCTCACGCATCAGCTCGCTGTTGGGCCGCAGCTGCCGGCCGACCAGCAGGGGGGCGATCCGCGCCAGCTGGCTGCCGGCGTGCGGCGAGCCGAGGGTGACCAGGGTGCTGACCCGGGCGTCACCAGCCAGGCATTGCACGTAGTAACGGGCGATGATGCCGCCGAGGGAGTGCCCGACCAGGAACACCTGCTCATAGCCGGACTGCTGGCAGACCCGCTCCACGTGCCGGGCCAGGTCCGCGGCCGCCTTGCGGACATCGGAGGTCAGCGGCGAGTAGTTGACGGTGACGATCCTGCCGAACCCGCGCCTGCGCAGGGTCCGCCGCAAGATGGTGAAGGCCGAGCGGTTGTCGCCGATGCCGTGCACCAGCAGCACCGGACGCCCGGAGGCGGTGATGTCGGCCAGGATCAGGCCCCGGGTGAGCGGCGACAGGGTGTCGATCCGGTAGCGGGAGTCCTCCATCGCGGCCTGCTCGGCCAGCAGCCCCACTGGGTAGGTCAGCGCGTGCGCGGCCATCCAGACCAGCTCCTGGCCGGCGGCCAACGCGCCGTTGGCCAGGGTCACCGGAGTCCGCCGGAGCAGCGCAGGGCTCCGCGACACCCAACCCCGGACCGACATCGGCATAATCCTGCTCTGGAGGCAACCCGCTCTGAAAAAGACCGCTCTCAAGGCACACTGAGTACTGGTTGTTAACGAGTCTTACACAACGTTCGAGTCGTCGCGATGAGAGTTGCGAGAAGAAATGTCCGGCGTGGCGCTGGCCGTGCGGTGGTGGGCATACCCTCCGTAAGGGTTGGCCGCGGGAAGCCACGCTCAGAAGAGGGGCGCGCGAGAAAGAGCGCGCGCGAAGAGGTCGCACGGAAGAACGCGAAGAGGTCGTAAGAAGAAGCGGTGCAGGGGCGCGGACGAGATCAGGAGTGGGACATGGGTGAGCGGATCCGGGTAGTCGTGGCCAAGCCAGGCCTGGACGGACACGACCGAGGCGCCAAAGTGGTGGCCCGGGCGTTGCGCGACGCCGGTATGGAGGTCATTTACACCGGTCTGCACCAGACGCCGGAGCAGATCGTGGAGACGGTGATCCAGGAAGACGCCGACTGCGTCGGGTTGTCGGTGCTCTCCGGCGCGCACATGACGCTGTTCCGCCGGCTGACCGAGCTGCTGGCCGAGCGCGAGGTCACCGACGTAGTGGTCTTCGGCGGCGGCATCATCCCCGAAGCCGACCTGCCCGAGCTGGACCGGCTCGGGGTGGCGAAGGTGTTCACTCCGGGCGCGACCATGGAGGAGATCGTCAACTGGGTCCGCGAGAACGTCGGCGCCGGCGTCGGGTAGTTGGCGAAGATCACGTCCGCGACGTTAGGGGCGCTCCGGCTGACGGTCTAGCCTGGCTAAGGCGCCGGAACCGGGCCCGCACGTCGAAGAGGACGGAAAAGATCTCGTGGATCTGTTCGAGTACCAGGCGAAGCAGCTGTTCGCCGCGCACGGTGTGCCGGTCGGTCTGGGTGAGACCGCTGACACCCCTGAGCAGGCCCGTGAGGTAGCCGAGCGAATCGGCGGCGTGGTGGTGGTCAAGGCCCAGGTCAAGACCGGTGGCCGCGGCAAGGCCGGCGGCGTGAAGCTGGCCAAGACCCCGGATGAGGCCGAAGAGGCTGCCCGGGCGATTCTCGGCATGGACATCAAGGGCCACACCGTGCACCGGGTGCTGATCGACCCCGGCGCGCAGATCGAAGCCGAGTACTACTTCTCCTTCCTGCTCGACCGGTCCAACCGCACCTTCCTGGCGATGGCCTCGGCCGAGGGCGGCATGGACATCGAGGAGCTGGCCGTCGAGCGGCCCGAGGCGCTGGCCCGGGTGCCGATCGACGCGATGGTCGGAGTCGACCAGGCCAAGGCCACCGAGATCCTGACCCAGGCGAACTTTCCGGCCGAGGTGATCGATTCCACCGCCGACACCGTGGTGAAGCTCTGGCAGACCTTCGTGGCCCGGGACGCGACGCTGGTGGAGATCAACCCGTTGGCCCTGGTGAAGGCTGCCTCTGGCGAGCGCGAGGTGGTGGCGCTGGACGGCAAGGTCTCCCTCGACGAGAACGCCGACTTCAGGCAGGCCGGCAACGCCGACCTCGAGGACGTCACGGCCGCCGACCCGCTGGAGGCCAAGGCCAAGGAGAAGGGCCTCAACTACGTCAAGCTCGACGGCGAGGTCGGCATCATCGGCAACGGCGCCGGCCTGGTGATGTCCACCCTGGACGTGGTGGCCTATGCGGGCGAGTCGCACGGCGGCGTCAAGCCCGCCAACTTCCTCGACATCGGCGGCGGCGCGTCGGCCGAGGTGATGGCCAACGGGCTGGAGATCATCCTGGGCGACCAGGCGGTCCGGTCGGTGTTCGTCAACGTCTTCGGCGGCATCACCTCCTGCGACGCGGTCGCCAACGGCATCGTGGCGGCGCTGGGCATGCTGGGCGGCTCGGCGACCAAGCCGCTGGTCGTCCGGCTGGACGGCAACAACGTGGAGGAGGGCCGGCGGATCCTGGCCCAGGCCGCCCACCCGCTGGTCACGCTGGCAGACACCATGGACGACGGCGCTGACAAGGCCGCCCAGCTCGCACACAGTGCCAAGTAGAGGAGCCTGAGTCATGGCCATCTTTCTCACCGCGGATTCCAAGGTCATCGTCCAGGGCATGACCGGCTCGGAGGGGATGAAGCACACCCGCCGGATGCTCGCCTCGGGCACCGACATCGTCGGCGGGGTGAACCCCCGCAAGGCCGGCTCGACCGTGGACGTCGACGGCGCCGACGTGCCGGTGTTCGGCTCGGTCGCCGACGCGATGGCCAAGACCGGCGCCGACGTCACGGTGCTGTTCGTGCCTCCGGCCTTCACCAAGGACGCCATCATCGAGGCCATCGACGCGGGCATCGGCCTGTGCGTGGTGATCACCGAGGGCGTGCCGGTGCACGATTCCACCTCGGCGTGGGCCTACAACGTCAGCAAGGGTCAGAAGACCCGGATCATCGGCCCGAACTGCCCGGGCCTGATCAGCCCCGGCAAGTCCAACGCCGGCATCATCCCCGCCAACATCACCGGTCCGGGACGGATCGGCCTGGTGTCCAAGTCCGGCACGCTGACCTACCAGATGATGTTCGAGCTGCGCGACATCGGCTTCTCCTCGGCGGTCGGCATCGGTGGCGACCCGGTGATCGGCACCACCCACATCGACTGCCTGCAGGCGTTCCAGGACGACCCCGACACCGAAGCCATCGTGATGATCGGCGAGATCGGCGGCGACGCCGAGGAGCGGGCGGCCGCCTACATCTCCGAGCACATCACCAAGCCGGTGGTGGGCTACGTCGCCGGCTTCACCGCGCCCGAGGGCAAGACGATGGGCCACGCCGGAGCGATCGTCTCCGGTTCGTCGGGCACCGCTCTTGCCAAGAAGGACGCGCTGGAAGCAGCCGGCGTCCGGGTCGGCAAGACCCCGAGCGAGGCCGCGCGGCTGATGCGGGAGCTGCTCGGCTCCTGAGCCGACGCCAGAGCTCCCGGCCGCCGCGGCGCGTCATCGCCTAGATTCAGGACATGAACTCCCTCGATCAGCTCGCCGCCGGCGCCCTGGTGCGGGCCCGGCCCTGGGACGTGGTGGGCGCGGCGCTCGGCGCCCCGATGGTGCTCTGGGGGTTTCTGAGCTGGTTTGGGACCGTCGGTGACTCTGCCGGCGGGCTGTCGGGCTTCTACTGCGGCGCCGGTGCGGCAGGTATCGCCCTGGTGCTGGCAGCCAGCGCCTTGAGCGTGAACCAGATGCTGGCGGGCCGGGCGCACCAGCCGGAGACGCCGCCGGTGGCCGCGATGCTGGCCGGCGCCGCCGCGATCATCGTGCTCGGCGGCATCATCGCCAAACCTGACAGCGCCACAGTTCAGGCAGGTGCGGTGGCAGGCCTGTTGACCGCGGCCGCTCAGGGGGTCGCGCTGGTGTTCGGTTGGGTGCGCGGCAGCGGCAAGTCGGTGCGCGCCGATCGGGTGCGGGCCCTGCAGGCCCAGCAGGCGGCCGCGGACTACGTGGCAGCCGGTCAGGCGAACCCGGGCTACGGCCAGCCGGTGTACGCCCAACCCGGTTACGGCCAGCCCGGTTATGGGCAGCTGCCGTATGGGCAACCGGCTTACGGCCAGCCCGCTTACGGCCAACCGGCTTATGGGCAGCCGGCCTATGGGCAGCCGGCCTACGGGCAACCCGGTTACGGCCGGCCGGGTTATGGCCAACCCAGCTACGGTCGCGCCGGGTATGCCCAGCCGGCGCCCGGCCAACCCGCATACGGTCCGCCGACGCCCTACGGTCAGCCCGGATGGGGCCAGCCGCCCTCGGGTCAGCCGCAGCAGAGTCCGCAGCAGGGTCAGCCGCAGCAGGGCCAGCCGGGTCAGCCGCAGTCGGGTCCGCAAGGTCGGCCGGGCCAGCCGCAGCAGGGCCAGCCGGGTCAGCCGCAGCCGGGCCAGTGGGGCCAGCAGCCCGGTCAGCCACCGTCAGATCAATCAGGGCAGTGGCCGCAGTCACCACGGTGACCGCGTGCCGTTAGCCGTGGCCCGCAGCTGCAGTCACCGTGCAGTCAGTTCCAGCCGGCTGGACGGGCGATAGTCGCCACACCCGGCGCGCCTGGTCTGACATCGGGACCCGCTTTGCGAGCCTGCAGGGGTGAGCTCCACCGATCGGCAGCACCCGCCTGGCTGGCTGACCCGATTTCGCCATGGCGTGGTCGCCGGGGTGGGCCTGCTGCTGATCGCCGTGGGCTCCTGCTCCCTGGCCACGTTCGCGGCCTGGTTGATGCCGGGCGCTGACACCACTCCGGCGATCTCGGCGTTGAAGGCCGCGGCGTTGACGGTGCTGGCGGGCGCGCACGGCGGCGTGGTGCTGGCGGGCGCCCAGGTCACGCTGGCGCCGCTGCTGGTGACCGGGTTGCTGGGCTGGCTGGTGGCCGTCCACGCCCGACGCCAGGACTCCTGGTCCGGGTTCGCCGGCCTGGCACTCGGCTACACGCTGGCCTCGGCGGTGCTGGCCGGCTGGTCGCGGCTGGGCAGCACCTACGCGCCGGTCTCGCGCAGCACGATCGCGGCGCTGCTGTTCACGCTGGTCGTCGGCGGTGGCGCCCGGTCTGCTGAGCACCTGTGGTCCCGGCTCCCGACTCGATGGCAGCAGGTGTCGCGGGCGGCGGCCCTGGTGGCAGCCGGTTACCTGCTGGCCGGCGCGCTGTTGTCGGCCGGCATGCTGCTCGTGCACTTCTCCGAGGCTGTGGCACTGCAACGCCAGCTCGCGCCGGGAGCGGCGGGTCTGCCGGTCGCGCTGCTGGCGATCTCGGCCACGCCGAATGCGACGCTGGCCGGCGTCAGCTACCTGACCGGCCCCGGCTTCGACCTCGGCGCCCACACGTCGGTGTCCGCCTTCGAGGTCAGCTCCGGCCGGTTGCCGGTGTTCCCGTTGCTGGCCGGCCTGCCGCTCGAGCGGTCGGCGGCGCTGGCCGGCTCGCTGGCGATCCTGGCAATGGCCCTGCTGGCCGGCTGGGCGGTGCTGCGCACCGTGCCGCAAGCGCAGGCAGCCCAGCCGGGGACTGCGTGGCGTCACCGGCTGATCGACTGCGCGGCAGTGGCGGGGCTGGTCGGCGCGCTGCTGGCGGCGCTGACCGGGCTGGCCGCCGGTGACCTGGGCCGCGGCGCCCTGCGGGGCGTGGGAGCGGCGTGGTGGGCCGTCGGCCTGTCCGTCGCGTCGCTGGTGCTGCTGGCGGCCGCGTTCTGGTGCGGAGTGCAGGCGCTGCGCGACCGGTTCGCCGAGCAGGGTGGCCCGGGCCTCTACCTGCTGAGATCCGCGCCGGACACCGAGCCGGCCGAGGACGCCGAGCAGGCTCGCACGCAGCAGCCGGGGGCGGCCGCTCAGCCGGCGGCGCGCTCGCGCAACGCCAGCTAGCAGCGCGCGGAGCGGGCTGGCGGTCCCAGTAGGGTAGCCGCGTGACCGTCCGGCTAGTCGTTCTCGCATCCGGCTCGGGAAGCACTCTGCAGGCGGTGCTCGACGCTGCCGCCGACCCCGGTTTCGGCGCTCGGGTGGTGGCCGCCGGCACCGACCGGCCCGGCTGCCCGGCGATGCGGCGCGCGGCTGAGGCCGGGGTGCCGACCTTCGCGGCGCCGCTTGCCGACTACGCCGACCGCGACGACTGGAACGCCGCCCTCGCTGAGGCGATCGCCGCTCACCAGCCCGACCTGGTGCTGCTGGCCGGCTTCATGCGGGTGCTGGCCCCGGCCATCGTCAACCGGTTCGAGGTGATCAACACCCATCCGTCGCTGCTGCCCTCCTTTCCGGGCGGGCACGCGGTCGCCGACGCGCTGGCGCACGGGGTCAAGATCACCGGCGTCACCGTGCACCGGGTCGACGCGGGCCTCGACACCGGCCCGATCCTGGCTCAGGCGGCGGTGCCGGTGTGCGACGGGGACACCGTAGACACCTTGCGACAACGCATCCAGCTCGCCGAGAAGCCCTTGTTCCTGGACACGATCCGCCAGCTGTGCCTTGATCGAGGCGTACCGAAGAGCACCGAGGAGCCGAAGTCATGACCCGAATTCCCGTTCGCCGCGCGCTGGTCAGCGTGTATGACAAGGCCGGTTTGGCCGAGCTGGCGCGGGGACTGCACTCCTCCGGCGTCGAGATCGTCTCGACCGGCTCGACAGCCGCCCGGGTCGCCGAGCTGGGCATACCGGTGACCACGGTCGACTCGGTGACCGGCTTTCCCGAGATCCTCGGTGGCCGGGTGAAGACGCTGCACCCGCACGTGCACGCCGGCCTGCTGGCCGACCAGGGCAACCCTGAGCACCTGTCCACCGTGCGAGAACTGGGCATCGACACTTTTCAGCTGGTGGTGGTGAACCTCTATCCGTTCCGCGAGACGGTCGCCTCGGGGGCGTCCGCGGCTGAGATCGTCGAGCAGATCGACATCGGCGGCCCGGCGATGGTGCGAGCCGCGGCGAAGAACCACGGCTCGGTCGCGGTGGTGGTCGACCCGACCGGCTACCCCGACGTGCTGGCCGCGGTGGCGGCGGGCGGCTTCGACCAGGCGAGTCGGCAGCGGCTGGCCGGGCGCGCCTACGCCCACACCGCCGCCTACGACGCCGCGGTCGCCAACTGGTTCGGCGGGCAGGCCGTGCTGGCCGAGGCCGCCGCCGAGTCGCCGCACGCCGAGTCGTCCTGCTGGTCGCCCTACGTCGGGGTGGCCCTGGAGCGAGCCGAGGTGCTGCGCTATGGCGAGAACCCGCACCAGCGGGCCGCGCTCTACATCCAGCAGGGCGCCGAGCCGGGCATCGCGCAGGCCGAGCAGTTGCACGGCAAGGCGATGAGCTTCAACAACTACGTCGACGGTGACGCCGCCTACCGGGCAGCCTTCGACTTCGACGAGCCCTGCGCGGCGATCGTCAAGCACGCCAACCCGTGCGGCATCGCCCTCGGGGCTGACATCGCCGAGGCGCACGCGCTGGCGCACGCCTGTGACCCGGTGTCGGCCTATGGCGGGGTGATCGCCGTCAACCGCCCGGTCACCGCGGCGCTGGCCGCGCAGGTCGCCGACGTCTTCACCGAGGTGATCCTGGCGCCGGCCTTCGAGCCGGAGGCGCTGGAGGTGCTCACGGCCAAGAAGAGCCTGCGGCTGCTGATGGTGCCCGGCCCGCGGCCACGCGGCGTCGAGCCCCGGCCCATCTCCGGCGGGGTGCTGATGCAGGACGCCGACGCCCTGGACGCCCCCGGCGACGAGCCGGCCGGCTGGACCCTGGCCTGCGGGACGGCGTTAGAGCAGGCCGAGCTGGCTGAGCTGGAGTTCGCCTGGCGCGCGGTGCGCGCCGTGAAGTCCAACGCCATCCTGCTGGCCAGCAACCGCGCCACGGTGGGGGTGGGGATGGGTCAGGTCAACCGGGTGGACTCCGCTCGGCTGGCGGTGGCCCGAGCGGCTGAGCGGGCCGCTGGCAGCTATGGCGCCTCGGACGCCTTCTTCCCGTTTCCCGACGGCTTGCAGGTGCTGATCGACGCCGGCGTCCGGGCGGTGGCGCAGCCCGGCGGCTCCATCCGGGACGCCGAGGTGATCGCCGCCGCCGAGGCCGCCGGCCTGACCATGTACTTCACCGGCACCCGGCACTTCGCGCACTGATGGCGATGAGTGAGCGTGGCGATCACCCGCTGCCGGCCTGGTTCGCCGAGGTGCTGGCCGGCGGGCCGGAGATCGCCGACGAGGACTTCGTCGGCACCGACCTGCGGGAGCTGTCGCTGCGGCGACTGCGGTTCACCCGGTGCCGGTTCGACGAGGCGTCTCTGGACGAGCTCAGCACCGAGGCCTGCAGCTTCACCGACTGCAGCTTCGACCGGGCCGAGCTCAACGGCTCCTCGCACCTGCGCACCGCCTTCGTGGCGTGCTCGTTCGACCGGACCCGGTTCAACGGCGCCAGCCTGATCGAGTGCAAGCTGACCGGTTCGGTCTTCGCCGACGCGCCGCTGCGCTCGGCCACCGTCGCCGGCGGCGACTGGACCGCGGTGTCACTGGGTGGCGCGGACCTGCGCGAGCTCGACTTCAGCGACGTCAAGCTGGTGGACGCCAACCTCACCGGCGCCAAGCTGGACCGCTGCGTGCTGCGCCGGGCCGACCTGCGCGGCCTGCGCTGGGGGCAGGCGTCGTTGCGTGACGCCGATCTGCGCGGGGCGATGATCGAGGGGCTGGACCCCAGGATCGTCGACCTCACCGGCGCCCGGGTCGAGGTCGAGCAGGCCCTGGCCTTCGCCCAGTACCTCGGAGTCCGGATCGGCTGAGACCCTCCCGCCTGGCGGGCTGGCAAGATGTGCCAGGTGACGGCGACGATCCTGGACGGCAAGGCGACCCTGGCGAGCATCAAGGCCGAGCTCCAGCAACGCATCGCCGCGCTCGCCGAGCGTGGCGTCGTGCCGGGCCTGGGGACGGTGCTGGTCGGCGATAATCCGGGCAGCAGGTGGTACGTCTCAGCCAAGCACCGCGACTGCGCCGAGATCGGGATCGCCAGCATCCAGCGCGAGCTGCCCGCGACTGCCGGCCTGGCCGAGGTGCTGGCCGTGGTGGATGAGCTCAACGCCGATCCGTCCTGCACCGCGTTCCTGATCCAGCAGCCCACCGGGCTCGACGAGTTCGCGATCCTCAGCCGGGTCGATCCGGACAAGGACGTGGACGGGTTGCACCCGCTCAACCTCGGCTCGCTGGTGCTCGGCCAGCCGGGCCCGTTGCCGTGCACCCCGCTGGGCGTCATCGAGCTGCTGCGCCGCTATGACGTGCCGATCGCAGGCGCGCACGCGGTGGTCATCGGCCGGGGCCTGACGGTGGGCCGGCCGTTGGGCCTGCTGCTGACCCGCCGCTCGGAGAACGCCACAGTGACGCTGTGCCACACCGGCACCACCGATCTCGCCGCGCAGGTGCGCCAGGCCGACATCGTCGTCGCAGCCGCTGGGGTGCCCGGCCTGATCACCGCTGAGATGGTCAAGCCCGGGGCTGCCGTCCTGGACGTCGGCGTCAGCCGGGTGGACGGCAAGATCGCCGGTGACGTGGCAGCCGAGGTGGCCGAGGTGGCCGGCTATCTGGCCCCGAACCCGGGTGGGGTCGGTCCGATGACCCGGGCGATGCTGCTGGGCAATGTGGTGACTGCCGCCGAGCGGCTGGCCGCGAGCTGAGCGCCGGGGTGCTGAGAAGTTGGTTCACCGGCCGGGATCTCAAAGAGATCCCGTTCGCGCTGGTGCTGCTCATCGAGCTGATCGCCGTGCTGTCGGTGGCGCTGGCGCCCCAGCACTGGCTGCGCGCGGTCGGCGGCCTGACCGTCGGAATGCTGGTGGCCGGCTTCTTCCGGCTGATCCTGACCAACGAGCAGGCCGGCCTGCTTCGGGTGCGCCGAAGGGCCTTCGACGTCGCGTGTTACTGGGGTCTGGCCGTGTTCACCTTCGCGGTCGCGGTGGCGCTGCCCCAGCGCTGACGTGGCGCCGACGGCTCGCGACAACCGCCCACAGCTCGCGCGGTAAGGTCGCGGCCATGACGAAAACTCCCGTGAATGTGACCGTCACCGGCGCCGCCGGTCAGATCGGCTACAGCCTGCTGTTCCGGATCGCGGCCGGGCAACTGCTCGGTCCTGACGTGCCGGTGCGGCTCCGCCTGCTCGAGATCGCCCCGGCGCTCAAGGCTGCCGAGGGCACCGCGATGGAGCTCGATGACTGCGCCTTTCCGCTGCTGGCCGGCATCGACATCACCGATGACCCCCGCACCGCTTTCGACGGCGTGAACGTGGCCCTGCTGGTCGGCGCGCGGCCGCGCACCGCCGGCATGGAGCGCGGCGACCTGCTCACGGCCAACGGTGGGATCTTCAAGCCCCAGGGTGAGGCCATCAACGCCGGCGCCGCCTCCGACGTCCGGGTGCTGGTGGTGGGAAACCCCGCGAACACCAACGCCCTGATCGCCGCCTCGCACGCGCCGGACGTCGGCAAGGACCGCTTCACCGCGATGATGCGCCTGGATCACAACCGGGCGCTGAGCCAGCTGGCGAAGAAGACCGGCAGCTCGGTGGGCGAGATCCGCAAGCTCACGGTCTGGGGCAACCACTCGGCGACCCAGTACCCCGACATCCGGCAGGCCGAGGTGGCCGGAAAGAACGCCGCCGAATTGGTGGCAGACCAGGCCTGGATAGAGAGCCAGTTCATCCCGACGGTCGCCAAGCGCGGCGCGGCGATCATCGAAGCCCGCGGCGCCAGCTCGGCCGCCTCGGCTGCCAACGCGGCGATCGACCACGTCTATGACTGGGTCAACGGCACCGCCGAGGGAGACTGGACCTCGGTGGGCATGGTCTCCGACGGCTCGTACGGCATTCCCGAAGGCCTGATCGCCGGCTTCCCCGCTGTCTCGGTGAACGGCAGCTGGCAGATCGTGCAGGGCATCGAGATCGACGAGTTCTCCCGGTCACGGATCGACGCCTCGGTCGCCGAGCTGGTCAGTGAGCGCGACGCCGTCACCGAACTGGGCCTGATCTGAGTCCCCGCCGCCTAGCCTGACCGAAGAGGCCCGCCGGAGGAATTCCTCCGGCGGGCCTCTTCGTTTGTGGTGTCCATTCGCCGGCCGACAGCAGCTGCCACAACGGCCGGAAACTAGCTCACAGCTCCTTGAGCACCGCCTGGCGCAGGATGTCCAGGCCCAGGCCGCCCAGATCCAGCGCCCGGCGGTGGAAGGCCTTGAGGTCGAAGTCCGCGCCTTCACGGGCGCGGGTCTCATCGCGCAGCTGCAGCCAGAGCCGCTCGCCGATCTTGTACGACGGCGCCTGTCCCGGCCAGCCCAGGTAACGCTCCAGCTCGTAGCGCAGGAACTCCGGCGCCATGTTGGCGTGACTGTTCAGGAACTGCCACGCCTTGTCATAGGTCCACGAACCGCCACCGACCTCTGCCGGCGCCGGCAGGTCGCAGTGCACGCCGATGTCGATCACCACCCGGGCCGCCCGCAGTGACTGGCCGTCCAGCAGCCCCAACCGGTTGCCAGGGTCGTCCATGAAGCCCAGGTCAGCCATCAGCCACTCGGCGTACAGCGCCCAGCCCTCGCCGTGCCCGGACACCCAGGACGCCAGCCGGCGCCAGCGGTTGAGCAGGTCCTTGACCTCCACCGCCCGGGCGATCTGCAGATGATGGCCCGGCACCCCCTCGTGATAGACGGTGGTCAGCTCCCGCCAGGTGGCGAACTCGGTGACGCCGGGCGGCACCGACCACCACATCCGGCCGGGACGGGAGAAGTCCTCGGAGGGACCGGAGTAGTAGATGACGCCGGTGTGGGTGGGCGCGATCCGGCATTCCAGCCGGCGCAGCTGCTCGGAGATCTCGAAGTGGCTGCCGGCCAGGGCCTCGATCGCGGCGTCGGAGCGTTCCTGCATCCAGGCCTGCAGCTGGTCGGTGCCGCGCAGCTTGCGGACCGGGTCGGCGTCCAGGATGGCGATCGCCTCGGCCACCGTGGCGCCGGACTTGATCTGGTCGGCGGTCTCGACCATCAGCCCTTGGATCCGGGCCACCTCCGCCAGACCCCAGGCGTAGGTCTCCTCCAGGTCGACCGACGCGCCCAGGAACTGGCGTGAGAGCACCGCGTAACGCTCCGCGCCGATGGCGTCGGCGGTCGGCGCCTGCTCGAGCAGCTCGTCGGCGAGAAAGTCGCGCAGCCGCTGGTAACCGGCCTGGGCGGCGTGCGCGCCCCGGTCCAGGTCGGCCTGCAGCGCCTGCGGAATGGGCGTCGGGCCCTCTGCCGCGCCGGCGACGAAGCCGGTGAAGAAGCTGTCGGCGCCGAGGTTGCCTTCGCATTGGGTGATGCAGGCCTGGACCTGCCGGCGCGGCGCGACGTCACCGCGGCTGGCGGCCAGCCGCAGCGACTCCAGGTAACCCTCGATCGCGGCCGGCAGGGCACTGAGCCGGGTGGCGATCTGTGACCATTCCTCGGCAGAGCCGGTCGGCATGAGGTCGAAGACGTCGCGCAGGTTCTGCACCGGGCTGGCGATGTTGTTCAGCTCCCACAAAGGCATCCCGAGCTCGTGCAGGTCCTTCTCGACCTCCAGCCGTTCGGTCATCGCGGCGATGGTCACCTTGTCGGTGTCGTCCACCGGGCTGGCCTGGCTCAGCTCGCGCAGGGTCCGCTGGTTCAGCTCGGCCCTGGCCTGCAGCCCCGCTGGGGACAGGTCGGGCATCCGGTCGTCGAAGCCCGGCGCGCCGATGAAGGTGGCCGCCAGCGGGTCGAGCTCGAGTTGGGCGTCGAGGTGACGTTCGGCGAGTGCGTCCACGTCAGTGCGGGCACGAGCTTTACCGTCGGCGGTCGGAGCGCCGGTCGCGGAGGGGGAAGTCATGATTGGCAACCTAGTGCCCGGTTCGGACGGTGGCCAAGCTGCCCGGCGCCGCCTCAGGGCCGGTGGCCGGATTGAGGAGCGGGCCGATCGCCTAAACTTCGGTCACAAGCAGCGCCACCGGGGTCTCCCGGTGCGGGCGCCCGCACACTCGAGAGGCGATCGATGTCGAAGATCAAGGTGGTAGGTACCGTCGTCGAGCTGGACGGCGATGAGATGACCAGGATCATCTGGCAGTTCATCAAGGACCGGCTGATCCATCCGTACCTGGATGTCAACCTCGATTACTACGACCTCGGCATCGAGCACCGCGACGCCACCGACGACCAGGTCACCATCGAAGCGGCCGAGGCGATCAAGCGGCACGGGGTCGGCGTCAAGTGCGCCACCATCACCCCCGACGAGGCCCGGGTCGAGGAGTTCGGCCTCAAGCAGATGTGGCGCTCGCCCAACGGCACCATCCGCAACATCCTGGGCGGCGTGATCTTCCGCGAGCCGATCATCATGTCCAACGTGCCCCGGCTGGTGCCGGGCTGGACCAAGCCCATCGTGGTCGGCCGCCACGCCTTCGGAGACCAGTACCGGGCCACTGACCTGGTCGTTCCCGGCGAGGGCACCCTGACGCTGACCTTCACGCCCAAGGACGGCGGTGAGCCGACCGAGCTGAACGTCTTCGAGTTCCCCGGCGGCGGCGTCGCGCTGGCGATGTACAACCTGGACGAGTCCATCCGCGACTTCGCGCGGGCCTCGCTGAACTACGGCCTGCAGCGCAACTACCCGGTGTACCTGTCGACCAAGAACACCATCCTGAAGAAGTACGACGGCCGGTTCAAGGACATCTTCGCCGAGATCTTCGAGTCCGAGTTCAAGGCCGACTTCGAGGCCGCGGGCCTGACCTACGAGCACCGGCTCATCGACGACATGGTCGCGGCCGCGCTGAAGTGGGAGGGCGGCTATGTCTGGGCGTGCAAGAACTACGACGGCGACGTGCAGTCCGACATCGTCGCGCAGGGCTTCGGCTCGCTCGGCCTGATGACCTCGGTGCTGGCCACTCCGGACGGCAAGACCGTCGAGGCCGAGGCGGCGCACGGCACGGTGACCCGGCACTACCGCCAGCACCAGAAGGGCCAGCCCACCTCGACCAACCCGATCGCCTCGATCTTCGCCTGGACGCGGGGCTTGGCCCACCGCGGCAAGCTGGACAACACCCCTGAGGTGACCGCCTTCGCCGAGACGCTGGAGCGGGTCTGCGTCGAGACTGTCGAGTCCGGCCAGATGACCAAGGACCTCGCGCTGCTGATCTCCAAGGACACCCCGTGGCTGACCACCGAGGACTTCCTCGCCGCGATCGACGAGAACCTCAAGAAGGCGATGGCCTAGCCAGCACCGCGAGCCGGCCCCTGCTTGAGGTGCGGCGGGCCGGTTGAGATGAGCGGGCTGAGAGGCCGCCGAAGACGCCGAGGAGCCAGATGAGCCGGCCGGGTCAGGATCTGCTGGTGTCCATCGACGGGCCGGTCGCGACGCTGAGCATCAACCGGCCGGCCAAGCGCAACGCTCTGACGGTGGCGATGTGGCGAGAGCTGGCCGAGATCTGCGCCGAGCTGGACGCCGACCCTCGGCTGCGGGTGCTGGTGGTGACCGGCGTCGGGCCGTCCTTCTGCGCCGGCGCCGACATCAGCTCGCTGTCTGAGGACGAGGCGGTGTTGAAGCAGGTCGTGGAGACGGCCGAGCGCGCGCTGCGCGACCTGGCGATGCCGAGCATCGCCAAGATCAGCGGGCACTGCTTCGGGGGAGGCAACCAGATCGCGGTGGCGTGCGACCTGCGGGTCGCCGACAGCAGCGCCAGCTTCGCCGTGCCGCCGGCCAGGCTGGGGGTGATCTATTCGGTCGGCTCCACCCGCGCGCTGGTCGAACTGGTCGGCCCGGCGGCGGCCAAGCGGCTGATCTTCACCGCGCAGGCGATCGACGCGGCGCAGGCGCTGCGGATCGGGCTGGTCGAGCAGGTGGTCGAACCGGGCGAGCTCGACGCGGCGGTGGCCGAGCTGGTGACCGCGATCCTGCCGCTGGCGCCGATGACGCAGTTCGCCGGCAAGGAGCTGGTCAACCTGATCGCCGACGGCGGCGACGCCGACGCCGCGTTCGACCGCTGGGCGGCTAGTTGGCGGCTCAGTCCCGACGGCGTCGAGGGGCCGCGGGCGTTCCTGGCCCGCCGGCAGCCGGTCTTCGGCTGGCGCCCTGGACCGGCCGAGCCCGACACGCGCTGAGGCGGCCGCTCAGCCGACAGTGCTGAGCAGCCGGGATGAGCCGTCGGGGTTGGGCCGCACCTGGATCTGGTCGGCGATCCGGCGCTTGACTTCTTCGACGTGGCTGACCACCCCCACCGCGCGGCCGCCCTCACGCAAGCTGTCGAGCACTGCCAGCACCTGGTCCAGCACGTCCGGGTCCAGGCTGCCGAAACCCTCGTCGATCAGGAGCGTCCCCAGGTCCACGCCGCCGGACTCGGCACGCACGATGTCGGCCAGCCCCAGCGCCAGCGCCAGCGACACGTAGAACGTCTCGCCGCCGGACAGGGTGCCGGGGTCGCGGGCCCGCCCGGTGTGCAGGTCCAGGATTCGCAGGCCCAGGCCCGAGCGGGAGTTTCCGGTGCGTGCCGTGGTGTGCTCCAGCTCGTAGCGGCCGCCGGAGATCCGGTGTAACTGCGAGTTGGCGGCGCTGACGATCTCGGCGAACCGGCGCACCAGCACGTAGGTCGTGAGCTCCATCTTCAGCTGGTTGTCGCCGAGCCCGGCCACGAGGTTGCCGACCCGGATGGCCGCGGCGGTCTCAGCCAGCACCCGGGCGCCGCGCCGGACCGAGGCCTCGAGCCGTTCGGCGTGTCTGAGGGCCTCGGCGAGCCTGCTGGCGGCGGCGCCGTGCTCGGCGGCGGCTGCTGTCTCGGCCGCCTCTGCCAACCGTGCTTGCTCACTGAGCTCGCTGAGGTCAGCCGGCGGCTCGTCGAGCCGCGGGTCGATGAGCTCAGCGGCGGACAGCTGCCCGCCGACCTCGTCGAGCCGCTGCTGGTAGCCGCGGATCCGCGCTCGCAGCTCGGCCAGCTCGGAGCTGCTGCGCCGGGCCCGTTCCCAGGCGGCCAGCTCGTCGAACTCGGCGGCGGCCAGCGCGGTCTGAAATCGCTCACGGGCCTCGGCCTCAACGTCCAGGGCGGTGGCCGCGGCCGAGCTGGCGGCGGCCGCGTCGTCGAGCAGCGCCACCTCGGCGCTCAGCGCCGCGACCTGGTCGGCCACGCTGGGATGGCCGTTCCGGGCCTCGGCGACTGCCAGGTCGTCCTCGGCGATGCTGGCCGACAGCGCGTCGCGGCGCTCGGTGAGCTTGGTCTCGGCCACCGCCGCCTGCTGAAGCTGCTCGGTCAGCGCGGTGAGCTGGGCGGCGATCTCGGCCAGCTCCTGATGCAGGCCCCGCTGCCGATCAGCGGCGGCCTGGGCTGCTGCCAGCCCCGCGGTGGCCTGGTCGAGTTTGGCCTTCGCGCGCTCTGGGCTGAGTTGCTCTGCCCTGATCTGCAGCTCGACCAGCTCGGCTCGCTGCTCGGCCAGTTCGGCGCGGCGGGTCTCGACCTCGGTGTTCAACCGGCGCAGCTCGTCCTCGGCGGAGTTGACCTGCTCCCGACTGACATGGCCGTGGGCGGGGCGCGCCGGTCGGGGGTGCTCGACCGAGCCGCACACGACGCACTCCTGACCGCTCTGCAGAGCCATTCCCAGCTCGCTGGCGATGCTGGCCCGCCAGCTGACCTGCAGGGTGTCCAGCCGCGCGCGCTGGCCCTCGGCGGCGTCGAAGAGCTCCTGAGCCAGCTGCTGGTTCTCAGCCGCCAGCTTCGCCGCGGCCACCGCCTGCCGGGCGGCGAGCAACCGGGTCTGGGCCCGGTCGCGCTCGGCGCTCAGGTCGGCCAGCCGGTTGGCCGCCACCGCGGCCTGGTTGCGGTCCTCGGTCAGCCGGGCCTGCCGGGCGGGCAGGTCGCCCAGCCGTGCCGCTGTCTGCTGGCGGTGTTCGAGCTGCGCTGCGAGCTGCTGCTCGAGCCGGGAGTAGTCGGCTCGCGAGGCTGCCAGCCGGCGTTCGCGGCGAAGCCCCTCGGCCAGCTCGCCCAACCTGGTCTGAGCGCTGGCGGCGGCGGCGCGCAGGCCGGACTCCGGCAGCTGGCGCAGGGCTGGCGCGAGCTTGGCCCGCGCGGCGGTGACCGCCTGCTCGGCCTGCTCGAACCGGTTGCCGGCGATGGCCAGCGCCTCGGCGGCGGGCAGCACCAGCAGCGCGCGTTCGGCCGCGGCCAGCTCGGCGCAAGCGGCCTGGTGCTCACCGCCGCCGGCCAGCAGCCGCTGCTGCTCGGCCCGCAGCCGCTCGCGCAGCGCTCGCCGGGCAGCCAGGTCCTGAGCCTGCTGAAGCCTGGCCGAGGACCGCGACCGCGCCGCGGTCGCGTCGGCCTGCCGTTCGGTGGCGGCTGACACGGTCTCTCGCAGACTCTCGCGCACCCCGTCCAGCAGGCTGGTGACAGCAGCGCAGTCACCGCCCTGGCAGTGACCGGCCAGCTCGCCCAGCAGGTCCTCGGCCAGGCCGGTGGCGCCAGCGAGCGCGTGGACTGCCTTGTCCATCGTCGCGGCAGCCGCCGCGCGGCGCTGCTCGGCCGCACGACGGCCCTCGACCAGCGCGTCCTGGGCGCGGGCCAGCGACTCGGTTCCGAACAGCCTTTGCAGCAAGGCGCGTTTGTCGTTGGTGCTGGCCTGCAGGAAGTTCGCGAACTCGCCCTGCGGCAGCAGCACGGTCTGCACGAACTGGGCATGGGTCAGGCCCACCGCGCGGGTGATCTCGTCTTCGGCGTCGCCGAGGTTGGCCGACAGCAGCACGCCGCCGTCAGGTTGGTCCAGTGAGCCCAGCCGCCAGAGTTTGACGCTCATGTGCACCGGGGTGCTGCCGGCGCCGCGCTTCTTCGGGCGCTGATGACTCGGAGTGCGCCGGATGCGGTACAGCCCGCTCTGGGTCTCGAAGATCAACTCCACCACCGGCTCGGCGTCGGCCGGCGCGTGATGGGACTTCAACCGCTCGGCGGTCGCTGACCTCTGGGCGAGCTTGCCGTACAGGGCGAAGCTGATCCCGTCGAGCACGGTGGTCTTGCCCGAGCCGGTCGGGCCTTCGAGCAGGAACAGCCCGCTGTCGCCGAACCGGCTGAAGTCGATCTCGACCCGGGTGTTGAACGGGCCGATCGCGGTCATGGCGAGCCGGTGCAGTCGCATCACCCACCGCCCGAGTGCGACTGGCCAGCGTGGGCGCTCTGGTAGGCCAGCTCGAACAGCTCGAGTTCGCCGGCTGACGCCTCGAGCCCGGTGACGTGGGAGATGAAGTCCGCGCCGAGCTGGCGGGGGGTCACGGCGAGCGCGGTCGCCGGGGCGTGGTCGCTGCCCGGCCGGGCGCCGGCCGGGGAGTGCAGCACCTGCAGGACATGCGGGAAGTGGGACTTCACCCGGTCGAACAACCGGTCAGGCCGGGACCGGTCGGTGACCGTCACCTGCACCCAGTCCTCGACATGGCGGTCATCGTCCAGCAATTCGGCCAGCTCGCCGGCCAGCTCCGCCATCGCGCGGGGTTGGCGCAGCGGCGCCGCGGTGACCCGGACCGGCTCGCCCGGTCGCAGGTCCACCAACGAGACCGACTTGGTGTGGCCGGCCTCGGAGAAGGAGTACCGCAACGGCGAGCCGGAGTAGCGCAGCAGGACGCCGGAGGAGCCGCGCGGCTGCTGGGCGCCGTGCAGATGACCGAGCGCGACGTAGTCCACGCCGTCGAAGGCGCCGGCCGCGACGCTGTCGACGCCGCCGACCACGATCGAGCGCTCGCTCTCACTCGGCTGGCCACCGACCACGAAAGCGTGCGCGAGGACGACCGACCGGGTGGTCGACGGCCGGCTGGCCAGGTCGTTGCGGACCCGTCGCATCGCGGCCGTCATGACGGCCTGGTGTGAGCGCTCCAGCGGGTGGCCCGGCGGCGCCAGCGCCACCCGGGCGGCGTCGGGATCAAGGTAGGGCAGCGGGTAGACGGCCACCTCGCCATCCTGGTCGGACAGCAGCACCGGCGAGCCGATCGACGCCAGGTCGGTGCGCACCCGCAGCCGCTCGGTGAACAGCTCGGCGCCGAAACCCAGCCGGATCGCCGAGTCGTGGTTGCCGGCCGTGACGATCACCGTGCTGTGCTTGATCAACTCGGCCAGCGTGCTGGCGAACAACGCGACCGCCTCGACCGGCGGCACCGCTCGGTCATAGACGTCTCCGGCGATCAGCACCGCCTCGACCGGCACGCCGTCGGGTGGCTCGGCCACCAGCCGGCAGATCTGGTTCAGCACGTCTGCCTGGGCATCGAGCAGGTCGACGCCGTGCAGCGTGCGGCCCAGATGCCAGTCGGAGGTGTGCAGGAACCGCATACGAAGAAAGTTACAAGCGGTCACCGACAGAATCGCGCAACGACTCAGCCGCCACGGACGACCCGCACAGCTCCGGCCGGCACCAGCAACGCCCGGCTCGCCTCCTCGCCTGTCACCAGTTCGGTCCCGTCGAGCTCGACCGACACCGGTTCGCCGGTGTGGTTGAGCACGAAGGTGAACCGGGCGCCCGTGGCCGCCCGGCGCACCACCACCTCGACTCCCGGCGGCAGGCCCGGCAGCAGCGCTCGCACGCCGGCCTGGGCCAGTATCTCCGACAGCAGGTCGCCGAGGTGGTCGTCGGACAGCGTGGTGCCCAGGTACCAGGCCTGACCCGCGCCGACGCTGTGACGGGTGATCGCCGGCGAGCCGGCCACCGGGCCCTCGGCGTAGCCGGCCAGCTGCTCAGCGCCTTCGGTCCGGCCGAGCTCAGACCAGATCGCGCCGCTGCCGTACTCGGTCAGCGGCGCTGATTCCCCCGCCAGCAACGGGTAGAACTCCTCCATCCGGATGCCGAGCAGCTCGCGCAGCGCGCCGGGGTAACCGCCCAGGTGAAGGTGGTCACGCTCGTCGACGATGCCGGAGAAGTAGGTGACCAGCACGGTGCCGCCGGCCTCGACGAAGGCGGTCAACGCCCGCGCGTGCTCGGCTGAGAGCAGGTACAGGTGCGGCGCCAGCAGCACCCGGTAGCCACTGAAGTCCGCGCGGGGGTGCGTGAAGTCACAGCGCACCCCTGATCGCCACAGCGCTGAGTACAGCTGCCGGGCGCCGGCCATCGGGCTGAGGTCCACCGACGGGTGGGAGTCGAGCTCGGCGGCCCAGCGCGACTGCCAGTCGTGCAGGATCGCCACCTCGGCCGGCTCCACCACGCTGCCGGCCAGCTCGCCCAGGCGGGCCAGGACGCCGCCGAGCTCGAGGACCTCAGCCCAGCGCCGGGAGTCCCGGCCGGCGTGCGGCACGAGGGCGGAGTGGTATTTCTCCGCGCCTGCCGCCGAGGCCCGCCACTGGAAGAACAGCGCCCCGTCCGAGCCCCGGGCGATGTGCTGCAGCGAGTTGCGCGTCATCTCACCCGGCGCCTTGGCCCGGTTGCGGGGTTGCCAGTTGACCGCCGAGGTGGAGTGCTCCATCAGCAGCCAGGGCGAGCCGCCGGCCAGGCCTCGCATCAGGTCCGCGGCCATCGACAGCTCCTCGGCCGGATCGGGGTCATCGACGATCAGGTAGTGGTCGTTGGAGACCAGGTCCAGCTCGCGCGCCCACTGGAAGTAGTCCAGCGGCTTGAAGAAGGACATGAAGTTGGTGGTGACGGGCCGGTCGGAGTGCGCTCGCAGGATGGCCGCCTCGGCCTTGAAGCACTCCAGCAGCTCGTCGGAGGAGAAGCGCCAGAAGTCCAGCTGCTGGGTGGGGTTGACCCAGGTTCCCGACCGCCGCGGCGGCAGGATCTGGTTCCAGTCCGAATAGCGCTGGGACCAGAAGGCGGTGCCCCAGGCGTCGTTGAGCTCGTCCAGGGTGCTGTAGCGCTGCCGCAGCCAGTCCCGGAACGCCACGGCTGAGACGTCGCAGTAGCAGTGGGCGTTGTGGCAGCCGTACTCGTTGTGCACGTGCCACATCAGCACCGCCGGGTGCTGGCCGTAGCGCTCTGCCAGCGCACGGGTCAGCGCGCCGGCAGCCCGCCGGTAGTCCGGGCTGGACGGGCAGAACGCCTGCCGGGAGCCGTAGCTGAGCCGCACCCCCTCGGCGGTCACCGGCAACGACTGGGGATAGCGGTGGGAGAACCAGGGCGGTGGCGAGGCGCTGGCATTGGCCAGGTCCACCCGGATCCCGTTGCTGTGCAGCAGCTCCAGCACGCGGTCCAGCCACCCGAACTCGTAGCGGCCCTCGGCCGGTTCCAGCAGCGCCCAGCTGAAGATCGCGACGCTGACCAGGTTCACACCGGCTTCGCGCATCAGGGCGACGTCCTCAGCCCACATCGCTTCGGGCCACTGCTCCGGGTTGTAGTCACCGCCGAAGGCCAGCGCCGGACGGCCGTCAGCCGACAGCCCCGCCGTGACCTGTCCGATGCCGTTGAGCGCCACAGGGCAATCCTTTCCACCAGGCACGAGGCGAAGCGGGCAGCTTCTCAGCCCTTGCTCGCGCCGAGCGTCAGTCCGGCGATGAACTGCCGTTGCAACAACAGATACACCACCAGGGTCGGTATGACAGTGATCGTGGCGCCGGCGGCGATCAGGTTGTAGTCGGAGAGGAAGTCACCCTGCAGGTTCTTGATGCCGGTGGTGATCGGCAGCCGGTCGCCGCTCTGGATGAACAGCAGTGGCCAGAAGAAGTCGTTGTAGATCCAGATGACTTCCAGAGTGCCAAGCGCCGCCAGCGCCGGCCGGCACAGCGGCAGGATGATGGCGCGGTACTGCCGCCAGACACTGGCGCCGTCGACCAGCGCCGCCTCGGTGAGGTCCTCCGGCAGCGCCTTCATGTAGTTGGACAGCACGAAGGTGCAGAAGCCGACCTGGAACGCCACGTCCACGGCGATCACGCCGTAGTAGGTGTTGAGCAGGCTGCCCGAGTCACTGATCGAGTAGGGCAGCGTGGTGTGCTTGAACATCGCGTAGAGCGGAGCGGCCAGCACCTGCGGCGGCAGCAGGTTGCCGGCGGTGAACATGATCAGCAGGGTGACGTTGAAGCGCCACCGGAACCGGCTCACGGCGAAGGCCATCATCGAGGCGAGCATGATCGTCAGCAGCACCGCCGGCACCGTGATGATCAGGGAGTTCACGAAGTAGGTCTGCAGGCCGGCCCGCTCCCAGGCGGTGCTGAAGTTGTCGAGGTTGAAGCTGCCCCGCAGGCTCCAGTAGCCGTGCGCGTCGACGGCCGCCTTGGGCCGCAGCGCGGTGAAGACCGTCCACAACAGGGGGATCAGCCACAGCACCGACATCGCGATGAGGAACAGGTGAGTGCCGGGGTGGCGCGGGCCCCGGGCCCGCCGGGTCCGGCCCGCGTCCAGAGCGGGCTCGTTGACGGCGGCGCTCACCGCTGCGCCCCGCGGAACGTCCGGACCAGGTAGAAGACGATCGGCGCCAGCGAGATCACCAGCAACAGGACCGCCAGCGCCGAGCCGACCCCGATCACCTGGCCCTCGCCGACCAGGTTCTGGATGACCAGCGCGCTGATCAGCTCCAGGCCGTTGGTGCCTCGGTTGATGACGTAGACGATGTCGAAGGCCCGCAGCGCCTCGATGACGGTGATGACCACCACCACGATGTTGATGGGGCGCATCGCCGGGAACACCACCTGGAAGAAGGTTTGCCTGGCCGAGGCGCCGTCGATGGCGGCGGCCTCCTTCAACGACGGGTCGACCCCTTTGAGCCCGGCCAGGTAGAGCACCATGATGTAGCCGGCATGCCGCCAGGTGGCGGCCACCAGCGCCGCCCACAGGTTGACGCTGGAATCGCCGAACCAGTCCACCGCGCCCGAGGTCCCGGCGGTGCCCAGCAGGTGATTGACCAGGCCGTCATTGCGCTGGTACATCAACTGCCAGATGATCCCGACCAGCACCAGCGAGAGCATCACCGGCGTGAAGAAGATGCTCTGGTAGAGCCGGCTGCCGCGGATCCGCTGGTCCAGCAGCACCGCCAGCAGCAGGCCCAGCGGAGTGGCCACCACTGCCAGGAACAGCAGCCAGATGACGTTGTGCCGCACGGCCAGCCAGAACGGCGGGTAGTCCTGGGTGACGTAGCGGTAGTTCGCCAGGCCGGCGGGACGGATGTCAGACAGCGCCAGGCCGTCCCATCGGGTGAAGGACAGATAGACCGACAGCAGCGTGGGAATCCAGATCAGCACCGCCTGCAGCAAGGTCGGCACGCCGACCATGACGCCGAGCACCAGTTTGTCCCGGCCCGACAGCCGGCGCACCCGACGGCGCCGGCCCGCGACCGTCGGCGAGGGCGCCGGAGCGGTCGTGGGCGGCGCGGCGACCAGCGGCAGATCGGTCACGGCTACTGGGCCGCGTACAGACTCTTGGCCTGCGCCTCAAGACCCTTGATGTCGATGTCGCCGTTCTTCAGAAAGCCCTGCAGGGCCGGCAGCAGCACGTTGTTGGCCATCGCCGGCAGCGCGTCCCGGTCGAAGAACTGGCTGATGTGCTTGGCGTTGGCGATCGCGTCGGCGCATTTCTTGTTCAACGGGGTGTACTTGGAGGTGTCGGCGCCCTTGGCGGTCTGCAGGTTGGAGGTGTCGATCGAGGCGTAGACGTCCTGGCCTTCGGCGGTTCCGAGGTAGGCCAGCAGGTCCTTGGCGGTCTGGTTGCCCCCGCCCCGCTTGGTCAGCATCAGGCCGTCGATCGGCGCCTCGATGGCGTCGGTGCCCTCGACCGCCATGCTGGGGAACGGAAAGAAGTCGATGTCGGCGAGCACGGCCTTGTCGGTGAACTGCTGGGTCACGAACGAGCCGAGCAGGTACATGCCGGACTTCTTCTTGCCCAGCGCGGTGGCCGCCTCCTGCCAGGTGGCGCCGAGCGCCGCCTTGTCCTGATAGGGCAGCAGCGCCTTCCAGTAGTCGAAGACGTCCTTGACCTTCGGCTGGTCCCAGGACTCCTTGTGGGCGCACAGGTCCATGTGGAACTGGTAGCCATTGGTGCGCATGTTGAGGTAGTCGAAGGTGCCCATCGCCGGCCAGCCGTCCTTGTCGGCGAAGCCGATCGGAATCAAGCCGTCCTTCTGCATCCGGACGCAGAGCGCCTTGAGCTCGTCGAAGGTGGCCGGAACCTGGTAGCCCTTGGCGTCCCAGAGGCTCTTGCGGTAGAAGAAACCCCACGGGTAGTTGTAGTTGGGGACGAAGTACTTCTTGCCGTCCTCGCCGGTCGAGGCGTTGGCCAGCGCCTCGGAGAAGTTGCCGCCGATCTTCTCCCAGACGTCGTCGATCGGCGCGGCCAGGCCCTTGCCCGCGTAGTAGCGCATCCGATAGCCGGCGAACCAGGTGAAGGTGTCGTCAGGGCTGCCGTTGAGGTAGGAGTTGATGTTGTTCTGGAAGTCGTTGTGCGGCACGGTGTTGACCTTGACCGTGGCGCCGGACTGCTTGCTGAAGGCGTCGAAGACCGCCTGGTAGGCCCGCTTGGGGACATCGTCGGAGCTGCCGGAGCCGACGCTGGTCGACTTCGACGCCGTCGCCCCGCTGCCGCCCGAGGACGGCTTGTCCCCACCGGTGCAGGCTGCCAGCAGCGGCGCGGCCGCGATCCCCGCGGTCGCCACGCCGAAGCCCTTGAGCAACGTCCGCCGGCTCGGACCTCCTTCGCCTGAATGCTGAAGGAAAGGGAAAGGGGTCGCTGGCATGGTGCCTCCTGGCTGAGGGTTTCGCGTGAGGCTGGTCAGCTACTCACCGGTACCCGCCATTCAGCGGAACGTAACCGCCGCTGTCAAGCACGCTGCCGGTGCGGCGGATAAAATCACACGAGCGCCACTAATCGAGCCGATGCGCCCCGACCGCCGCCGTCACCGTGAAGCTGACGGGTTCGGGGTAATCGCGCCCCGCGAACGCGGCCACCACCGCCAGCGAGGCCGCCCGGGCCTGAGCCGGCTCCATCAGCCCGATCACGCAACCGCCGAAGCCGCCGCCGGTCATCCGGGCGCCGAAGGCGCCGAAGGCCAGCAGCACCTCCACCGCCAGATCCACCTCGGGCACCGTGATCTCGAAGTCGTCGCGCATGCTGGCGTGCGAGGCGGTCAGCAACGGCCCGATCTGGCGTAGCTGACCGGTGCGCAGCAGGTCGGCGCAGGCCAGCGTCCGGTCGTTCTCGGTGATCACGTGCCGGGCCCGCTTGCGCAGCGTCTCATCCGACAACCGGTCCATCGCGTCGCTGAGCTCTTCTAAGCTCAGATCCCGCAGGGCGGGCACGCCGAGCAGCCGGGCGGCCTGCGCGCAGGCCTCGCGGCGCTCGCCGTACGGGCCGTCGGTGAGCTGATGCGGGGCTTTGGTGTCGATCACCAGCAGGGTGAGCCCAGCCGCCTCCAGGTCGAAGGGCACCGGCTCGACGGCCAGGGTCCGCATGTCGCACAGCAGCACCCGGCCGCGCTCGCCGAAGATCGAGGCGAGTTGGTCCATGCCACCCGTCGGGGCGCCGACGAAGTCGTTCTCGGCCTGCCTGGCCACCGCCACCAGCTCCGAGGGCTCCAGGCCCAGCCCCAGGTGGTCGTTGAGCGCCCCGGCGACCGAGCACTCCAGCGCCGCCGAGGAGGACAACCCTGCCCCGGAGGGAACGTCGCCGTCGACCGTGATCGACAACCCCGGCACCTGGTGGCCGCGCTCGCGCAGCGCCCAGGCCACCCCGGCGGCATAGCCGGCCCACTGGTCCTCTTCGGCCAGCGCGCCCGGCGCCAGCTCGTCCAGGGCGAGCTCCACCGGGGCCTCGCGCTGGACGGAGATGATCTCCAGCACCGGTTCGGCCAGCGGGGACACCGTGGCGGTGCAGCCCTGCGGAATCGCCATCGGCAGGCAGAAGCCCTCGTTGTAATCGGTGTGCTCGCCGATCAGGTTGACCCGGCCGGGCGCGCGCCAGGCGCACTCGACCAGCTCGGCTGTCTGCTCGACAGCAGGGGACTCGGACGTGCTAGACATCGCCATCACCTCTCGGATCGGTGAGCTCGGGGCGCAGCTGCTGGAAGAAGTCCCAGGCGTCGGAGACCATCTGGTCCAGGTCCCGGGTGGGCCGCCAGCCCAGGACTGCCGCGGCCTTGTCGTTGGAGGCGATCAGCACCGCAGGGTCGCCGGGGCGGTTGGGCGCGTCCACCGCCGGCGTCGGGCGCCCGGTGATCCGTCGCACCGACTCGATCACCTCGCGCACCGAGGAGCCCGAGCCCGAGCCGAGGTTGCAGATCAGATGACTGCCGCCGCCGCCGCCGTCGCCGGCCGGCTCGCGACTGGCGAGCTCCAGCGCGCGCAGGTGGGCGTCGGCCAGGTCCAGGACGTGGATGTAGTCGCGGACGCAGGAGCCGTCCGCGGTCGGGTAGTGCACCCCGTTGACCAGCAGCTGCTCCCGCTGGCCGGCCGCGACCTGCAGCGCGATCGGGATCAGGTGGGTCTCGGTGGCATGCCGCTCGCCGAGCGAGCCCTGCGGGGTGATCCTGGCTCCGGCGACGTTGAAGTAGCGCAGGCTGACCGCGGAGAACCGGTGCGCTCGGGCGTAGCTGGTCAGCAGGTGGTCCACCGCGAGCTTGCTGGCGCCGTAGGGGTTGGTCGGCCGGGTGGGGGAGGACTCCAGGATCGGCACCGTGTCCGGCTCGCCGTAGGTGGCCGCGGTGGAGGAGAACACGATCCTCCGGACGTCGTGGCGGCGCATCGACTCCAGCAGCGCGAGGCTGCCGACGGTGTTGTTCTGCCAGTACAGCTGCGGGGCGGTCATCGACTCGGGCACCAGCGACTTGGCCGCGAAGTGCACCACCGCGTCGAACCGCCCAGCCGCCAGCACCGGGTCGGCTTCGGTGATGCTCGCTTGGACGAAATCGGCCCCGGCCGGGACCGCGTCGGCATGGCCGGTGGAGAGGTCGTCCAGCACGGTGACCTGATGGCCGGCCTCGAGCAGCTCGGCGGTGACGACGCTTCCGATGTAGCCGGCACCGCCGGTCACGAGTACGCGCATGGTGGCTGGGCTCTCATGTTCGGTTGTCTGGTCGCCGTTGTCTGGCGCCGTGGCGGTCGACCTTACACTCGCAGAAGTTGCCGGGCGAGAAGCGCTCGCCCGCGGCGATGCGCAGGTGGAACAAGAGGAGCGGACCACGTCATGAACGGCACCGTGCTCAATGTCTGCATAGTGCTGGCCCTGATCGTGATCGAGGCCCTGTTCGTGGCCGCCGAGATTGCGCTGGTGTCGCTGCGCGAGGGCCAGGCCCGCACGATGGCCGAGAGCGGCCGTCGGGGCCAGGCGGTCGCCAAGCTGCTGGCTGACCCGAACCGGTTCCTGGCCTCCGTCCAGATCGGGGTCACCTCGACCGCGCTGCTGTCCTCGGCCTTCGGCGCGGTGACGCTGTCGGAGTCGGTCAAGGACAGCCTGACCCGCAACGGCGTCGGCGAGACGCTGGCCGGGTTCGTGGGCATCGTCGGGGTCACCATGATCATCACGTTCGTCACCCTGGTCATCGGCGAGCTGGCGCCCAAGCGGCTGGCGCTGCAGCGTCCCGAGGGCGCCGCGCTGCTGTTCGGGCCCACCCTGGACCGGATGGCCAGCGTGTTCCGACCGCTGATCTGGCTGCTGTCCAAGTCCACCGACCTGGTGGTCCGGGTGCTGGGCGGTGACCCGCACGCCAATCGCGAGAGCATCAGCGAGGAGGAGTTGCGTGGCCTGGTGGCCGCGCACGAGTCGCTGTCCACCGACGAGCGGCGGCTGATCGACGACGTCTTCGCCGCCGGCGAGCGCTCGGTGAGCGAGGTGATGATCTCGCGCACCGAGGTGCTCTTCCTGGAGGCCGGCCTGACCGTCAGCCGGGCCGTCAAGCTGGCCGGTGACTCGCCGCACTCGCGCTACCCGGTGATCGGTGAGAGCAACGACGACGTGCTCGGCTTCGTCCACATCAGGGACCTGATCATGGGGGCCCCGGGCGTGGACCCCTCGACCGACCGGTCGCTGGTGGTCGGTGACCTGGTCCGCGAGGTCAAGGTGCTGCCCGGCTCCAAGAAGGTGCTGGCCGCGCTGAGCGAGATGCGTCGCGAGGGCCACCACATGGCGATCGTGGTCGACGAGTACGGCGGCACCGACGGCATCGTCACGCTGGAGGATCTGATCGAGGAGATCATCGGCGACATCCGTGACGAGTACGACTCCGAGGACTCCACATCCCGACAGCTGACCGGCGGGGTCGTCGAGGTCGATGGCCGGTGCAACCTCGACGAGTTCGCCGAGTACGCCGGCTTCGAGCTGCCCGAAGGGCCCTACGAGACGGCCGGCGGATTCCTGATGGCGCGGCTGGGCAAGCTGCCCCAGGTCGGTGACCGGGTCGAGATCCACGAGCACCTGGTCGAGGTGCTCGAGATCGAGGGCCGGCGCGCGTCGCGGCTGCGGGTCGAGCCGTTGCCCGAGTCCGAAGCGGCCGCGGCGGCGGCCGGCTGAGCGGCGCGGCGCTGAAATCGGTCACTAGCATAGAAATTGACAGGTCGTTTTCGCTGGTGAACTGGCCCGACCCGGCCGATGATGAGTACTGGATAGTCTGAAAAAGCAGCTAAGCCAGCGTCCTTGATGAGGATTTTTCTGTGTCACAACCGCGGTACGCCCCTCGCCGGGCGCGTCTGAAGCTGTCCCTCACCCGAGCCGTCACCAGTGCGGCCGCGCTTGCGGCCCTGGCCATGGTCTGCGGGCCGACGCTGGACCCCTCCAGGGACAGCGCGGGGGCAGTCGCGATGGCGGCTGTGAGCACACCCGGCCCGGCCGAAGCCATCAGCGCGCCCGAGCCGGCGGCGCCGGCTCTGTGGAGCGGGCCGCTGCCGATCCGGCCGTCCCGGATCGCCAAAGCCACGCCGGCCGGCGGCGAAGTCAGCCCGCTGTCGGTCGAGGCGAGCGCGGCCGGCCCGGCCGGAGCGGTCGGGGCACTCGGCATCCCGGTGATGGTGCTGCGGGCCTATCACCTGGCTGCCGACCGGCTCAAGGTCGAGCAGCCGTCCTGCAAGCTGCCCTGGTGGCTGCTGGCGGGCATCGGGCGCACCGAGTCCGGTCACGCCGAGTCCGGCCGGGTGATCGCCGACGGCACCACGCGCGGCCGGATCCTGGGGCCGCGCCTGAACGGCGGGATCGTCGGCGACGCGATCATCACCGACACCGATCACGGCAAGCACGACGGCGACACCGTCTATGACCGGGCGGTCGGGCCGATGCAGTTCATCCCCACCACCTGGGCGCGCTGGGGCGCCGACGGCAACGCCGACGCCAAGACAGACCCCAACAACATCTTCGACGCGACCCTGGCCGCCGGCCGCTATCTCTGCGCCGACGGCCGCGATCTGGCCACTGCCGCCGGTATGCGGGCCGCGGTGCTGAGCTACAACTACTCCGCGCCCTACCTGGCGACCGTGCTGGCCTGGGGCGCGGCCTACCGCGACGGCGTCTCGGCGCTGCCCGACAGCCCGCTGCCGGTGATCAGCGACGTCAACCGGGTGCGCCCGCCGCTGTCGAGCCGGCCGCCGAAGCCGGCGGCCAAGCCCAGCAAGCTGCCCAGCGCCGGCCCGACGGCGGCCTCGTCGACTTCGCGGCCGGCCCCCTCGTCCTCGGCCAGCTCCAGCGCGGCTGAGTCCTCGGCGCCGGTCACCGCCACCCCCACCGCCTCCAGTTGCCCGTCGGCCAGCCCGTCGCCGAGCGGCTCCTCCAGCAGCGCCACTGAGTCCTCGGCGAGGGCCGCAGCCAGCCCCCAGACGGCTAAGCCTCGGACCGGCACGTCCACGTCCACGCCCAGCGCCACGCCCAGTGACGCCGCGCCCAGCGGCTCAGCGACCGGCAGCAGGACGCAGTCCGCCACCGCCCAGGCGGTGGCCTCCGGCTCGACAACGTCCGGCTCGACAACGTCCGGCTCGACATCGTCCGGCTCGACAACGTCCGGCTCGACATCGTCCGGTCCGACCGCCTCACCGAGCCTCAGCAGCTGCGCGCCGTGACCGGTCGGCCAGCCGGGTGCTGAGCGTGCCCGCCCGAGTGGAATGATCTGATTTCGTGAGCAACCAACCGCGGGTCCTGTCCGGCATCCAGCCGACCGGCGAGTCCATGCAGCTGGGCAACTACCTCGGCGCGGTGCAGAACTGGGTTCAGATGCAGGACGGCTTCGACGCCTACTACTGCGTGGTGGACCTGCACGCGATCACCCTGGACCCGCCCGAGCCCGCCGCGCTGCGCCAGCGGACCCGGATCGTGGCCGCCCAGCTGCTGGCCGCCGGGCTGGACCCTGATCGATGCGCGCTGTTCGTCCAGTCCCACGTCCCGGCGCATCCGCAGCTGTCCTGGGTGCTGGAGTGCCTGACCGGCTTCGGCGAGGCCAGCCGGATGACGCAGTTCAAGGACAAGTCGGCCAAGGCCGGCGCCGACCGGCAGGGAGTCGGGCTGTTCACCTACCCGATCCTGCAGGCCGCCGACATCCTGCTCTACCAGGCCGACCAGGTGCCGATCGGCGAGGACCAGCGCCAGCACCTGGAGCTCACCCGCAACCTCGCCCAGCGGTTCAACACCCGCTACGGCCAGACCTTCGTGGTGCCCGAGGCCTTCATCCCGAAGGCGGCGGCCAAGATCCTGGACCTGCAGGACCCGAGCGCGAAGATGTCGAAGTCTCGGCCGGAAGCCGGCACCATCTACCTTTCCGACGACACGGCCACGATCACGAAGAAGATCAAGCGCGCCGTGACCGACCTGGACAACGAGATCCGGTACGACCCGGAGGCTAAGCCCGGCGTCTCGAACTTGCTCGGCATCCTCGGCGCGTTCACCGACCGGACGGCCGAGCAGGTCGCGCTGGAGTTCTCCGGTCAGGGCTACGGCCATCTCAAGACCGCCGTGACCGAGGCGGTGATCGCTTTCGCCCAGCCGTTCGGTCTCCGGACCAGAGAACTGCTGGGCGACGTGGCCGAATTGGATCGGATTCTGGCCCGAGGCGCGGAGAAGGCGCAGTCGGTGGCCGGCGCGACTGTGGCCGACGCCTATGCCAAGGTCGGGTTCCTGCCGGCTGTCGTAGGCTGAGCCCAATGGGAAACCGAATCAAGGTGGGCGTCGCGCTGGCGATACCCGAGCCGCACGCCGCCGTGCTGGGCGGCTGGCGCCGCCGCATCGGCGACCCTGAAGCCGACAAGATCCCGCCGCACGTGACCCTGCTCCCGCCCACCGAGGTCGAGGCCGACCAGCTCGATCTGGTCGAGAAGCACCTGGCCGAGGCCGCCAACGCGGTGGCGCCGTTCACGATGAGGCTTTCGGGCACCGGCACGTTCCGGCCGGTGTCCCAGGTGGTGTTCGTCCAGGTCTCTGCCGGCATCGGCCAGTGCGAGCTTCTGGAACGAGCGGTGCGCCGGGACCCGATCATGCGCGAGGTGGAGTTTCCCTACCACCCGCATGTCACGGTGGGACACGACGTCGCCGATGAGGACCTGGACCAGGCCTACGAGGGTTTGCGTGACTTCGTCGCCCAGTTCAAGATCGAGGGCTTCACGCTGTACGCCCAGGACTCCGACGGCACCTGGCGCCCGCATCGTGAGTATGTCCTGACAGGCTTCTGAGCCGTGCCGCTCAAGGCGGCGTGGGGCCGGCTCCGCTCAGGCGCTGCCATGCGCTGGCAGGCGCTCACACAGGCCAGGCCCGCGGTGGCGCACGTGGCGCAGGCCTACCAGCACTACAAGGGCCACCGCGGCGACCACCTCGCCGCGGCGATCACCTACTTCAGCTTCCTGGCGCTGTTCCCGCTGGTCCTGCTCGGGGTGTCGGTCGCCGCGTTCGTGCTGGCCTCCCAGCCGCAGCTGCAGAAAGAGCTGTTCGACCAGATCAGCACGAGCCTGCCGGGCAGTTTCGGCGAGACCGTCGGCCAGGTCATCCAGGGCGCCATCGACAAGCGGGCCGGGGTCGGGATCCTGGGCCTGGCCGGCGTGGCGCTGACCGGCCTCGGCTGGATCGACAACCTGCGGGGCGCCATCGACACCGTCTGGGGCATCCCGATCCGCAAGCGCTCCTTCCTGGCCAGCAAGGCCGCCGACGCGCTGGTGCTGCTCGGCCTCGGCCTCGGCGTCGTGATCTCGGTCGGTCTGACCGCCGGCGGCACCGCTGCCAGCGGCCTCGTGCTGCGCGTCCTCGGACTTGACGATGTGACCGGCGCGGGCACCGCGAGCTGGCTGCTGGGCATCGTGCTCGGCATCGCCGGGAGCGTGGTGATCTTCGGTTGGCTGATGATCCGGCTGCCCGACATCAAGGTCTCGCGACGGACCGCGGTCCGAGCCACCCTGCTTGCCGCGGTGGGCTTCGAGGCGCTGAAACTCCTCGGCACGTTCTACATCGCCCGGATCACCCAGTCACCGGCCGCCGCTGTGATCGGCCCGGTGGTCGGAGTGCTGGTCTGGATCGACCTGGTGTCGCGCTACCTGCTGTACTGCGTGGCCTGGGCGGCGGTCATCCAGCCCGGTCCGGCGATCACCGAGCAGTCGCTGACCGCCCCGGTGCAGGGCCCCGGACTGCCCAGCGCGGGCGCCGTCACCCGGCCAGCGTCGGCTGGGGCGGTGCTCCCGGCTGGGGCGGTGCTCCCGGGCGGGGCGGTGTCACCGGGCGGGGCGGTGTCACCGGGGGCCGTGGCGGCAGGCCTGCTCAGCGCCGGCGCCGCGCTTGGCGCCGGATCGCTCGCCGCCGTGCAGAGGTGGCGCCACCGAGCCACAGCACGGCGCCGATCAGCGCGCTGACGGGCGCCAGCGCGGCGAGTGCCCAGCGCAGGCCGCCGCGTGGCGCCGCGGGCTCGGCCAGAGCCTGGGAGGTGACCGGGGTCGAGACGGTCGAAGCGGCATCGCGGGCCGGCGGTCCGGCCCGAACCGGTCCGGCCAGCATGCCCACCGGCTCCACCGTCGACTTCAACGCATAACCCCAGTCCAGCAGCGCCCCGGCCTGGCGGAACTGCTCCACCGGATGCCGCTCGCTGCGCAGCAGGATCACCCCGAGTCGGCGGCCGTGCCGCTGGGCGGCGGCGAGGTAGGTGTGCCGGGCGGCGTCGGTGTACCCGGTCTTCACGACCAGGGCGCCGGGCACCGTGCTCAGAAAGTCCTGGGAGTGGTTGTCGAACTGGTAGGGCCCTACCCGGCCGTGCTTGCTGGCTCGCGGCGGAAAGCCGGCGCTGGGCAGCCGGCTGTAGGCCACCAGCCGAGGCTGGTTGACGAAGGCGCGCAACACCAGCGCCATGTCATAGGCAGAGGTGAGCTGCTGCCAGCCGTCAAGGCCCGAGGGGGTCTGGACGACGGTGTCGTAGGCGCCCAGCTTGGCCGCGTAGGCGTTCATGCTGGCCACGGTGCGAGCCACCCCGCCATTGGCCTGGGCCAGGGCGATGGCGGCGTCGTTGGCCGAGATCAGGAACAGCGCGGAGAACAGCTGGTCGACCGAGTACCTGGCGCCGGCCAGCAGACCGACCGCCGAGCCCTCGGCCACAGCGGCTTGCGGTGAGACTGTCACCACCCGCCGGCCCGGCAGGTTCGGGGCGACGCTGAGCGCGGTCAGCACCTTGAGGATGCTGGCCGGCTGGTAACGCCCGTGCGGGTCGCGGGCGGCCAGCACGGCGCCGGAGTCCAGGTCGGCCAGGATCCAGCCGCGCGCCCGGATGCCTCTGGGCAACGCGGGCGCGCCGGGCGGCGCCACCAGACCGCGGCTGGTCAGGTGCGGCCCGCCCGGCGCCACGCCGTCGGGCGCCCAGCCGCCGGCCGGCGGGTGCGGGTCCGGAGTGCTCGGGGAGCTACCGCCCGAGGTGGGCTTGGGCGCCGCCGGTGAGGCGGCCAGGGCGTCGCTGGGGCCGGTCAGCAGCGCCAGCGAGGTGATCACCGCGAGCGCCAGTCCGGCCGCTCGGCGGCTCGGGACCTGCTGAGCTGGCACCGGCTCAGGCTACCCAGCCCAGGCCCCTACCAGTCAACGACGAGCCGAGCTCAACCCGGCCAGGGCGGGGAAGATAATGGCGGTATGCGGCTGAGCAGGCGGGTGTCGGGATTGCTGATCGGCTTCGGAGTGTGGTCCTGGATCATCTGGCCCACCTTTCTGAAGAACGTCTGGCAGGACGAGCGTTCCTGGCAGGACGGTCCCACCGGGTTCTTCCTGGTGCACCTGGCGCTGACCGTGGTGTCGCTGGCGCTGGGCGCGGCCATCGGGTGGCTGGGAGTCCGCGGCTGGCAGGCGGCTCGCCGACCGGTCACCGAGGCGGCGGGCCGCCCTGACTCCAGCCGAACTTCCCGGTGAGCCGAAACCGTCGCGCCGCGCCGCGGCGAGGCCTGGCCGGCGGCCGGCACTGGTCGGGCGCAGTCATCGAGTAGCCCTATCGCCGAGCCGACCGGCCTGAGAAGATTATCCTAGTTGCACCATTTGACTCACCGGCTTATCAAGGCGACTGGGACAAGGAGTCCATCCATGGCCGAGACCACCGATGGCAGGAGGCAAACCCGAGCCGACGAGGTGCGGGCGGGTCGCACCGATGACGCCCGGGGCGCCATCAAGCCGTTCGTGCCCGGGCTGCAAGGTGAGCTGCTGGCCGAGTTCTGCGGCACCTTCATCCTGATCCTGTTCGGACTCGGTGTGGTGGCCCAGGTCGCCGGCGCTGGAATCGGCGATCACGACAGCATCGCCTGGGCCTGGGGGCTGGGCGTGACGCTGGGCATCTACGTCGCGGGCAAGGTCAGCGGTGCGCACCTCAATCCGGCGATCTCGGTCGCGCTGGCGGTGTTTTCCGGCTTCTCCTGGCGCAAGGTGCTGCCCTACTCGCTGGCCCAGACCGCCGGCGCCTTCGCGGCCGCGATCCTGGTGCGGTGGAACTACACCGAGGTGCTGGCCAAGGCCGACCCCGGGCACACTCTCAAGACCCAGGGGGTCTTCTCCACGCTGCCCGGCAACGGCGTCCTGCCTGTCAGCGAGTACGGCGCGCTGCGTGATCAGATCATCGGCACCGCAATCCTGGTGTTCGTCGTCTTCGCGCTCACCGATGCCCGCAACCAGTCCCCGCTGGCCAACCTGGCGCCGTTTCTGATCGGGTTGCTGGTGGTCGGGATCGGCATGGCCTGGGGAACCAACGCCGGCTACGCGATCAACCCGGCCCGCGACTTCGGACCGCGGCTGGCCTCGTTCGTCACCGGTTACGGCACCGCGTTCAGGGACCAGTACGGCAACTTGTTCTTCTGTGTGCCGATAGTCGGGCCGCTTATCGGCGCGGTGGTGGGCGGCGGCATGTACCGCGCCCTGATCGCCAAGCACCTGCCGACCGAGGAGCAGATCGCCGCCAACGAGTCCTGAACCACTTTCCCCGCAGCCCGCTCAGCAGAGCAGCCTGCCAGCCGCAGCCCAGCAGGATTCGTCCCGTCCAAAGGAGATCCACATGGCCGACTTCGTCGGAGCTATCGACCAGGGAACCACCAGCACCCGCTTCATGATCTTCGACCATGACGGCAACGAGCGAGGCAAGCACCAGCTCGAGCACTCCCAGATCCTGCCGCAGGCCGGCTGGGTGGAGCACAACCCGGTCGAGATCTGGGAGCGCAGCAGCGCGGTGTTGCAGACCGCGATCAACGCGGCGGGACTGTCGACCTCGGACTTCGCCGCGCTGGGGATCACCAACCAGCGCGAGACCGCGGTGGTCTGGAACCGCAAGACCGGACGGCCCTACTACAACGCCATCGTCTGGCAGGACACCCGCACCGACCGGATCGCCTCGGCCCTGGAACGCGAAGGCAAGGGCGAGGTGATCCGGGCCAAGGCCGGCCTGCCGCCGGCGACCTACTTCTCGGCAGGCAAGGTGCAGTGGATTCTGGAGAACGTCGACGGTGTCCGGGCTGCCGCCGAGGCAGGTGACGCGGTGTTCGGCAACACCGACAGCTGGCTGATATGGAACCTGACCGGTGGAACCCGCGGCGGGGTGCACGTCACCGACGTCACCAACGCCAGCCGGACGATGCTGATGAATCTGCAGACGCTGGACTGGGACGATGAGCTGCTGTCGTTCTTCGACATACCGCGCTCGATGCTGCCCGAGATCCGGCCGTCCTCGGACCCGGCCGGCTACGGCGAGATCAGCGTTCCCGGCGCGGCGGGCATTGCGCTGACCGGTGACCTCGGCGACCAGCAGGCCGCCACCGTCGGCCAGGTCTGCTTCGCTCCCGGCGAGGCCAAGAACACCTACGGCACCGGCAACTTCATGCTGCTCAACACCGGTGAGGAGCTGGTCCGCAGCGAGAACGGCCTGCTCACCACGGTGTGTTACCAGTTCGGCCAAGACAAGCCGGTCTACGCCCTGGAAGGCTCCATCGCGGTCACCGGTTCGGCCGTGCAGTGGCTGCGCGACCAGCTCGGCATTATCTCCGGCGCCAGCGAGGTCGAGGCCCTGGCCCGCCAGGTCACCGACAACGGCGGCATGTACTTCGTCCCGGCCTTCTCAGGGCTGTTCGCGCCGTACTGGCGCTCCGACGCCCGGGGCGCGATCGTCGGGCTGTCGCGCTTCAACACCAACGCCCATCTGGCGCGAGCTACCCTGGAATCGATCTGCTACCAGAGCCGAGACGTGATCGAAGCGATGGCGCAGGATTCCGGCGTCACCCTCGAGGTGCTGAAGGTGGACGGGGGAGTGACGGCCAACAACCTGTGCATGCAGATGCAGGCTGACATCCTCGGGGTTCCGGTCAGCCGTCCGGTAGTGGCCGAGACGACCGCGCTCGGCGCCGCCTACGCGGCGGGGCTGGCCGTCGGATTCTGGAAGGACACCGATGAACTTCGGGAGAACTGGAATGAGTCCCAGCGCTGGTCCCCGGAGTGGACCGACGAGCAGCGCGCCGGCGGCTACGCCGGCTGGAAGAAAGCCATCGAGCGCACACTGGACTGGGTCGACGTCGACTGAAGGCCCTGTCCCGGACGTTGCAAAGAAAGGCAGTCAATGACCGCCAACGCCATGTCACCGGCCAATCGCGACGAGGCCCTGGCCGCCATGCGCGAGGCTCCCGAGCTCGACGTGCTGATCGTCGGAGGCGGTGTGGTGGGCGCCGGCGCCGCCCTGGACGCGGTGACCCGTGGCCTGTCGACGGCGATCGTGGAGGCGCGCGACTGGGCCAGCGGCACGTCCAGCCGCTCCAGCAAGCTGATTCACGGCGGCCTCCGCTACCTGGAGATGCTGGACTTCGGCCTGGTGCGCGAGGCGTTGCATGAACGCGGCCTGCTCACCCAGCACATCGCGCCGCACCTGATCCGGCCGGTGCCGTTCCTCTACCCGCTCACTCACCGGGTGTGGGAACGGCCCTACGTCGGGGCGGGCGTGCTGCTCTACGACACGATGGGCACCGCCGGCGGCAGCTCCCGCGGGCTGCCGCACCACCGGCATCTGAGCAAGCGCCGGGCGCTGCGGGAGGCGCCCTGCCTGTCGCCGGACTCGCTCACCGGGGCGGTGCAGTACTGGGACGCCCAGGTCGACGACGCTCGGCACACCATGACGGTGGTGCGGACGGCGGTGGCCTTCGGCGCGCTGGCGGCCAACCGCACCCGGGTCCTGGACTTCTGCCACCAGGGCGGGCGGGTCACCGGCGCCCGGGTGGTGGACCTGGAGACCGGTGAGGAGTTCGACGTCCGGGCCAAGCAGGTGATCAACGCCACCGGGGTCTGGACCGATGAGACCCAGCAGCTGGCCGACACCCGCGGCCAGTTCCAGGTCAGGGCCTCCAAGGGCGTGCACCTGGTGGTGCCCAGGGACCGGCTGCAGTCGAGCACCGGGATCATCCTGCGCACCGAGACCAGCGTGCTGTTCGTGATCCCGTGGGGCCGGCACTGGATCATCGGCACCACCGACACGGATTGGAACCTCGACCTGGCGCACCCGGCGGCCAGCGCGCGTGACATCGACTACTTGCTGGACCAGGTCAACTCGGTGCTGTCCTCACCGCTGTCGCGGGCCGACGTCGAGGGCGTCTACGCCGGGCTGCGACCGCTGCTGTCCGGCGAGTCGGAGTCAACCTCGAAGCTGTCCCGTGAGCACGTGGTCGGGCATCCGGTGCCCGGGCTGGTGGTGATCGCCGGCGGCAAGTACACCACCTACCGGGTGATGGGCCGCGACGCCGTCGACGAGGCGGTCCGTGGGATGGACGGCAGAGTGCCGGACTCGGTCACCGAGAAGATCCCGCTGGTCGGCGCCGAAGGCTGGGAGGGGGTGCGTAACCAGCGTCATCAACTGGCCGCCCGATCCGGCCTGCACGTGGTGCGCATCGACCACCTGCTCGGACGCTACGGCAGCCTGATACACGAGGTGCTCGACCTGATCGCCGCGGACCCGTCGCTGGCCGAGCCGCTGCCCGGAGTCGATGACTACCTGCGCGCCGAGGTGGTCTACGCCGTGACGCACGAGGGCGCCCGGCACCTGGACGACGTGCTGGCCCGGCGAACCCGGGCTTCGATCGAGGCCTGGGACCGGGGGGTGTCGGCCGCGCCGGTGGCGGCCAAGCTGATGGCCGCCCACCTCGGCTGGGACAAGGCGCACATCGCCACCGAGGTCGAGCATTACCTGGCCAGGGTCGCCGCTGAGCGGGAGTCCCAGGAGCAGCCCGACGACGCCACCGCCGACGCCGCCCGGCTCGGCGCGGTCGACATCGTCCCGCTGACGCCGCTGACCCCCCGCGCCTCCTGAGCCTTCTCGCGCGCGTCCTTCCCCGCGCGCGTCCTTCCGCGCGCGTCCTTTCCCGCGCGTCCTTTCCCGCGCGTCCTTCCGCGCGCGTCCTTCCGCGCGCGTCCTTCCCGCGCGTCCTTCCCCGCGCGTCATGCTCTGCGGTGGTCATGACCACCGCAGAGCATGACGCTGGCTCAGTGAGCCCCAGGACGCCAGGCTGGCCGGGTCAGGCGTGGGCCGTGACGATGATGCGGTCGCGCGGGCCCGACAGCGGCTTCTGGTAGGTGAAGGCGGTGCTGGTGACGTCGCGGAACCCGCACGTCTGGACCTGCTGGCGCAGGTAGGCCTGAGAGAACCAGAAGTACCCCGGCACCTTTGGATTCTCCTGCACCTCGGCGTCGGTGCGCGGCGGGTCATTGGACAGGACCAGCGCGCCACCCTCGGGCAGCCAGGACTTGAAGCGCTCGAGAAGGGACTGCAAGCCGGTCCCAGGATCGTAGAGGTGGCCAGGGCTGCCGTCGGCGTAGAGCACGGTCCACGGGCCGGGGGGCGGCGTCCAGTCGAGGACGTCGGCGCACACCGCGTCGACGCCCTTGGCCGTTGCCAGTTCGACCGCCTGCTCCAGCGCGTCCACCCCGAGCACCCGGAAGCCGTCGGCCGCGATCCCGGCCTCGATCATCGCGTTCCCGCACCCGACGCTCAGGAGCCCGGGGTCCGGGCTCTCAGCGAGCAACCGGCGGAGCGTTTCGGCCATGAACTGCTGGTAAGGAGCGCTGGACGTGGCCGGGGTGGTCACGTCGCCCCGTCCCGCGCCCTTCTCCCAGATGTGATAAATGCTGGGTTCACCGTCGTTGTCGTGCAGGTAGTAGTCGCGGACCGCTTGAACCTGCTCGGTGTCAGACATCTGGATATCCTTCCTCGCGTGTGACCCGAATTGCGCGTGTCTTTGCTGACCCGTGAATGGATTGTCGCGCGATGGCGTGGTAGCGCAATGGCGCCTGGCGCCGCGGTCGTGACGGTGATGGCGCCTGGCGTCTGGCGCCGCGGTCGTGACGGTGATGGCGCCTGGCTCCGCGGTCGTGCCGGTGACATCGAGGCGAGGGACCCGGGCGTCCTGGCCCGCCTCCTGCGGCATGCCGGTCATGACGTCCGCCGAGGTCGAGCATCACCGCGCGTCATGCTCTGCGGTGGTGATGACCACCGCAGAGCATGACGCTTGACGCCGAGGGCAGTCCGTCCACAGCGGCCAAGCCCGTCCACAGAAGAGCGCCGAACCGGTGTCTAGGGCGGCACGGAGCCGCATGCTGCTGCCATGCCAAGCCGTGCGGAGACCAACCCTGGCGTTTGGACACCGAGGGCCGTCATGTCCCGTTCGGCGCTGTACGCCTCCGGCGTGAGCCAGAACCGGTTACGGGCCCAGCTGGCGGCGGGCCGCTGGCAGCTGTGCGGTCGGGCGGTGGTGCTGCACAACGGTCCGTTGCCCAGACGCCAACTGTGGGATGCGGCATTGATCAACGTCGGCCCACGGGCGATGCTGACCGGCTTCACGGCGGCCGAGCACCTGGGTCTGCGCGGGTGGGTGAGGAACTGGGTCGACGTGCTTGCCCCGGCTGGCGCCACCGCGCCGGACGTCGCGGGCCTGCCCATCCGGCTGCACCGGACGAGGTTGTGGCAGGTCGCCGGAGATGCGACGGCCTATCGATGTCAAGCCCTTCCGTTGGCTCTGGTCATCGCGGCTCGCGACTTCGACAGTCCGAGGCCTGCCTGTGGACTGATGGCCGCAGCCGTGCAGCAGCGGCTGGCTGACGCGCCGGCGCTGCTGCGGGCGGTTCAGTCACCGCATTGCACCAGGCACCGACCGAGCCTGAGGGCAGCGCTGGGCGACATCGCCGGCGGATCGCAGGCATTGAGTGAGCTCGACTTCGCCGCACTCTGCCGCCGACACCGGTTACCTGCTCCGATCAAGCAGGCGGTACGCCTGGACGGCATGGGCAGGCGGCGATACCTGGACGCCTCGTGGCGGCGGCGGGACGGCAGGCTGATCGGAGTCGAGGTTGACGGCGCGCTGCATCTGCGTCCTCAGCACTGGTGGGCAGATCAACAGCGGCAGAACGAGCTGGTGCTTGATGACACCATGATCCTGCGCTTCCCTAGCTTCGTCCTACGAACGGAGGAAGCGACTGTCGCCCGCCAGCTCCGACGAGCGTTGTGGCTATAAGCCGCCGCGCGTCATGCCCTGCGGTCGTGATAGCCACCTGTCAGCATGACGCGAGGGGCATGACGCGCGGGTGTCAGCCGCCGCGCGAGACCCAGCCTCGCGGTGAGGCGACCGGACGCGTGAGGGCTCAGACGCGGCGGAACAGCAGCGCCTGCTTGACTTCGGAGATCGCCTTGGTGATCTGGATGCCGCGGGGGCAGGCCTCGGTGCAGTTGAAGGTGGTCCGGCAGCGCCAGACGCCTTCGCGGTCGTTGAGGATCTCCAGCCGTTCCTCAGCGCCCTGGTCCCGGGAGTCGAAGATGAACCGGTGCGCGTTCACGATCGCGGCCGGCCCGAAGTACGAGCCGTCGGTCCAGAACACCGGGCAGGACGTCGTGCAGGCGGCGCACAGGATGCACTTGGTGGTGTCGTCGTAGCGGTCGCGGTCGGCCTGGGACTGCAACCACTCCTTGGTCGGCGGGTTGCCGCCGGTGATCAGGAACGGCTTGACCGCGCGATAAGCCTCGAAGAACGGCTCCATGTCGACGACCAGGTCCTTCTCGACCGGCAGCCCCTTGATCGGCTCGATGGTGATCTTGGCCGGCATGTCCTTCATCAGCACCTTGCAGGCCAGCCGGTTGACGCCGTTGATCCGCATCGCGTCCGAGCCGCACACCCCGTGCGCACAGGACCGGCGGAAGGTCAGCGTGCCGTCCTGCTCGTCCTTGATCTTCATCAGCAGGTTGAGCACCCGGTCAGTGGGGTACGCCTGCACCTGGTAGGTCACCCAGCTGACCTCGTCAGAGACCTCTGGGTTGTACCGGCGGATCTTGACCTCGACGGTGCGCGCCTGCGGCGCCTCGACGGCGGCGGAGCGGCGTTCGGTTACAGGGGTCATAAGGGATCAGCTCTCTCGGCAGCGGGGTGAGTCAGTACTTGCGGGCCATCGGCTGGTACCGGGTTTGCACCACCGGCTTCCAGTCCAGCGTGATGGAGCCGTCGTCCTGGCGGTAGGCCATGGTGTGCCGCATGTAGTTCTCATCGTCGCGCTCCAGGTAGTCCTCACGGGCATGGCCGCCACGGGACTCCTTGCGGTTGCGGGCGCTGACCACCAGGACCTCGGCCAGGTCGAGCAGGAAACCCAGCTCGACCGCTTCCAGCAGGTCGGAGTTGTAGCGTTTGCCCTTGTCGGAGATGGCGACGTCGGCGTAGCGCTCCTTGAGCTTGACGATGTCGGCCTGCGCCTCGGCGAGGGACTCCTCGGTGCGAAACACCTGGGCGTTGCGGTCCATGGTGGCCTGCAGCTCGCCACGGATGACGCTGACCCGCTCGCTTCCGGAGGAGGTCAGCAACCGCTGCACCAGCGTGGTGACGTGCGTGTGGGCGCCTGCCGGCAGGTCGGGCAGCTCGGCGCCGAGCGCGTGCTCAGCGGCCGCGATGCCGGCCCGGCGGCCGAAGACGTTGATGTCCAGCAGCGAGTTCGTGCCCAGCCGGTTCGAGCCGTGCACCGACACGCAGGCCACCTCGCCGGCGGCGTAGAGGCCCGGCACCACGTCGGTGTTGTTGCGCAGCACCTCGGCCTCGACGTTGGTCGGCACTCCGCCCATCGCGTAATGAGCTGTCGGATAAACCGGAACCGGCTCGGTGTAGGGCTCGACGCCGAGGTAGGTGCGGGCGAACTCGGTGATGTCGGGCAGCTTGGCGTCGATCTGCTCCCGCGGCAGGTGGGTCAGGTCGAGCAGCACGTAGTCCTTGTGCGGCCCGGCGCCCCGGCCCTCGCGCACCTCGTTGGCCATCGAACGGGCCACGATGTCACGCGGGGCCAGGTCCTTGATGGTGGGCGCGTAGCGCTCCATGAACCGTTCGCCCTCGCTGTTGCGCAGGATCGCGCCTTCGCCTCGGGCCGCCTCGGACAGCAGGATGCCCAGTCCGGCCAGGCCGGTCGGGTGGAACTGGAAGAACTCCATGTCTTCCAAAGGCAATCCCTTACGCCACACCACGCCCATGCCGTCGCCGGTCAGGGTGTGGGCGTTCGAGGTGGTCTTGAAGACCTTGCCGAAGCCGCCGGTGGCAAGCACCACCGACTTGGCGTTGAACACGTGGATCTCGCCGGTGGCCAGCTCGTAGGCGACCACTCCCGAGGCCACCTCGACGCCGTTGGCGCGCTTGCTCAGCAGCAGGTCCAGGACGTAGAACTCGTTGAAGAACTCGACACCCTGCTTGACGCAGTTCTGGTACAGCGTCTGCAGGATCATGTGACCGGTCCGGTCGGCGGCGTAACACGAGCGCCGGACGGGCGCCTCGCCGTGATTGCGGGTGTGCCCGCCGAATCGGCGCTGGTCTATCCGCCCAGCCGGAGTCCGGTTGAAAGGTAGGCCCATCTTCTCCAGGTCCAGCACGGCGTCGATCGCCTCGCGGCACATCACCTCGGCGGCGTCCTGGTCGACGAGGTAGTCACCGCCCTTGACGGTGTCGAAGGTGTGCCATTCCCAGTTGTCCTCCTCGACGTTGGCCAGCGCGGCGCACATCCCGCCCTGAGCCGCCCCGGTGTGCGACCGGGTGGGGTACAGCTTGGTCAGGACGGCGGTCCGGGTCCGGTTGGAGGACTCCAGCGCAGCCCGCATGCCGGCGCCGCCGGCGCCCACGATCACCACGTCGTACTTGTGCGTCTGCACTGTCTAATCCTCTGCTCTTCGCGCGAGCGCTCATCGCCGCGCTCGCTCCGGTCCTCGTTCGCTGCGCTCACTGCGATCCTCACTCGCAGTCCCTCTGCTCTTCGCGCGAGCGCTCGGCTAGGTGATGTTCGGGTCGAAGGTGAAGATCACCAGCGTGCCCAGCGCGATGACCAGCGCCGAAGCGGTGTAGAGCGCAATCTTCAACCCCAACCGGGTCGCGTCCTTACGGGTGTAGTCGTTGATCACCGTGCGCAGGCCGTTGGCGCCGTGCAGCTGCGCCAGCCAGAGCATCAGCAGGTCCCACACCTGCCAGAACGGCGAAGCCCAGCGGCCGGCCACGAAAGCGAAGTTGATCCGCTGCACCCCGCCGTCGAGGATGTTCATGATGAACAGGTGCCCCAGCACCAGCACCACCAGCAGGACCCCGGACACCCGCATGAACAGCCAGGCGTACAGCTCGGTGTTGGCACGCCCGCGCAGCCGGCGCTGGGGAGTGCGGGGCGAGTCGATGCGCAGCTGCCCGGCGGCGCTCATCAGCTCGCTCCGAACAGGGCCTGGAAGGAGTGCTTGAACATGAAGAACGCGCCGGGCGCCATCACGGCGATCCACACTCCGACGATGGCCCACAGCATCTGACGCTGCAGCCGAGGGCCCCGGCTCCAGAAGTCGACTGCGATGACGCGCAGGCCGTTGAGCGCGTGAAAGAGCACCGCGCCGACCAGCCCGATCTCCATGAGGTTGACGAACGGGTTCTTGTAGGTGTCGATGACGGTGTCGTATGACTCGGGCGACACCCGGATCAGCGCGGTGTCCAGGACGTGGGCGAATAGGAAGAAAAACGTCAGAACGCCGCTGATCCGGTGCGCCACCCACGACCACATGCCCTCTCGGCCGCGGTAGAGCGTGCCGCCGAGTTTGATCCTGTTGCTCGTGGGGCGGGCGGTGGTCCCAGTCGACACCCGGTCTCCTCACTGACTCGCCGGCAGCTCACCGCTGCCTGGCTCTGGCGCTGGCCTGACCTGGGCCGCGGCGTGGCGCGTGCCGCGACTTCCAGCCGATCGACATGATCGAGCGTAGTCGCGGCGGCAGTCACCGCCGACTTTTCCGGGCCGTTTGTGACCCGCCGGACAGCGTCCCCAGCGCCGGGCGAGGGCAGGTCCGACAGGCCCCGTCGCACGCCTTCCGCGGCCGTGGCGCAGCGTCGCTAGGCCGCACCGCACAACAATGTGGTGACAACAAGCTCGGCAGGTCCGGCGTCGATATCACGACCGGCTACCGTTGCGCCGGTCGGAGGCGCTGTGCCTGCCGTCCCATCATTTCATTGAGGAGAGTGTCTTGCGCCGACTCAGTTCATATCGGGTGGCCGCGATCGCCGGCGTCGCCGCGTCTGCGATGCTGCTGACCGCGTGTGGCAGCGATACCGAGACCACCCCGCCCCAGGCGTCGGGTTCAGCGGGTTCGCCCAGCTCGAGCTCCGCAGCCGGCAGCGATCTCAAGATCGGCCTGGCGTACGACATCGGCGGTCGGGGCGACAAGTCCTTCAACGACTCCGCCGCGGCCGGCCTGGACGAGGCCAAGAAGAAGTACAACCTCGACGACAGCGACGTCAAGGAGATCGAGGCCACGCAGGGTGAGGCCGAGGCCGACAAGGAAGCCCGGCTGTCCCAGCTCGCCGACAACGGTTTCAACACCATCCTCGCGGTGGGCTTCGCCTACGCCAACGCCATCAAGGCCGTGGTGCCCAAGTACCCGAACGTCAAGTTCGCCATCGTTGACGACCAGTCGGTTCAAGCTCCCAACCTGGCCAACCTGACCTTCGCCGAGGAGCAGGGCTCGTTCCTCGTCGGCGCCATCGCCGCGCTCAAGAGCAAGAAGCACCACGTCGGCTTCATCGGCGGCGTGAACGTCTCGCTGATCCAGAAGTTCCAGGTCGGCTTCGAGGCCGGGGCAAAGGCCGCGGACCCGTCGGTCAAGCTTGAGAGCAAGTACCTGACGCAGCCGCCGGACTTCGGCGGCTTCAACGACCCGACCAAGGGTGAGACCGCCGCCAACGGCATCTACGACGCGGGCGCCGACGTCATCTTCGCCGCGGCCGGCGGTTCGGGCAGCGGCGTGTTCAAGGCCGCCAAGGCCAAGAACGCGCTGGCCATCGGCACCGACTCCGACCAGTACCAGTCGGCAGCCGACGATGTGAAGGACGTCGTCATCTCCTCGATGCTCAAGCGGGTGGACGTGTCCGTCAGCAAGTTCATCGAGTCCGTGGCCGACGGCAGCTTCAAGGCCGGCAACACCGTCTTCGACCTGAAGGCCGGCGGCGTGGACTACTCGCTCTCGGGCGGCAAGATCGATGACATCAAGGCCAAGGTCGACGAGTTCAAGGCCAAGATCATCGACGGCAGCATCACGGTTCCCACCAAGTAGCCAGCTCCGCAGTCGGGCGTCCAGGCCGCGTAACAGCGAACCGGACTCCCGCGGTTGTCCCGGGCCCGAGGTGACTCGCTAACGTCACCTCGGGCCCGTCGCCGTCAGGCTTGACCCATCACGGGCAGCGGTCCAGCGCCAGGAGGTCGGAGATGCCCCAGCCAGTCCAGTCGGTGACCGCTGAGCCCGAGGCAGGCTCTGAGCTCGCCATCGAAGTGGTGGGCATCACCAAGCGCTTTCCCGGCGTGGTCGCCAACGCCGACGTCAACATCGCGGTGCGGCGTGGCACGGTGCACGCGATCGTCGGTGAGAACGGCGCCGGCAAGTCCACCCTGATGAAGATGCTCTACGGCATGCAGCGCCCGGACGAGGGCGAGATCCGGATCAACGGCAAGCCGGTGGCTTTCTCCTCGCCCTCGGACGCGATCGCCGCCGGCATCGGCATGGTGCACCAGCACTTCATGCTCGCCGACAACTTCACCGTCCTGGAGAACATCGTGCTGGGCAGCGAGCCGACCGCGCGCGGCGCGCTGAACTTCGGCGCCGCCCGCCGTCGCATCACCGAGCTGAGCCAGACCTACGGCCTGGACCTCGAGCCGGACATGCTGGTGGAGCACCTCGGCGTCGGCGACCGCCAGCGCGTGGAGATCGCCAAGGTGCTCTACCGCGGCGCCCGGCTGCTGATCCTGGACGAGCCGACCGCGGTGCTGGTGCCCCACGAGGTCGAGGAGCTCTTTGAGAACCTGCGCGAGCTCAAGAGCGAGGGGCTGACCATCCTGTTCATCTCGCACAAATTGGACGAGGTGATCCAGGTCGCCGACGACATCACCGTGATCCGGCGGGGCCGCACCGTGGGCACCGCCAACCCGCGCTCGATCACCCCGCGGCAACTGGCCCAGCTGATGGTCGGCTCGGAGCTGCCCAGCCCCGAGACCCGCTCAGACACCGTCTCGGAGCAGACGGTGCTCTCGGTCAGGGGCCTGACCGTGACCGACGACGGCGGGCGCAAGGTGCTCGACGACGTCTCCTTCGACATCCACGCCGGTGAGATCTACGGCATCGCCGGAGTCGAGGGCAACGGCCAGAGCGAGCTGGTCCAGGCGCTGATGGGGATCCGCTCGATCAGCGCCGGAGCCGTCACCCTCAAGGGCCAGGACATCACCTCGGCCTCCACCCGGGCCCGCCGGGTGGCCGGCATCAGCTACATCCCCGAGGACCGGCACCGGCAGGGCCTGCTGCTCGAGGCGCCGCTCTGGGAGAACCGGGTGCTGGGCCACTCGGACTCGCCGCCCAACATCAAAGGCCCGCTCATCGACCGGGCCGGGGCCCGCCGGGACACCGAGCGGATCGTCGCCGAGTTCGACGTCCGGACGCCCGGCATCGACGTTCCGGCGCTGGCCCTGTCCGGGGGCAACCAGCAGAAGCTGATCGTGGGCCGGGAGCTGTCGGGCAACCCCGCGCTGCTGATCGCCTCTCAACCCACCCGCGGCGTGGACGTCGGAGCGCAGGCCGCGATCTGGGAGCACGTCCGCAAGGCCCGCGCGGCGGGATTGGCCGTCCTGCTCATCTCGGCAGACCTGGAGGAGCTGATCGGCATGTCCGACTCGATCCAAGTGATCCTGCGCGGCGCCTTTGTCGGCGCCGCTGACCCGGCGACCGTCACCGCCGAGGACCTCGGCGCGGCGATGACCGGAGCCGGCGCCGCATGAGCACCCCACTCGCCTCGGTCAGCCTGCTCGACCGGCTGCGGCAGCGTTATCCGCTGCGCTCGGTGCTGCTCGCCCTGGCCGCGCCGGTCGGAGCGGTGCTGTTCGCGGTGCTGGCCAGCTCGGTGATCCTGAGCCTGGGCGATCACAGCCCGTCGACGGTGTTCCAGACCATGCTCAAGCAGGCCGGTCGGCCCACCTCGTTCGTCGACATGGTGAACCAGGCGATGGTCTACTACCTGTCGGCGCTGGCGGTCTCGATCGGGTTCCGGATGAACCTGTTCAACATCGGCGTCGAAGGCCAGTACAGCCTGGCGGCGCTGGGGGCGGCCTACGTCGGCGGCCAGATGAGCGGCGGGGGGCCGTTCCACCTGGTGGTAGAGGTGCTGGTCGCGGTGCTGGTCGGCGCCGCCTGGGCCGGCATCGCCGGGGTGCTGAAGGTGACCCGCGGGGTCAGCGAGGTGATCTCGACGATCATGCTGAACGCCATCGCGGTGTTCCTGGGCTCCTATCTGCTGCACAAGCTGGGTGAGACCAGCGGCAACAACATCCGGACCAAGCCGATCGGAGCGTCCGGCCAGGTGCCCGGCATCAGCTACGCCGGGACCCAGGCCAAGATCTTCGGGTTCATCTTCGTGGTCGTGGTGGTGGGGGTGGCGTACTGGTTCATCGCCAGCCGCACCCGGTTCGGCTTCCGGATCAAGGCGACCGGCCTGAACGAGCAGGCAGCGGTGGCCAGCGGGGTCAACGTCAAGCGGATGACGCTGGTGGCGATGCTGATGTCAGGCGGCGTGGCCGGCCTGGTCGGCCTGCCGGAGATACTCGGCCAGACCCACACCTTCAGTCAGACCGCGCAGTCCGGGCTGGGCTTCGCCGGCATCGCGATCGCGTTGCTGGGCCGCAACTCACCAGTCGGGATGGCGCTGGCCGCGGTGCTGTGGTCCTTCCTCGGCAAGTCCGCCAACCAGTTGGACTTCATCGGCGTGCCACGTGAGATCGCCGCGATCATGCAAGGGGTGATCCTGCTGTCGGTCGTCATCGCCTACGAGTTGGTGCGCAGGTACCGGCTGGTGCTTCAGCAGAAGGACGTCGCCGCCCAGCTGGCGGCCGCCCCGGCCGCCCACACGGTGTCGACATGAGCGCGGCGACGGCGTTGACCGCCACTCCCGAGGCGCGCAGGCGGGCCTCCCGGCTGTCGCCGGCGCTGCTGATCGTCTTCGCCCTGGGCGCCTTCCTGGTGCTGTCGGCGGTGCGCACCCTCACCGACGGCTATGACCTGACCAGCAGCGGCACCGTCGCCGCGGGCTTGGCGGCCGCGGTGCCGATCGGCCTGGCCGGCCTCGGCGGCCTGTGGGCCGAACGTGCCGGCGTGGTGAACATCGGCCTGGAAGGCATGATGATCCTGGGCACCTGGGGGTGCGCCTACCTCGGCTGGAACCACGGCGTCTGGGCCGGCCTGCTGTTCGGCACCCTGCTCGGCGCGGTCGGCGGCCTGGTGCACGCGGTGGCCACCGTGACCTTCGGCGTCGACCACATCATCTCCGGGGTCGCGATCAACATCATCGCTCCGGGGCTCACGCTGTACCTGACCAAGGTCACCTTCGCCAACTACCCCGGCGGCGGCCAGAAGCAGTCGCCGCCGCTGGGCGACGCCCCGTCGATCACCCTGCCCTCCTCGGACTGGCTGCGCACCGTCGAGGACAACCGCTGGTTCGCGGTGTCGGACCTGGCCGGGGTGCTGCGTGGGCTGACCACCGGGCTGTCGCTGATCACCGTGCTGGCCGTGCTGGTGGTGGCGGCCTCGGCCTGGATCCTGTGGCGAACCGCCTTCGGCCTGCGGCTGCGCTCGTGTGGCGAGGCGCCGTACGCGGCGGAGTCCCTGGGGGTCAACGTCTACAAGTACAAGTACATCGCGGTGATCGTCTCCGGCGCGATGGCGGGGTTGGGCGGGGCGGCGCTGGCCATCTCGGCCCACCAGTTCCGCGAGGGCCAGACCGGCGGCCGCGGCTTCATCGGCCTGGCCGCGCTGATCTTCGGCAACTGGCGGCCCGGCGCGCTGGCAGGCGGCGCCGGTCTGTTCGGCTACACCGACGCGATCCAGTTGCGCAGCTCCGCGGCGGTGCACCCGCTGCTGCTGCTGATGGCGATCGCGCTGGCGCTGGTGGCCCTCTGGCAATGGCGCAGCGGCCAGCGGGCCATCGCGGCGGTCGCCGTGGTGATCGCCGCGCTGGCGGTGCTGTGGTACCTCGACACCGAGCAGGTGCCCGAGGAACTCGTCGGCGCCACCCCTTACGTGGTGACCATCCTGGTGCTGGGCCTGGCATCCCAACGGCTGCGAATGCCCAAGGCCGACGGCAAGGTCTACCGCAAGGGCGAGGAGTCATGACTTCGCCGCAGGCCGTCGGACAGACGCCCGAGATCGACTGGGACGCCCTGCGCCGCGAGGCGGTGGCCGTGATGGGCCGGGCCTACGCGCCGTACTCGCGGTTTCCGGTCGGCGCCGCCGCGCTGGTCGACGACGGCCGGCTGGTGACCGGTTGCAATGTCGAGAACGCCTCCTACGGGCTGGGGCTGTGCGCCGAGTGCGGCCTGGTGTCGGCCCTGACCGCCAGTGGCGGCGGCCGGTTGGTCGCGATGGTGTGCGTCGACGGCCAGGGCGCCCTGCTGATGCCGTGCGGGCGCTGCCGGCAGTTGCTGTTCGAGCACGGCGGCCCGGAGATGCTGGTCGCCGCCGACGGCGGGCCGATTCCGGTGGCCGGCCTGCTGCCCGACGCCTTCGGCCCGAACGACCTCGCCGCGACGGCGAACAAGGCGGCCGCCCCCGAGTCAGGCTGAGGATGAGCAGCCCGACGGTGATCAGCCGGCTGGCGTTCAGCTCGGCCGAGGTCATCGAGGACCCCTACCCGCACTTCGCCGCGGCGCGCGCCAGGGCCGGCGTCCAGTGGCATGAGCAGACCGGCATGTGGCTCGCCTTCGGGCACGCCCAGGCCAACGCGGTGCTGCGCAGCCGCAGCCTGGGCCGGATCTGGACGCCGCGCTGGCCAGAGCAGCCGATGCCCGGCTTCGAGCTGATCCACCGCCACTCGATGCTGGAGAACGAGCCGCCGACGCACACCAGGCTGCGCAGGCTGGTGGCGGCCGCCTTCGCGCGCGGCCACGTCGAGCGGTTGCGCCCGAGGGTGGCGGCGCTGGCCGACGGCCTGGCCGATCGGCTCGCCCAGGCCGGCCGGGACGGCTCGGCCGTCGATCTGATCGCCGGCTTCGCCGAGCCGCTGCCGGTTGAGGTGATCGCCGAGCTGCTGGGCGTTCCCGAGCCCGACCGGCAGCTGCTGCGGCCCTGGTCCAACGCGATCGTGAAGATGTACGAGTACCAGGTCAGCCCCGCGCAGCGCGAGGCCGCCGAGGCGGCGGCCAGCGACTTCACGGCCTATCTGCGCGAGCTGGTGCGACAGCGCCGTCGCCGGCCCGCGGCCGACCTGATCAGCTCGCTGATCGCCGAGACCGATGCGGCCGGGGGCCGGCTGAGCGAGGACGAGCTGGTCACCACCTGCACGCTGCTGCTCAACGCCGGGCACGAGGCCAGCGTGAACGTGGTCGGCAACGGCGTGCTGGCGCTGTTCGGCAATCCCGACCAGTGGCAGCGGCTGGTGGCCGCCGAGACCGCCGGCGCGTCGCTGGTGGGCAGGGGAGTGGAGGAGCTGATCCGCTTCGACTCGCCGCTGCAGCTGTTCGAGCGCACCGCGGTCAGCGACACCCCGATCGGCGAGGTCACGGTCCGGGCCGGTGAGAAGATCGCGGCCCTGCTCGGCTCGGCGAATCGGGACCCGGCGGTGTTCGACCAGCCCGACCGCCTGGACGTCGGCCGGGTCGACAACCCGCACCTGGGCTTCGGCGCCGGCATCCATTTCTGCGTCGGCGCGCCGCTGGCCCGGGTCGAGCTGCAGACCTCGTTGCGCACGCTGCTGCGGCGGTTTCCCGGACTGCGCCCGGCCACCGGGGACCTCGGGGGCCTGCGTCGCGAGGAGTTCGTGATCCGCGGAGTGACGTCACTGCCGGTGCTTCTTGCGTGAGAGGCTCTTGCCATGTCATCGAGCCACCCCGAGCCTTTCGACGCCGTCAGCGTGATCCGCGCCAAACGCGATCGGGGCCGGATTCCCGACGCTGAGATCGACTGGGTGATCGACGCCTACACCCGGGGCGTGGTGGCCGAGGAGCAGATGGCGGCGCTGGCGATGGCGATCCTGCTCAACGGCATGGAGGCAGACGAGCTGGCCCGCTGGACCGAGGCGATGATCGCCTCCGGCCAGCGGCTGGACCTGTCGGCGGTGCGGCGCCCGACCACCGACAAGCACTCGACCGGCGGCGTCGGCGACAAGATCACCCTGCCGCTGGCGCCGCTGGTGGCATCGCTGGGCGCGGCGGTGCCACAGCTGTCCGGGCGCGGCCTCGGTCACACCGGCGGCACCCTGGACAAGCTGGAGTCGATCCCCGGCTGGCGGGCCAAGCTGTCCAACGCCGAGTTCATGGCCCAGCTCGACTCGGTCGGCGCGGTGATCTGCGCGGCCGGTGATGAGCTGGCGCCGGCTGACAAGAAGCTCTACGCCCTGCGCGACGTGACCGGCACCGTCGAGGCGATTCCGCTGATCGCCAGCTCGATCATGAGCAAGAAGATCGCCGAGGGGTCCGCGGCTCTGGTGCTCGATGTCAAGGTCGGCACCGGGGCGTTCATGAAGAACGCGCAGGACGCCCGCAGGCTCGCCGAGACAATGGTGGCGCTGGGCACGGCGGCCGGCACCCACACCGTCGCCCTGCTCACCGACATGAGCACGCCGCTCGGGCTGACCGCCGGTAACGCCCTGGAGGTGCGGGAGTCGGTAGAGGTCCTCGCCGGTGGCGGACCTGCCGACGTGGTGGAGCTGACGGTGGCACTGGCGCTGGAGATGCTCGCCGGCGCCGGCATCACCGGCGTCGATCCTGCCGAGGCGCTGGCCGACGGCCGGGCGATGGACGTGTGGCGGGCGATGATCGCCGCTCAGGGCGGTGACCCGGACGCCGAGCTGCCGGTGGCCGCTGAGAAGCAGGTGCTCACCGCCCCGGCCACCGGGGTGCTCACCCGGCTGGACGCCTACGCGGTCGGTGTCGCGGCCTGGCGGCTGGGCGCCGGCCGCGCCCGCAAGGAGGACCCGGTGTCGGCCGGGGCGGGCGTGGTGCTGCTGGCCAAGCCCGGGGACCCGGTGCGGGCCGGGCAACCGCTGCTGGAGCTGCACACCGACGACCCGACCCGGTTCGAGCGGGCCCTGCAGGCGCTGGAGGGCGGCTTCGACATCGGCGACGCCGCCGACCTCGTCGCCGGGCCGCTGGTGATCGAGCGTGTCACCGCCTGAGCCGGCCGCTGGAGAGGTCCCGGCGCCGCGGGACGCCCGCCGGCTGACGGTGCCGGCCGCCCGACTGCCGAAGTGGCTGGACAACTTCGCCGACCGGCACGGCGGCCTGCAGACCCGGCTGACCCCCGACGACGTCTCGCCGGAGCAGGTGGTGGTCAGCGCCGCCGACGGCTCGACAGTGTGGATCGGAGTGCCGTTTCGGCCCTGGCTGCCCACCGCGTCACGGCCGCTGACCTCGCTGCAGCTGCACCTGAACCAGCCTCGCCGGATCGGCGTGCTGCTGGTGCGCCGGGGCGGTTACGCGGCCGGCGTGTTCGACGGGACCACGCTGGTGTCGTCCAAGGTCGGTTCGGGCTACGTCCAGGGGACCACCAAAGCCGGTGGCTGGTCACAGCAGCGCTATGCCCGGCGGCGGGCCAATCAGGCCCGGCATGCCTTCGCCGAAGCGGCCGAGGTGGCCGTGCGGATCCTGCTGCCCGAGGCCGGCCGGCTGGCCGCGCTGATCTGCGGCGGCGACAAGGCCGCGGTCGAGGCCGCCCTGTCCGATCCCCGGCTGGCGCCGCTGGCGCCGTTGCGCACTCCGCCCTTCCTGGCCGTCGGAGACCCGCGCCTCAGGGTGCTGCAGGCCACCCCGGAGCAGTTCCTGGCAGTCGACCTGCTGATCCACCCCTGAACCGCGCCTGCCGCTCAGGCTGCTGGTCAGCGAGCTCGCGGCGGGTTCAGCTCCGGCCGGCGGGCCGCCAGGAAGCCGCCGCCCGGCAACACCGACTCGGCCAGCACGATCAGCAGCGTCCGGGCCTTCCAGCGCACCTGGTAGGCCACCACCAGGGCCAGCAGCACGTAGCCGGTGAACAGCGCCCCGTGGATCGGTCCCAGCACGTGCACGCCCTGCGGGGCGTCGGCGCTGTACTTCACAATCGTCGCCACGATCAGCAGCAGCCAGGACATCGCCTCGGCGATCGCCGTCACCCGGAACGCGCGGGCCAGCATCCCGGCGTACCCGGCTCGGGCTGGGGCGGCTGCGGTGGCTGGATTCGACTGGCTGGGCATGGGCTCAGGGTAGGGCGGGATGAGGCATCATGAGCCGGTGGCCCCCCGTGGTGTGATCGAGCACCAGGGCAGGCTGCTGTCCTACCAGGATCTGGGCCCCCTCGACGCGCCGGTGGTGCTGCTGATCCACGGAATGGTCTCCGACAGCACCACCTTCTCCCGCGCCGCCCAGCAGCTGGCCGAGCGTGGCCACCGGGTGCTGGCGCCGGACCTGCTCGGCCATGGCGACTCCGACAAGCCCGAGGACGGCTATCAGCTCGCCGACTTCGCCGACAGCATGGCGGCCCTGCTGACCGAGTTGGACGCGCGGGAGGTGACCGTGGTGGGGCACTCGTTCGGCGGCGCGGTGGCGATGCAGCTGGCTCATGAGCGGCCCGAGCTGGTCCGGCGGCTGGTGCTGGTCTCAGCCGGCGGCCTGGGACGCCGGGTGCATCCGGTGCTGCGGGCCGCCACGCTGCCCGGCGCGCACAGCCTGGTGCGATTCGTGGTCAACCAGCGCACCGCGGCCCTCTACCGCCGGCCACGGCTGCACCGCTCGCTGCGGCTGAGCCCCGATGTGGTCGCCAACCTCGGCCGGGCCGGCCGCGGGCTGGCCTCACCGCCGGCCCGGACGGCGTTCTTCCAGACCCTGAAGATGGCGATCGACCCGTTCGGGCAACGCGGTTCGCTGCTGGAGTCCGAGGACGTCCGGCTGGACCTGCCGACTCTGATCATCTGGTCCGAGCGGGACCCGGTGGTGCCGGTGGCGCACGCGCACGAGACCCACGCGCACCTGCGCAACAGCACGCTGGAGGTCTTTCCCGGCGCCAGCCACCAGCCGCACCACCACTCGGCGCAGCGGTTCACGCAAGTGGTGTCGGACTTCATCGCCGCCACCTGAGCAGGCCCCTGCCTCCATTGGCTTTGTGCGGCCTGAATCCGCGATCGGAAGCGACAAGTCCGCGGATTCAGGCCGCACAATGCGGTGAGGGTCGGTCAGTCCTTGGCCTCGGACCAGCGACCGATCACGCTGACGTCGGCGACGAAGCGCACCGAGTCATCCGGCGCCCACCGCGCCGCCGCCTCCTGCAGGCAGTCGGTGAGCAACCCCCGCACCGCCGGCCCGTGCTCGGCAGGCGCCTGCACCAGCAACTCGTCGTGCAGGCAGAGCACCACCTGGGCCTGCCAGGGCAGCCCGCGAGCCCGGACGGTGACCGCCCAGGCCTTGAAGAGCTCAGCCGCCGCGCCCTGGATCACCGCGTTGCGGGCGTAGCGTCCACGGCTGGCGACGGCGGCCCGCTCCTGGTCGGGGTCGAGGTCAGGCGGGGTCGGCCACATCCGCACCAGCCGGCCGCCGTAGGTGCGCACCGCTCGCCCGGCGCGTCCGGCGTCATAGGCCTCGCGCAGGTAGCGCATCGCCACCGGGTACGCCGACTCCAGGCCCCGCAGCGCCTGGCCGGCGGCGCCGGAGGTCTGGCCGTACATCGCCGCCAGCACGGCCACCTTGGCGACCGGCCGGTCCACGCCCAGCCGGCTGGCCACCGGCGCGTACAGGTCGTCGTCCTGGGTCGCCTTGGCCAGTGCCCGGTCACCGGAGACCGCGGCGAGCACCCGGGGCTCGATCTGACCGAGATCGGCCCGGACGAAGATCTGGCCGGTGGTCGCGGCCACCGCCGGCCGCAGGTCGGCAGGCATGTTGTGCAGCCCCGCCTGAGCCGTCATCCGCCCGGCGGCGCCGTCCGAACCGCTCCAGGCGCCCCGCAGCCGGGCGTCCGAGCCGACGTTGCGGGCCAGCCAGTCGTAACCGAAGGTGGTGGTGATCCGCTCTGCCTTGCGCCAGGCCAGCAGGGCCTCGACCACCGGATGGGCGCCCAGGAATCTCTCCAGCCGCCAGGACCGGGTGTCGGGAACGTCGATGCCGACCCGGGCCAGCATGAGGCGGACCTGCGCCGGGTTGCGCAGGTCGATCCCGTCGGGGTTGGGCAGCAGCCGCAGCACCGCGCTGTCCCGGCGCTCGCGCAGCAAGCCGGCCTCGGCGGCGTCGCGCGGTCGAGGGCCGGCGAACGAGGCGATGATCTGCTCGGCGCGGGCGAGGTCGATCGGCAGGCCGTCGACGGTCAGCTCGGCGCACAGCAGCTCGGCGGCGGACTCCGAGCGCGCGGTGGCCAGCACGTCTCCGGCGGCCGGCGCCGCGGCCAGCCGTTGGCGTTGCAGCTCGCTGGCCCGCAGCGCTGTCTGGGCCCACCGGGCCAGCCGGGCCGGGCTGCGCGCCCAGCCGCCGCCTGACCACTCAGGTCGCAGGTGCTCATCGGGCCGCACCGGCTCCTCCGGGTCATCACCCTCGTCGCCGGCGTCGCCGAACAGGTCGAGCTGGCCGGTGCCCGGCGTCGAGGCCGGGTCCAGATCATGCAGGGCGGCCCAGATCAGCGCCGGGTCGCTGTCCCAGCCGCCGAAGATCAGCCGGTGCACCGCGACCAGGTCCCAGCAGGTCGCCACCCGGACGCCGGCGCGGGTGAGCTCGATCGGGGTCTGCTGGGACCACCACACCCAGCGCGGCCGGAACTCCTGCTCCAGCCTGGCCACCACGGCGGCCGGCGCCGGGGTCGCCACCGCCCACTGCCCGCCGGTCGGCTCGGCGATTCCCACGCCTCGCTCGGGCGCCAGGCTGAGCGCGAGAGGCCCGCCCCGGGCCTGGCCCCGGCGGCGCAGCTCGGCCAGCAGCCCGTCGGCGGACTCGAGCGGGTGCGGCACCGGCCCATCCTGTCAAAGCAGGCCGCCGACGTCGCGGGCCGCCGGCGTCACGGTCACCGGCGTCGTGGCCGCCGGCGCCATGGTCACCGGCGCCACGGTCACCGATGCCACGGTCACCGGCGGCGCGATCGCCTGCGTCGCCTAGGTTTGACGTCAGTGGAGTCCCTTCGAGGACTCCACCTGATGAGCTGGCTCCATCCGATGAGAGGAAACGCCGCGCCATGACGGTCAACGGTCAGCGATGGGACCTCGAGCACGGCGCCCAACGAGCCTCGGTCGTCCAGCGGGGCGGCGCGTTGCAGAGCTACTTGGTGGACGGCCTCGACCTGGTGGACGGGTTCGCCGACGACGAGCGGCCGCCGGCCTTCAACGGCGCCGTCCTGGCGCCCTGGCCCAACCGGATCCCGAACGGCCGGTGGACCTGGCGGGGCCGGCAGCACCAGCTGCCGATCAGCGAGCCGGCCACCGGCTCGGCACTGCACGGCCTGGTCAGTGACGTGCTGTGGCAGCCGGAGGAGGTTCAGGCCGACGCGGTCACGCTCAGCGTGCCGATCGCGCCCAGCGCCGGTTACCCCTTCCAGCTGCGGGTCACCGTGACCTGGTCGCTGTCGGCTGAGGGCCTGCGGTGCCGGCTCGGCGCGCTGAACACCGGTGACGAGCCTGCTCCGTTCGGGGTGGCGACCCACCCGTTCTTCCGGCTGCCCGACGCCCGGGTGGACGACCTCGAGCTGCAGCTCCCGGCCGGGCAGTGGCTGGAGACCGACTCGAACCTGGCGCCGGTGGCGCTGCGCCAGACGAGCGGGACGCAGTGGGACTTCACCGAGCCGCGGTCCCTGCGCGGGCTGCGCCTGGACACCGCGTTCACCGCGGTGAGCCCGGACTTCGAGGCGACCAGCAGGGCCGTGCTGTCCAGCCAAGGGGCCGCTCTGACGATCTGGGCCGAGGCGGACTTCACCTGGTGGCAGGTCTACACCTCGGACTACTTCGAGCCTGGCTCGGACCGCCTTCGCCGCAGCCTCGCCGTCGAGGCGATGACCTGCGCCCCCGACGCGTTCAACTCCGGCGCGGATCTGATCGTGCTGGAACCGGGAGTGGCGTGGTCCGGCAGCTGGGGCGCCCAGGCGCGGTTGGGCTGAACAGCGCCCGCTGATCGCCTGCCGCGCGCTGATCCGACGGGCTGTCGGGTTGGGACTGGCCCTCGGCTGGCATAGCGTGGAGCGGGCCCCGTATCAACCGGCGCCAAGGGAGTAGACGTGACCAACCGGCTGGCTGATGCCACAAGCCCATATCTCGCTCAACACGCCGGCAACCCGGTCGACTGGTGGCCCTGGTGCGAGGAGGCCTTCGCCGAAGCTCGCCGCCGCAACGTCCCGGTGCTGCTGAGCGTCGGCTACGCCGCGTGCCATTGGTGCCATGTGATGGCGCACGAGTCCTTCGAGGACGCCGAGGTGGCGGGGGCGCTCAACGAGCGGTTCGTGTCGATCAAGGTCGACCGCGAGGAGCGGCCGGACATCGATGCCATCTACATGGCCGCCACGGCGGCGATGACCGGGCACGGCGGCTGGCCGATGACCTGCCTGCTGACCCCGTCCGGCGAGCCGTTCTTCTGCGGGACCTACTTCCCCAAGGAGGGCTTCCTGCGGCTGCTGGACGCGGTCACCGAGGCCTGGACCGAGCGGCAGGACGAGGTGCTGGCGACCAGCGGCCGGATCGTGCAGGCGCTGCAGACGGCGCTGGTGTCCGGCGCTCCGCAGACCTTGGGGCCGGCGGAGCTGGATCAGGCCGCGTCCCGGCTGGCCCAGCACTATGACCACGCCAACGGCGGGTACGGCTCGGCGCCGAAGTTCCCGCCGTCGATGGTCCTGGAGTTCCTGCTACGCCATCACGCCCGCACCGGCGAGGCGCAGTCGCTGGAGCAGGTCACGGGCACCTGCGAGGCGATGGCGCGCGGGGGCATCTATGACCAGCTGGCCGGCGGCTTCGCCCGCTACTCCGTCGACGCCGAATGGATCGTGCCGCACTTTGAGAAGATGCTGTACGACAACGCCCAGCTGCTGCGGGTCTACCTGCACCTGTGGCGAGCCACCCGGTCACCGCTGGCTGAGCGGGTCGTCCATGAGACCGCGCAGTTCCTGCTGCGCGACCTGCGCACCTCCGAGGGCGCCTTCGCCTCGGCGCTGGACGCCGACACCGAGGGCGTCGAGGGCCTGACCTACGCCTGGACGCCCGAGCAGCTGACCGAGGTGCTCGGTGAGGCCGACGGCGCGGCCGCTGCCAGCCTGCTCGGCGTCACCGCTCAGGGCACCTTCGAGTTGGGTAGTTCGACGCTGCGGCTGCGGGCTGATCCGCGCGACCGCGCCTGGTGGTCCGGAATCCGCGCCCGGCTGCTGGCAGCTCGCGATCAGCGCCCGCAACCGGCCCGCGACGACAAGGCGATCACCGCCTGGAACGGCCTGGCCATCGCCGCGCTGGCCGAGGCAGGGGTGTTGCTGGAACAGCCTGCCTACCTGGGCGCGGCCCAGGAGTGCGCGGATTTCCTGCTGCGACGCCACCTGGTCGAGGGCCGGTTGCACCGATCGTCGAGGGACGGTGTGATCAGCGCCGCGATGGGAGTCGCTGAGGACTACGGCGACCTGGCCGAGGGGCTGCTGGCCCTGCATCAGGCAACCGCCGATCCTCGCTGGCTGGAGTCGGCCGGGGAGTTGCTGGAAGTGGCGCTGACCCGGTTCGTTGACGCAGAAGGCGGGTTCTACGACACCGCCGACGACGCCGAGGCGCTGTTCAGCCGGCCCCGGGACGCCTCTGACAACGCCTCGCCGTCCGGCCAGTCGGCATTGGCCGGCGCCCTGCTCAGCTACGCCGCCCTCACCGGTTCGACCCGGCACCGGGAGGCCGCCGAGACTGCGCTGGCCGCTGCCGGTGAGCTGGCGGTGCGCGAGCCCCGGTTCGCAGGCTGGAGTCTGGCAGTGGCTGAGGCGGCTTGCGCCGGGCCGTCGCAGGTGGCGATCGTGGGATCGGGCCCAGTCGCCCACGGCCTGCTGACGGCCGCCCGCAACAGCACCTCGCCGGGGCTGGTGCTGGCCTTCGGCAAGCCCGACGCGCCGGGCCTGCCGCTGCTGGCCAACCGCCCGCTGGTCGCCGGCGAGCCGGCTGCCTACGTGTGCCGTGGCTTCGTGTGCGACCGTCCGGTCACCACCGTGGCAGAGCTGCTGGCGGCACTGGAATGAGCAGTCCGGTCCAGCGCCTAACCTGAACCCATGATGAGAAACCAGCCGCCCGGTTTTCGGTGGCTGGTAGGCGGCTTCGCCCTGGCCGCCACGGTGGCCTTCGGGTTTCAGTACCGCTCGACCGACGAGCCGACCGATCTGATCCTCGGCGTGCTGTGCCTGGTCGTCGCCGGCTACTGGTTGATCTTCGACCGGGAGCCGGCTGCCGATGACTCCGGCGGCGATGACTCCGGCGGCGATGAGGTGGCCGACGATTATCTGGCTGACGATCACGCGGTCGGTGACCACTTATCAGTGGATGGGAAATCGGTGGTGGATCAGCGTCCCGATCACCATGGCCCGGAGATCAGCCGCTAGCCGCTCACCCGGGTGTTGGAGAGAAGGCGCTCCCATCTCGAGAAAGGGCCCCACATACAAAGGTGCTCCGCAGATGCCGGAGTCCCGTCCGGCACCTGCGGAGCATCCCAAGCCCCCGTGCTACTGCGTTCTTGCTGGTACTGCGTCCCCTGCTGGTACTGCCTTTACTGCGTCCCCTGCTGGTACTGCCTTTACTGCGTCCCCCTGCTGGTACTGCGTCCCCTGCTGGTACTGCTTCCCCCGTGCTTTCGTGCTTTCGTGCTTCCCCCGTGCGTTAAGTATGGACATCTCACGAAAACCACACAAGACGCAATCTAGTCATTAGTCGATTACAGAACGTGGTCGGAATTCTGACTGGCACATGCTCCGCACCTGGGAACGGGCGTGCGAGGCGGAGGCGGGCCGCAGTCTGAAGCGCGCGCGAGTTGGTGACCCATGCCGCATGTACAGGGCTAGGCTTCCAAGTCGTGAATGTCCGTGGCGGCCTCTACTCGATCTACGAGCGACGGCTGCTGAAAGCGCTGGCCGGACGTCCGGTTCCTCGCCACGTGGCGGTGATGCTCGACGGCAACCGGCGCTGGGCTCGGGCCGCCGGGCTCGAGGACAACGCCGGCCACGTGGTGGGCGCCAGCCACATCGACAACCTGCTGACCTGGTGCGCCGAGGCCGGGGTCAAGCACGTCACGCTGTGGCTGCTGTCCACCGACAACCTGCACCGCGACCCGGCCGAGGTCGGCCCGCTGCTGCGCATCATCGCCAACGTCGCCGACGAGTTGGCCGCCGCCGACCAGCCCTGGCAGCTCAACGTCGTGGGCGCTCTGGACACCCTGCCGGCCAGCACCGCGCAGGCGCTCAAGACCGCCGCCGAACGCTCGGCCGGCAAGACCGGCATGATGGTCAACCTGGCAGTCGGCTACGGCGGCCGGCGCGAGATCGCCGACGCGGTCCGCTCGCTGCTGCACTCCCAGGCGCAGGCCGGCACCTCCATCGAGGAGTTGGCCGAGATCATCGACGTCGAGCACATCGCCGAGCACCTCTACACCAAGGGCCAGCCCGACCCCGACCTGGTGATCAGGACCTCGGGGGAGCAGCGGCTGTCCGGATTCCTGCTGTGGCAGTCGGCGCATTCTGAGTTCTACTTCTGCGACGCCCTCTGGCCCGACTTCCGCAAGACCGACTTCCTTCGCGCGCTGCGCGACTTCTCCGAACGGCAGCGCCGCTTCGGCAATTGAGGCAGCGCCGCCTCGGCAATTGAGGCAGCGCCGCCCCCCATGCTCAGCTGGCCAACCCGAAGCCCAGCTAGCTACGGCGTGGCGCGAGGCCCGGGGCCAGTGGCGGCCGTAGCGTCCGCAGCAGGTGTTCGGCCCTTCGGGCCGGCGCCCGGGAGGTCCCTTGAAGGTGGTGAAAAGCCAGCGGGGGGCCGGCATCACCCCCGTATCATGGGGGATGACCGGAACCCTCGTCAGCGGCAGGCGCTGGTGCCACGCCTGTCCACGGTGTCGCGTTCGTTACGACGCCGCAGCGCCCAGGAGCCCCATGTGACCCACGCTCGCGCCACCACCGCCACCGGGCCGGCCGGCCCCGCCGTCAAGACCTTCGTCCTGGACACCTCGGTGCTGCTGTCGGATCCCGGAGCGCTGGCCCGCTTCGCCGAGCACGAGGTCGTCCTGCCGCTGGTGGTGATCGGCGAGCTCGAGGGCAAGCGCCACCATCCGGAGCTGGGCTGGTTCGCCCGTGAGACGCTGCGCGCCCTGGACGACCTACGGATCAAGCACGGCCGACTCGATGCCCCGGTGCCCGTCGGCGAGGACGGCGGCACCCTGCACGTCGAGCTGAACCACTCCGACCTGGGCCTGCTACCGGCCGGATTCCGGGTGGAGAGCAACGACTCGCGGATCCTGGCAGTGGCGTTGAACCTGGCCAAGGAGGGCCGCGACGTCGTGCTGGTGTCCAAGGACATGCCGTTGCGGGTCAAGGCCGCCGCCGTGGGGTTGCCGGCCGATGAGTACCGGGTGCATCCGGGTGTGGACTCGGGCTGGACCGGAATGGCCGAGATCGAGGTGTCCACTGCCGTCATCGACTCGCTCTACAGCGCCGACCCGGTCGACGCGGCTGAGAATGACGAGCTGCTGCGGGTCGCCGAGCTGCCCTGCCACACCGGCCTGGTGCTGCACTCGGCGCGGGGCTCGGCGCTGGCCCGGGTCACCGCTGACAAGCAGCTGAAGCTGGTGCGCGGTGACCGGGAGGCCTTCGGGCTGCGGGGCCGCTCGGCCGAGCAGCGGATCGCGCTGGACCTGCTGCTCGACCCCGAGATCGGCATCGTGTCCCTCGGTGGCCGGGCCGGCACCGGCAAGTCGGCGCTGGCGCTGTGCGCGGGGCTGGACGCGGTGATGGAGCGGCGGGCGCACAAGAAGGTGGTCGTGTTCCGGCCGCTGTACGCCGTCGGCGGCCAGGATCTGGGCTACCTGCCAGGCAGCGAGAACGAGAAGATGGCGCCGTGGGCGCAGGCGGTGTTCGACACCCTGGGCGCGCTGGTCAGCAAGGACGTCCTGGAAGAGGTGCTGGACCGCGCCATGATCGAGGTGCTGCCGTTGACCCACATCCGCGGCCGTTCCCTGCACGACTCCTTCGTGATCGTCGACGAGGCGCAGTCGCTGGAGCGCAACGTGCTGCTGACGGTGCTGTCGCGGATCGGGCAGGGCTCGCGGGTGGTGCTCACCCACGACGTCGCGCAGCGGGACAACCTGCGGGTCGGCCGGCACGACGGGGTGGCGGCGGTGATCGAGGCGCTGCGCGGGCACCCGCTGTTCGCCCACGTCACGCTGACCCGGTCCGAGCGCTCGCCGATCGCCGCGCTGGTAACCGAGCTGCTGGAGGACGTCAGCCTCTAGGTCTCAGCCGCTGTGCGGACGGGCCACTCAGCCTGGCGGTCGGGTCCGTTCGACGAGGTCTTCCAGCGCGGGCAGGCCGTCGATCGACTGCGCGTTCTTGGTCTCGGGATAGGCCCGGTAGGGCACGGGGCCTTTCTTCTCCTGGCGCAGATCCAGCACCGTGCGGTCGGCGACGAAGTCCATCCGGGGCACCGCGTAACCGCAGGAGTCGCTGACCCGGTCCAGCTCCACCATCACGATGGCGCGTTGGGCGACCACCCGCTGCTTGGGAAAGGCCGTCCGCAGCGACTGGAATTCCTCATCCTGGGTCAGCACGATCCGGCCCTTGCCGTAGAGGCGGACGATGGTGGGCCGGCCGTCGAAGGCAGCGAACATCAGCGTGATCCGGCCGTTCTCACGCAGGTGGGCGATGGTCTCTGAGCCCGAGCCGTAGTAATCCAGGTAGCCGACCCGACGCCGGTCGAAGACGGCGAAGGTGCCGGCCATGCCCTTGGGTGAGACGTTGACGTGCCCGTCGCCGCCCAAGGGCGCGGTGCCCACGAAGAAGACCGGCTGGCTCGTCAGCCACTGCGCCAGCCGGTCATCGATGCCGTCGTAGACGTGCATGCGGGCTCCTGCCTGACCGCTGCGGACTAGCCGGCGGGGCGGGTCATCGACAGCACGTCGAGCACCTCGTCGAGCTTGTCCTCGGTGATCGCCCCCGACTCGACATGACCACGCTCGATCACGACCTGGCGAATGGTCTTGCGCTCGGCGAGGGACTGCTTGGCGATCTTGGCCGCCTCGTCGTAGCCGACGTAGTGGTTGAGCGGCGTGACGATGGAGGGGGAGGACTCGGCGTACTCACGGCAGCGCTCGACGTTGGCCTCGATGCCGGCCACGCACTTGTCGGCGAACACCGTGCTGACGTTGGCGATCAGCCGGATCGACTCGAGCACGTTGCGTGCCATCACCGGCAGCATCACGTTCAGCTCGAAGTTGCCCGACGCGCCTGCGAAGGCCACCGCCGCGTCGTTGCCGATGACCTGGGCCGCGACCTGGCAGACCGCCTCGCACAGCACCGGGTTGACCTTGCCGGGCATGATCGAGGAGCCGGGCTGCAGGTCGGGCAGGAACAGCTCGGTGAGCCCGGTCCGGGGGCCCGAGCCCATCCACCGGATGTCGTTGCTGACCTTGTTCAGGCTGACCGCGATGGTGCGCAGCGCGCCGGACAGCTCGACCAACCCGTCCCGCGCGCCCTGGGCCTCGAAGTGGTCGCGCGCCTCGGTCAGCGGCAAGCCGGTCTCGGCGGCGATCAGGGCGATGACCTCGGCGGCGAAACCGGCGGGGGCGTTGATGCCGGTGCCCACCGCGGTGCCGCCCAACGGCAGCTCGGCGACGCGGGGCAGGCACGCCCGCGACCGCTCGATGCCGTAGCGGACCTGCGCGGCGTAACCGGCGAACTCCTGGCCCAGCGTCACCGGGGTGGCGTCCATCAGGTGGGTCCGGCCGGACTTGACCACGGTGGCGAACTCGGCGGCCTTGGCCTCGAGCGCGGCAGCGAGGTGCTCCAGCGCCGGGATCAGGTCCCCGACCACGCCCTTGGTCGCGGCGACGTGGATCGCGGAGGGGAACTGGTCGTTGGAGGACAGCGGGTCGTTGACGTCGTCATTGGGGTGCACGCTCGCGCCCTGACCGAGCTTCTCAGCGGCCAGCGAGGCCAGCACCTCGTTGGCGTTCATGTTCGAGGAGGTGCCGGACCCGGTCTGAAAGACGTCGATCGGGAACTCGGCGTCCCAGTCGCCCCGGGCCACCTCGGCGGCGGCAGCGGCGATGGCCTCGGCCTTGGCCGGGTCAAGCAGGCCTCGGGTGGCTCGCACCCGGGCGCCGGCCCCCTTGATCAACGCCAGCCCGGCGATCAGCTCACGCTCGATCGGCTGGCCTGAGATCGGGAAGTTCTGCACCGCCCGCTGGGTCTGGGCGCGCCACCTGGCCTGGGCCGGCACCCGGACCTCGCCCATCGAGTCCTTCTCGATCCGGTAGGAGTCCTGGGATTGCGGTGGCGGGTTCGCGGTGGCGGCGGCCGCGGGCTGCGGGCTCGATTTCGGGTTGGGCTGCTCGGACATCTTCGGCGATGCTCCCCTGCGGTGTGGGCGTCACTGCGGTGACAGCTTCTCTTGCGCAGAGCCTATCCAGCCGGGCCGACAGCAAGCCGGTGGCTGTGGCAGGACTAACCCTCTTCGGCGGTCACGGACCGGCCGGAGGCTGACCCCAGCCCTGCTGCGCCGGCGGCTGACCGGCCGGCTGGGCCTGGCCGGGTCCTGCCTGGCCGGGTCCTGCCTGGCCGGGTCCTGCCTGACCCGGGCCCCCCGGCTGACCGGGGGCGTTGCCGCCCGGCTGCCCGTAGCCCAGCTGCAAGGCGGTCTGCTTGGCGGCCTCGGTCACCGGAACCGCCACCACGGCAGTCGCGTAGGCGCAGATCTCACTCCAGTTGCCACCGAGCTCGGTGGTGTCAAAGCGCATCGCGACCAGGGCGTTGCCGCCGCGAGCCTGCGCTTCGGCGAAGAGCCGGGTCATCGCCTCGTTGCGGCTCTGCAGCACGTTGCGGGTCATGCCCTGCAACTCCCCGCCCACCAGGGACTTGAAGCCGGCGCCCATCTGGGAGAAGGCGTTGCGCGAGCGCACGGTCACCCCGAACACCTCGCCGCAGACGCGCTGGATCTCCCAGCCGGGAATGTCGTTCATGGTGACGCAGAGCATGATTCCTTCTTTCTGTGAGCCGCTGGACGCCGAAAGAGGGGTGGGCGGCTTAGTTGCGGTCGAAGTCCACCGAGGCGTAGGCGCGGAGCTTGGACAGCTGGTGCAGCGACTCCACCACCCGGATGGTGCCGGACTTCGAGCGCATCACGATCGACGAGGTGGCCACCGCGCCGCGGTCATAGCGCACCCCGGCCACCAGATCGCCGTCGGTGATGCCGGTGGCGCAGAAGAAGACGTCCTCGCCGGCCACCAGGTCGGTGGTGGTGAGCACCCGGGACAGGTCATGGCCGGCGTCCTGGGCCTTCTCGCGCTCCTCAGGGCTCTGCGGCCAGAGCCGGCCCTGGATCGCGCCGCCCATGCAGCTGATCGCGGCAGCGGCGATGATGCCCTCGGGGGTGCCGCCGATGCCCAGCAGCAGGTCCACGCCGGTGCCCGCCCGGGCCGCCATGATGGCGCCGGCCACGTCGCCGTCGGTGATGAACTTGATCCGGGCGCCGGCGGCCCGCACGGCTGCCACCAGGTCCGCGTGCCGGGGCCGGTCCAGGATCACCACCGTGACGTCCTCGGGCTTGCCGCCCTTGGCCTTGGCGACCCGGGCGATGTTCACCTCCACCGGCGCGGTGATGTCGATGACGTCAGCGGCCTCGGGGCCGGTGGCGATCTTCTCCATGTAGAACACCGCGGACGGGTCGAACATCGAGCCGCGCTCGGCCACCGCGATCACCGCGATCGCGTTCGGCATCCCCTTGGCCATCAGGGTCGTCCCATCGATCGGGTCGACCGCCACGTCGCACTCCGGGCCGGCGCCGTTGCCCACCCGCTCGCCGTTGTAGAGCATCGGGGCCTGGTCCTTCTCACCCTCGCCGATGACGACCACGCCGTCCATCGAGACGGTGCCGATCAGGGTGCGCATCGCGTCGACGGCCGCGCCGTCCCCACCGTTCTTGTCCCCGCGCCCGACCCAGCGAGCCGCGGCCATCGCGGCGGCCTCGGTGACCCGGACCAACTCCAGCGCGAGGTTGCGGTCCGGCGCCTGGCGGCTGACGGCCAGTTCGGGCGGGACCATGCCGGCAGAGTCGGGCCTGGACTCAGACGATGCGGGCTCGGACGGTGCGGGGGCAGTCATTCGGCTGGCCTTTCTCGACGTCCGCGGCAGCGGTGGGCTCACTGATGCAGACCTTAGTACCCGGCATCGGATGCCCGCCCCATCTGAGACGGCGGCGCGGCTCGGCTCGACAGGCGCCCACCCGGCCCGGGCGGGGTGAGGTGGGCGACCCGGTTGGCGCCCCGATCAGAGCACCGGTGACCATGGAGGGGTGACCCGCCCGCTGAACTCGGCCGAACGGCAACGACTGCGCACCACGGCCAACCTCTGGCGGGCGCTGATCCCGCTGCTGGTGATCGCCGGCCTGCTGGTGGTGGTCAACTGGCCGCAGGAGCAGGGCTCGGACGGGGTGCGCGTCATCGACCCCGCGCCGGCGATCGCGGCGGCTCGGCAGCAGACGGGCGCGCAGGTGCTGGCGCCCAGCGGGCTGGGCGAGCGCTGGCGACCGACGTCGACAGAGTTGACGCCGGCCGGCCCGGCCAAGCCCGCGAGCTTTCGGATCGGCTATGTCAGCCCGGCCGGCCGGTACGCCGAGCTGTTCCAGAGCGCCGACGCCCCCGACGCGGTGGCTGCTCACTACGGACCGCTGACCGCTGACGGCGCGAGCACCATCGAGGGCGCCAGCTGGCAGCAGTACCGGACCGCCAACGGACGGCGAGTGCTGCGGCACACCTTCGGCAAGGTGACCGTGATCGTCACGGGCAGCGCCGAGCAGCCGGAACTGGCCGAGTTGGCCGGCTCGCTGCGCTGACCCGGCGCGTCAGCCGTGGGGATGAGACCCTGCCGGCCGGTCGCGCGTCACACCCTGCTGGCCGGTCGCGCGTCACACCCTGCTGGCAGGCAGGGATCAGCCGTGGTCGTCGCTGGCCGCGATGGCCGCGTCCAGCCGGGCCCGGGCGCCGTCGAGCCAGCGCTGGCAGATGCCGGCGAGCTCCTCGCCGCGCTGCCATAACGACAACGACTCCTCCAGCGGCTGCCCGCCGCTCTCCAGCGCCTGCACGATGTCGCGCAGCTCGGCGCGGGCCGTCTCGTAGCTGATCTCTGGTTCGGGGTTCTCGCTCATCGCAGGCAAGGCTAGCCGCCGCTGGTGACCGAGACCGAGAACTCGCCGTCAGCGACCCGGACCTGCAGCAGCTCCCCAGGCGAGGTCTGGCTGGCGGCCCGCACCAGCTCACCGCCGGAGTTCCACAGCACGGCGTAGCCGCGGTTGAGCACCGCTTGCGGTGACAGGCTCACCACCCGGGCCAGCAACTGCGCGGTGTCTGCCTCGGCCAGCTGCAGCAGTCCGGACAGCGCGCTGCGGTTGCGGTGCACGGCACGCTCGCACTCCTCGACGCCGGTCGAGATCCGCCGGCTCAGCCCCTGACGCAGCCGTTGCGGCAGGCCGGCCATCAACTGGCCCTCGGTGTCGAGCCGGCGGTGCACGCTGGCCCGCAACCGGGCCCGCGCGTCGGCGATCTGATGAAGCTCGGCCAGCAGGTCGGGCACGATCCGCTTGGCGGCGTCCGTCGGCGTCGAGACCGCGAGGTCAGCGACCAGGTCCAGCAACGGCTGGTCGGTCTCGTGGCCGATGGCGCTGACCACCGGTGTGCGCAGCTGCGACACCGCCCGCAGCAGGCCCTCGTTGGAGAACGGCAGCAGGTCCTCCACGCTGCCCCCGCCCCGGGCGATCACGATCACGTCCACATCGGGACGGGCGTCCAGGCGCCGCAGGGCGGCGATGATCTCCGAGACCGCGGTGCTGCCTTGGGTGGCGGTGTTCTCGATGGCGAACACCGCGCCCGGCAACCGGCGCAGGGTGTTCTCCACCACGTCACGTTCGGCGGCGCTGGCCCGTCCGGTGATCAGCCCGATCGTCCGGGGCAGGAACGGCAACCGCTGCTTGCGGCTCGCCGCGAACAGGCCTTCGGCCGCCAGCAGCTGCTTCAACCGCTCGATGCGGGCCAGCAGCTCACCCAGGCCGACCTGCCGGACCTCGGTCGCCCGCAGGCTCAACGCGCCGCGCTCTGCGTAGAAGTCCGGCCGGGCCCGCATGACCACCCGGGTGCCCTCGGCCAGCGGCTCCACCAGCACCGAACGGTGACAGGTCACCTGGATGGAGATGTTGGCATCGACATCGCGCAGCGTCAGGAAGTAGGTGGCCACCCCGGGCCGGCGGACGAACTGAGCGACCTGGCCCTCGACCCATACCTCGCCCAGCCGGCCGACCCAGTCCGAGATGGCCTGGCTGACCCGCCGTAACGGCAACGGCGCCTCAGGGCTGGACTCCAGCTTGCTCACTCGTCGTCGGCAGCGGCTTCGTGCGCCTGCAAGATCTCAGCAGCCATCGTCGCCGGATTCGGCGTCGCGGACGGTTTGGCCTTCTTCGCCGCCACTTCGAGCGGCTCGTGGTCAGGCTCCTTGCGCGCTGCCCGCTTGGTGGCCTTGGCCGGGCCCGCCTTGGCCGGACCCGCCTTGGCCGGGCCCGCCTTGGCCGGGCCCGCCTTGGCCGGACCCGCCTTTGCCGGGCCCGCCTTGGCCGGGCTGGCCTGGGTCGGACCCGCCTTGGCCGCGGTCTTTTTAGCGCCTGCCTTGGCTGGGGCAGAGACGCCGCCCGCCTTGGCCGGCGACGGCTCAGGCGCGGACACTGCCTCGGCCAGGCCAGCGGCCGGCGGGGTGGGCCCGGCAGCGCTCGGCGGTGTGGCCGAGACGTCGCCTGCGCCGCCTGGCGACGCCACACCGGTGTCGGCCACCAGGTCGGGCAGCGTCTGGGCGCCGCCCACTCCGACGGCATCCCAGCGACCCTGGCCCGCGTCGTCCTCCGAGCCCTCGGCGAAGCCGGTGTTGTCGTAGTCGATCAGGTCGAAGGCGGCCTTTGCCGACTGCGCGTCGCCGGCCGGGCCGCCGACGCTGTCGGCGGGGGAGTCGTCGAAGGTGGCCCAACTGGGCGGTTCGGCAGAGCTGCCCCGAAGCTGGCTGAGGACTTCGTCTCCGCGGGCGGCCAGCATGGCCAGGTGCTGCTGCACCTTCATCGACGCCTGCATAGCGGTCGACACCGCCATCAACGGGACTGAGGTGACAGCCTGCGGCAGCGTCTCAGGGAGTTTGCGAGCCTCGTCCACGGCGGTGGCGGCGAGGCCAAGGGCGGCTCTGATCGGAGTCGGGATATTCGGCATGCCCCCAGCCTGCCACCAACGCCCGACGGTATGCGAGCGTGCCCACCCGACTCTCTGGCCGAGCTCCGCCGAACGGAGAAGAAACGGCGCCGCCGGCACGTAAGATTGCCCCCATGTCTGAGGCTGACTCCGCGTCCGTGCCCGCCAAGCGGGTCCTGCTGGCCAAACCGCGTGGGTACTGCGCGGGGGTCGACCGGGCGGTTCAGACGGTGGAGCAGGCCCTGGACCACTACGGCGCGCCGGTGTACGTCCGCAAGCAGATCGTGCACAACCTGTACGTGGTGCGCTCGCTGGAAGCTCGCGGGGCGGTCTTCGTCGAGGAGACAGACGAGGTTCCCGAGGGCTCGGTCGTGGTGTTCTCCGCCCACGGGGTGGCGCCCGAAGTGCACGCCGAGGCGGCCAGCCGAAACCTGCGGGCCATAGACGCCACCTGTCCGCTGGTGACCAAGGTCCATCACGAGGCTCGCCGCTTCGCCGCCGAGGACTACGACATCGTGCTGATCGGGCACGAGGGCCACGAAGAGGTGGTCGGAACCACCGGTCAGGCGCCGGAGAACATCACCCTGGTGGACGGTCCGGCGGACGTCGCCGGCGTCGAGGTGCGCGACCCGGAGCGGGTGGTCTGGCTTTCTCAGACCACGCTGTCGGTGGATGAGACGCTGGAGACGGTGGCAGCCCTGCAGGAGAAGTTCCCGCTGCTGCAGGCGCCGCCCAGTGACGACATCTGCTACGCCACCCAGAACCGGCAGGCCGCGGTGAAGGTGATCGCGCCGCAGGTGGAGCTGTTCCTGGTGGTCGGCTCGGCCAACTCGTCGAACTCGGTGCGGATGGTCGAGGTCGCCCTGGCGGCGGGCGCCCGGCAGGCCTACCTGGTCGACAGCGCGGAGGAGATCCGCCCTGAGTGGCTGGTGGGTGTGAACAACGTGGGGCTGTCCTCTGGGGCGTCGGTGCCCGAGGTGCTGGTGCGCGAGGTGGCCCAGTGGCTGGCGGCGCGAGGCTGGAGCGATCTGGAGGAGGTCGCCCACACCGAGGAACGGCTGGTGTTCGCCCTGCCCCAGGAGTTGCGCCGGGACCTGAAGCTGGCCGCCAAGAAGTAGCTGGGCACGCCCGGGGCTGGCGCCGGAGCCTGGACTAGCGCCGGACCATCAACCGGATGCCGGCGACCACCAGCACGACCGCGGTGGCCCCGGCGATGGCCGGAAATCCGTAGACGACCCAGTTGGTGGCCGCGTCGATCAGCTTGCCCCGGTTCTGCAGGCCGCCAGTGCGCACGTAGAGCAATCCGGCCGAGGCGACGAAGTACACCAGCGGCGGCGCGATCACGACGTTGAACATCTTGCTGCGCCGCACCAGCACTATCGCGACCAGCGAGGCGAGTACCAGGCTGTAGTTGAACGCGCCCCTGATGGCGGTGCCGCTGACCGAGTCGATCAGCCCGCCGACCCCGGCGATGCCGATCAGCAGCAGGACCGCGAGCCACCCTGGCAGGCCGGACTCGCGCCGGCCGCGCTGAGGCAGCCGGCTCTTAGCAGCGGACCCGCCGGTCAGCGAGGAGGCATGTGAAGCCTCGTGATACGGACGCTGGCCGGCGACGCGGGAAGACGCCTCTGGCTGGTCCGGCACGTAAGTGGCTCCGTTCGCAGATGGCACGGGGACTTACGGTACCGCGCTCATGAACTCCGGCTTATCAACTCCTCCGCGCTCAGCGTTCGGGTCACGGCCAGGATCTGCTCGGTCTCAAGGAGCTCGCCGTCAGCCGCGGGATCTATGACCGATAAGTCCGCCAGCCGGCGGGCGCTCACCAGCACCCGGCCCTCCAAGGCTCCGACGGTGGCGTTGAAGCTGCCCACCGCGGCGTTGAGTGAGCGCCCCAGCTTGTCCAGGTGCGAGCCCATGCCGGCCAGCCGCTGGTAGAGCTCGCGACCGAGCTGGCTGACCTCGGCGGTGTTGCGGGCCAGCGACTGCTGGCGCCAGGTGTGACCGACGGTGCGCAGCAGGGCGACCAGGGTGGTCGGCGTGGCGAGGATGACGTTGCGGCTGAAAGCGTGCTCCAGCAGCGCCGGGTCCTCCCGCAGCGCGGCGTCCAGAAAGGCGTCCGCCGGCACGAAGCACACCACGAACTCGGGCGAGGGGCTGAACCGGCTCCAGTAGGCCTTGGCGCCCAGGTCGTCGATGTGCCGGCGCAGCTGCCGGGCATGGGCTTTGAGCCGAGCCGCCCTGGTGAACTCATCGCGGGCCTCCATCGCTTCGAGGTAGCCGGCGAAGGCGACCTTGGAGTCGACCACGATGTGCTTGCCGCCGACCAGTTTGACGACCAGGTCAGGCCGCAGCGCGCCGTCGTTGTCCGGCGTGCCGGGCGAGGTCGGTTGGACCAGGTAGTCGACGTGCTCGACCAGCCCGGCGATCTCGACCGCCCGTTCCAGCTGCAGCTCACCCCACCGGCCGCGGACCTGCGGCGCTCGAAGAGCGTTCACCAACTGGGTGGTCTCGGTGCGCAGGCCGTCAGCGGACAACCGCATCGCGGACAGGTGCTCGTCAAGCGCGGAGGTGGCGCTGAGCCGGTCACGCTCGGCGCTGTGCAATTGGGCCTGCACCCGTTCCAGGGCGTCCCTGATCGGGCTGACCAGCGTCTCGATCGAGCGCTGGCGCTCGGCGAGGTCACCGGCCGCCGCGCCGCGGTCGGCGTCCAGGCGGGCCTGTGACAACTCCGACATGGCTCCTCGGGCCCGGCCGTACCAGAAGCCGGCGGCCGCGCCGGACACCGACCCGAGCAGCAGGCCGAGCAGCAGGAAGGCGAGTGCGGTCATGGGCTCATGCTGATCCCTGCCTCTGACAGTTCCGCCCAAGGACGCGCCGGACGGCTCCAGCAGACCGAAGCCGGTCGCCGGTCGCCGCCGATGCCGGCTGATGCCCTCCGGCGGCGTCCGGGCGGGGGAGCGACACGCCGTAGACTGCGCGTCCGTGGCCCTCACTATCGGCATCGTCGGACTTCCCAACGTCGGCAAGTCCACCCTGTTCAACGCGCTGACCCGCAACAACGTGCTGGCCGCGAACTACCCGTTCGCCACCATCGAGCCGAACGTCGGCGTGGTCGGCGTGCCCGACGAGCGGCTGGAGGTGCTGGCCAAGATCCACGGCTCGGCCAAGATCCTGCCTGCCACCGTGAGTTTCGTCGACATCGCCGGCATTGTCCGGGGCGCCTCCGAAGGCGCGGGGCTGGGCAACAAGTTCCTGGCCAACATCCGCGAGGCCGACGCGATCTGCCAGGTGATCCGGGCTTTCACCGATCCCGACGTGGTGCACGTCGACGGCAAGGTCTCGCCCGCCGACGACATCGAGACGATCAACACCGAGCTGATCCTGGCCGACCTGCAGACCCTGGAGAAGGCGTTGCCGCGGCTGGAGAAGGAGGCCCGGACCGCCAAGGACAAGCTGCCCGTGGTGGCGGCGGTGAAAGAGGCGCAGGCGGTGCTCGACGCCGGCCGCACGGTGTTCGCCGCCGGCCTTGACCTGCAGCCGCTGCGCGAGCTGCACCTGATGACCGCCAAGCCATTCCTGTACGTGTTCAACGTCGATCCGGGCGAGCTGGCCAACACCGAGTTCCTCACCTCCCTTCGCGAGCTGGTGGCGCCGGCCGACGCGGTGTTCCTCGACGCCAAGACCGAGGCCGAGTTCACCGAGTTGGAGCCTGACGAGGCGCTGGAGCTGCTGCAGTCGATGGGCGTGGAGGAGTCCGGCCTGGACCAGCTGGCCCGGCTGGGCTTTGCCACCCTCGGCCTGCAGACCTATCTGACAGCCGGGCCGAAAGAGTCGCGCGCCTGGACGATTCCCAAGGGCGCGACCGCGCCGCAGGCTGCCGGGGTCATTCACACTGACTTCGAGAGAGGGTTCATCAAGGCCGAGGTGGTGTCCTTCGACGAGCTGGTCTCGGCCGGCTCGATGGCCGAGGCAAAGGCGCGGGGCAAGGTGCGCATCGAGGGCAAGGACTACGTGATGGCCGACGGCGACGTGGTGGAGTTCCGCTTCAACGTCTAGGCGCGTGCGGCGCTCTACTGTCAGCGGGCGCACTCTGTGGCCAGTGCGATACTTTGCCGTCGTGTTGAGGTTTCGTCCAGGTAAGCCGACAGCGTCCCCGCGTGTGCGGGTCTACAACCCCGTGCTCGTGTACTGGAATATCGCATATCTACTCGTGCTCGCGGCGATTTCCCTCGGCGCAATCCTGGACTCAATAGGGACTGTCGACGAACCGGCATGGCAGGAGTTCGGCGTTGTCCTGGCCCCCATCCTCCTGGCTATCCGCGGTGTCAGGGTCGGCGTCGTCGTGACGGACTCTGAGGTGCTGCTTCGAGGTTGGGTGAGAACCCGTCGATTGCAACGGGATCAGGTGCTCGGAGTGATGACGGCGCCTTACACCGGCCTGCTTTACGGGGGAATGGAGTCGCGGATCTTCCGCATGTTGGCCATCAAGACGCCCGACAGGACGATAGAGGTGCCCGCGGTGGCTGCACGCAAGGCCAAGGCGAAACGACTCGCGGCTACGGTGCGGCACGTGCTGGCGCCTCCCGACTGACTAGGGACCGGCCGATGAGCGCGGCGCCCTCGATGCCGTCATCACGCCGCGTCCCGGTGCGCAGATCGGGGCGTGCCTACCGGTCAGTGCTGCGGTGTCAGGTGGTGCGGACTTCGGACGCCGGCTCGGCCGCGGCGGACTGCTCGTGTTTGGCGGCCCAGCTGGCTAGCAGGTTGAGGGCGCCCTGGGTGGCAGAGGCGGGCTCGGCTGTGTAGACGAGCCTGTGTAGACGAGCCTGTGTAGACGAGCATGGTGAGACCGGGCTCGGCGGGCAACTCGAATGCCTCGTAGGACAGGTCCACATCGGAGACCACGGGGTGGTGAAGCTGCTTACGGCCGGTGCGGTGGAAGCGGACGTCGTACGCCGCCCAACGGGTGGAACTCCTGGCTACCCCAATCTGCGAAAGGCATATCGTGCTCGCAGCACTCATGTACGGCGCCGGCTTTCGCGTCGAGCGCACGGCCGGCCCGCGGGCGACCTCGTGACCACCGTCAGTAGCACCTTGCCCCTCAAGACAGCGAAGGTCCCTCGCCCCGAACGCGCTGCTCGCGATCGTGCTTGTCGCCTACGCCATGATCATCATTGACAATTCAATCGTCTTCACCGGCGTGTCGTCGATCCGGGACGACCTCGACATGTCGATCGGCGCGGCCTCGTGGGTGCACACGGCGTACGCCCTCACGTTCGGCGGCCTGCTGCTGCCCGGAGCAGGCGCCGGCGACGGATCAGACGGTGGCGTGCGCCGGAGACTCCGCCTTCTCCTGGGGCCAGGAACGAGTGATCGCGTAGCCAAAGCTGCCAGCCAGAACGTACATGACGATGCTGTAGACGGCGCTGGGGATCGCGACCTGGGTGTTGTCCAGGACGCTGAGTGCGATGGTGAGAGCCACGGTGGTGTTGTGGACACCGACCTCCATGGAGGTTGCGATGGCTTGGGCGCGGGTGAGCCGGAAGAGTCGTGCGCCGGCGTAGCCCAAGGTGAGGCTGCACAGGCAGAAGATGGCGACGACGATGCCGACGTCGCGCAGGTAGTCGAGGAGGTTGTCCCGCTCTCCGAGGATCGCGCCGACGGAGACGATGGCGAGCACGGTGATGGAGAACACGCGCACGGGTCGGTCGGCGCGGGCGGCGAAGGCAGCCGACCGACGCCGGACCAGCATCCCGAGTGCTACGGGGACCAAGACGATGGCGATGACCTGGACAACCTTGCCGACCTGGAGGCCGAGCGTGCCTTCGGCGCCGAAGTGGTCGATCGCGAAGTTGGTGATCAGCGGGATGGTGACAGCCGCCAGGACGGAGTTGATGGCGGTCAAGGTGACGTTGAGCGCGACGTCACCTCGAAATAGGTGGCTCAACAGGTTGGCGGTGGTGCCGCCAGGCGAGGCGGCCAGAAGCATGATGCCTACGGCGAGCAGCGGCTCGAGGTCGAACACGGTGATGAGGGCGAAGGCGATCGACGGGAGGACGAGCATCTGGAGGGCTAGCGCCACCACAACCGCGCGGGGGCTTCGTGCTATCCGCGCGAAATCACCGAGCGTCAGGGACAGGCCCAGCCCGAACATGATGATGGCCAGGGCCACCGGCAGCCCGATGGAGATGAGCGCCGAGTCATTCACGATGTCTCCTGGTCAGTCGAGCCTGCGACGCCTCGGTTTGAGACGGCGGTCACAGTAGAGCACGAGATGTGCCGCGTCACAGCGGCAGCGACCACATTGGCGCAGCAGCCCACTGTGATGCGCTCGCCCCTGTGACATCTCACGACACCCCGATCCCCACAGCTGCCCGGTCGGGACCCAACGCGCCGGTCCCTGCTCCGCAGGAGGTCGCGCGAACTTGTTCTTCTTGGCGTAGCAGCAGGTACTGCCCCGCTCGTCCACCGACGCCAGCCCGGCCTCGGCGAGGCGGACGCCGCACAGCGGATCAGGCACCCTGGATAGATGCAGACGTTCTTGCCCTATCCGAGCTTTCTCGCCTCGGCCCAGGTGCTGGACAGGCAGCGATTGGGCAAGCAGCGGGTCGAGACCTTGCAGATCCTGCGAGCCTTGGAACTGCCCGACTACGGCTGGCAGAGCCATCCGGTGGTGCGGATGTGGCGCGGGCGCACTCCGGCTCTGGTGCGCTACGGCCTGGACTGCGTGCGGGTGTGGACCGGCCGCGGCCACGGTGACTCGACCGCTGATCAGATAGCGGAGTTCGCGCCGTGGGTTCGCGAGCTCAGCCAGGCGGACCTGCAGCGGGACTCACTGCTGCCGAGCTGGTTGGGTGACGAGCGATTGCATCGCTCACACCGCAGTCAGCTCATCGCCAAAGACCCGGAGTTCTACCGGCCGTTGTTTCCTGATAGCCCTGAGGGTTTGGATTACTTCTGGCCTGAGCAGGATTCGATCACCACCGTCTCCAACCCGCATTCTCACCGCTTTCTTTGGGTGCTGCGTCCGGAGTCAGAGAACGCTCTGGGCAGAGCGGTGCTCACCGGCGCGATCGGATTCGGACCGGCCGCCGACGTGCCGGCTGACGCCTCGGCAGGTGACCTGGCCGCGCTGCGTGAATTGCAGACCAACCCGTCACGGCGCCCGTCCCGGGCGTTGCGAGCGCTTGCCGATTTCGTCGAAGCCGTTCACACCGGTGATGACATCGGTGTGCTGATATCAGGCGGCCAGTCGCTGCTCATCGGTCAGGTGATGGGCCCTTATACTTTCGCGCCGCGCGACACCGCCGGTTTGACGCACCGGCGCGCTGTTAGCTGGGACCGGATAATCGCGCGCTCAACGATGCCGCGGCCGTCGGCTTTGCAGGATGTCCGGCCACTTTTCTCTGTGTCCTGGGACCCCGAAGTGGCGCACTGAGTCCCGTCGTTTTCGTCAGCGACGCACGCTGTATACAACATCGTGTCGAGGTCCTGGCTAGGCGGGGGTATGTCGCTTCCAGCGAGGCGGTAGCGATCTTAGGCGATGGCTGACGTCGTTTCCCGTGGTGAGCGAGGGTGATCCTCGCTCGTGCCTGGCGGCTCAGCGGGAAGTGCACGGGGGAGAAGCATGGACGAACTATCTTTAATAGCTGTTGTTTTTGGGTTAAACGCCCAAATAGCCCCAGGGGTTTAAAGAAAGTCGCTTCTCTGGTTTGACTGCGCACTTGATCATGATGGACGATGCGTCCATGGCAAAGACAGTAGTAACCACAGACGACCTTGACGGCTCACCCAACGCTGAGACGGTGACCTTCAGCTTTGACGGGCGCAGCTTCGAGATTGATTTGAGCAAGAAGAGCCGGACGGCGCTGGAAAAGGCGTTGAAGCCGTATATCGACGCAGGTAGAACGGTCGGCAGTCGCAGCACCCGCAACGCTGCGACCAGCCGTGGCCGCGGCCGCAGGTCAGGCTCGGTCGACCTGGCCGCGGTGCGCGCCTGGGCAGCTGAGAATGGGATTGCGGTGTCTGACCGCGGGCGCATCAGCGCCAGCGTTCTGGAGCAGTACCAAGCCGCTCAGTGACCGACTTCTCACACCCCATTCGCTAACCGACTCAACCGCTCGCTGACCGACCGCTCAGCGGCCTGAGCAGTAGCCGAGGCTGCTCTGCGAGCAGCCACGGAAAATGTCGTCCTCGGGTGTCGATTCGGTCTTGGCGCGTTCGTTGTCTAGGTGGAGGATCGGATAAGGGTTCGATCCCTGCTCAGAGGAGAATGCGATGAAGCAGTACATGTTGTCGGTGCACATGGTCGAGGGCGCGGAGATGCCGTCCTCGGAGACCATCGAGCAGATGTACGCCGATGTCGACGCGTTCAACGCCAAGATGCAGGCCGAGGGCGCGTGGGTATTCGGCGGGGGTCTGCACCCTGCCGACACCGCCACCGTGGTGCGGATGCAGGACGGTGAGTTGCTGACCACCGACGGCCCGTTCGCCGAGGCCAAGGAGCAGCTCGGTGGCTTCTGGGTCATCAAGGCTCCCGACCTCGACGCGGCGTTGGCCTGGGCGGCCGGCGCGACCAAGGCCTGTCAGTCGCCGGTCGAGGTCAGGCCGTTCCAGGACGAGGCCGCGGACTAGCTTGCGCTGTCAGGGATGGCTGATGCTCAGTCGTCCTGGTTGGCCCGAGGGTCCTGACTGGCCCAGAAGTCCTGGCCGGCCCGGGGGTCCTGCCCGGCCCAGAAGTCCTGGCCGGCCCGCTGGCCCTGCCCGACCCGCGGGTCCTGAGCCGCCCGCGGGTCTTGAGCCGCCCGCGGGTCTGGCCCGACCCGCGGGTCCTGAGCCGCCCGCAGGGTCTCCACGTCGCGAGCGGCCTGCTGCCCGGCCCAGACGATCGCCCCGACCAGGGCGCCGCCGAGCAGGCCCCACAGCGCGCCCATCCGGCAATTCTCGACGACCGGCTCGCCGGTGCGCATCAGCGCCACCAGCGCGCCTGAGATGACTCCCCACACGCCGAAACCGGCCGACCAGGCGCCGACTTCGCGGACGGCGGTCATCGTCCGGACCATGGTGGCCGGCACGAAGCCGTTGACCAGCCCGACCCGGGGACCGACATCAAAGGGCGGGGCCTTCCAGAACCACGCGCCCACGACGATGAAGGCCACGAGCACCACCAGCGGGCGTGGCGGCAGCCGCCCGGTCAGGGTGGCCAGCGCGATGAAGACTCCGAGGATCAGCCGGATCGCCGAGATCTGGGGTGTGCGCGGTCGCTTGTCATTCACCGCTTCCAACTCTGCCTCATTCACGACCGGCGCCCCCTGCCAGCATGCTACTGGGCCACTGATCGCTGGCCCCCGTTCAACGGGCCGAGTCGAGGCCGATGTCTTCGTGCCAGAGCTCCGGCCGGGCGGCGATGAACTCGGTCATCAGCTCGACGCAGTCTGCATTGTCGAGCACCAGCACTCCGACCCCGTGCTCAGCAAGCCAGTCGTGGCCTCCGTAGAACGTCCGGGCCTCGCCGATCACCAGCCGGGATATGCCGAACTGGCGGATCAGCCCGCTGCAGTACCAGCATGGCGACAGGGTGCTGACCATCGTCGCGCCGCGATAGGACGGCTGCCGCCCGGCGTTGCGAAAGGCCGCCGTCTCACCGTGCGTCGACGGGTCATCGTCCTGCACCCGGCGGTTGCGCCCGCGCCCGAGCAATTGGCCCTCGGCGCCGTACAGGGCGGCGCCGATGGGGATGCCGCCCTCGGCCAGGCCGAGTCTGGCCTCCTCCAACGCGACTGCCAGCCACGACTGCGGATCGAAGTTCCTCACCCTTGCGACCGTAGTTCCTCCCGGGCCCGTGCCCTACTTCGCGTGCTCTGCCGATGCCAGACGGAGCGGGGTCCGATTGCCTGGCGTCCTGTCACCGGTCCTCATTAGGGTCAGCATCATGACTGCCACCCCGGGGTACCTGCGCTTTCCGCACATCAGCGGTGATCAGCTCGCCTTCGTCGCCGAGAACGACGTCTGGTTGGCGGGCGCCGACGGTGGCCAGGCCCGGCGCCTGACCGCCGAGGCCAAGCCGGTGGCACGGCCGAGGCTGTCGGCCGACGGCACGATGCTGGCCTGGACCTCACGCCGCCACGGCGAGCCCGAGGTCTTCCTGATGCCGGTGGCCGGAGGCGCGTCCCGGCAGCTGACTTTCTTCGGCCACTCCAGCACCACCCTGCTCGGCTTCGGCCCGGACGGCCGGGTGCTGGTCTCCTCCGCCGGCTCGCAGCCGTTTCGCAGTTTCACCTGGGCTTACGCCATCGACGTCACCGATGGCGCCGACCCGGCGCCGCAGCGGCTGCCGTACGGCCCCGTGAGTTCGGTGGCCATCGGTGATCCGGCAGTGGTGGTGGGGTCGGCGCACATGCGCGAACCCGCGCACTGGAAACGCTATCGAGGCGGCATGGCCGGCCGGTTCTGGCTCGACGCCCGCGGCGACGGCCAGTTCGCCGAGCTGCTGGCCGAACTGGCCGGTCCCAAGACCGCGCCCACCTGGACCGGGGACCGGCTGGCCTTTCTGGCCGACTTCGAGGGCCACGGCAACGTGTACTCGGTGGCCGCTGACGGCTCGGACCTGCGCCGGCACACCGACCACGACAGCTATTACGCCAGGCAGCTCAGCGGCGACGGCAGCCGGCTGGTCTACCAGCACGCCGGCCAGGTCTGGCTGCTCGATTCGCTGGCGCCCGACTCCCAACCCCGCCGGCTCGATATCGCGCTGGCCAGCAGCCGGGCACTGCGAGCCGTCACTGCGGTCAAAGCCGCCGAGCATCTCGGTGACCTCGACGTCGATGTCACCGGCCGGGCCAGCGCGATCGAGATCCGGGGCAATATCGTCTGGCTGACCCACCGCAACGGGCCCGCGAGGGCACTGGCCGCCGAACCCGGCGTCCGGCACCGGCTGCCGGTGGTGCTGGCAGCCCAGGACGGCGGCCAGCCTTCGGTGGCCTACATCAGCGACGCCGAGGGCGAGGACGCGATCGAGATCGCCACCCTCGAAGGCCAGACCCGCCGGTTCGGAGCGGGCAGGCTGGGCCGGGTGCTGGAACTGGTGGCCAGCCCCAGCGGCGCCACCCTGGCGGCCGCCACTCACGACGGCCGGCTGCTGGCGATCACGACGGCTGAGGGCACGATCACCGAACTCGAGGCCAACCCCGACGGCGACCCCAGCCATCTGGCATTCTCACCGGACTCCCGCTGGTTGGCCTACTCCGCGGCCGGGCCGACCGGTGACGGTGAGAAGTTGCGCAGCATCCGGCTGGTCGAACTGGCCAGTGGGCAGATCACCGCCGTCACCTCGAACCGGTTCCGTGACACCGATCCAGTCTTCAGCCTGGACGGCAAGTACCTGGCCTTCCTGTCGGCACGCACATTCGACCCAGTCTATGACGCCCACGTCTTCGACCTGGCGTTTCCGCTGGCCATCAGGCCGTACCTGCTCACGCTTGCCGCGGCCACCCCGTCGCCGTTTGACCCCGAGTTGCAGGGTCAGGCCCCCGACGAGGCGGGCGAGGCGCCGGCCCCCCAGAACGGCGCCGCCGAGAACGGCGCCCCCGAGAACGGCGCCGACCCCGGCAGCGCCGTCGCACCGATCACTGTCGAACTGGACGGCCTCGCCGAGCGCATCGTGGCGTTTCCGGTCGCGGCCGGGCGGTTGGCCGACCTGCGGCCGGCCAAGGATGGTCTGATCTGGACCGACAGCCCGGTCGCCGGCGAACTCGGCGAGTCGCGCAACCCCGAGGACGACATCCGCCCGTCGCTGCAGCGCTGGGACTTCGGCAAGCGCAAGCGGATCGAACTGGCCGCCCGGATCGACGACTTCGCGGTCTCGGCGAACGGCGCCAAACTCGTCGTGCGCGACGGCCAGGCCCTCAACCTGGTCCCCGCCGATCGCAAACCCGCCGAGGGCGGTGAGGACACGGTGTCGATCGACCTGGACCGGATCCGGCTGAGCGTCGACCCGCCGGCCGAGTGGCGTCAGATGGTGGACGAGACCGCCCGCTTGATGCGCGATCACTACTGGGTCGAGGACATGGCCGGCGTCGACTGGGACGCCCAAGTCCAGAAGTACCGGCCATTGGTGGATCGGCTTGGCAGCCGCGACGACCTGTCGGACCTGCTGTGGGAGATCAACGGCGAGACCGGCGCGTCGCACGCCTATGAACGGCCGGCGGCCAGTCTCCCCGACCCCATGCTGGCTCCGGCGTTTCTCGGCGCGGACCTCGACCGCGATGAGCGGGGCCGCTGGCGGATCGCCCGGATCATCGCCGGGGACAACTCCTCGCGCGCGGCACGCTCACCGCTGAGCGCACCCGGCGTGGCTGCCCGGGCCGGGGAGCTGATCCTTGCCGTCAACGGCCGGCCGGTCGGTCCCGCCGGCCCGGCCGAGTTGCTGCGCGGCACGGCCGACAAGCCGGTGGAGTTGCGGCTGTCCCGCGATGGCCTCGAGCGGTCGGTGGTGCTGCGACCGCTGGCCGGCGACGTCGAACTGCGCTACCTGGACTGGGTCGCCAGCCGGCGGGCCGCGGTGCACCGGGCCAGTGACGGCCGGATCGGTTACGTGCACGTTCCGGACATGATGTCCAGCGGCTGGGCTGCCTTCCACCGGGATCTCCAGGTCGAGATGGCCCGGGACGCGCTCCTGGTCGACACCCGCGACAACAGCGGCGGCCATACCTCCGAGCTGGTCATCGAGAAATTGGCCCGGCGAGTGATGGCTTGGGTCACCGTGCGGCACTATCCCACCGGCTCCTATCCCTCCAGTGCGCCTCGCGGGCCGCTGGCGTCGTTGGCCAACCAGGTGGCCGGCTCCGACGGCGACATCGTCAACGCCGCCTTCCAGGCCATGAAGCTCGGGCCGGTGATCGGTACCCGTACCTGGGGCGGGGTAATCGGCATGGACGGCCGTTACCGGCTGGTCGACGGAACCGAGGTGACCCAGCCGCGCGCCGCCTTCTGGTTTGAGAACTACGGCTGGGGCGTGGAGAACCACGGCGTGGACCCCGACATGGTGGTGGAGCTGCCACCGCACGCCTGGGCTCAGGGGGTGGACCCGCAGCTGGAGGCCGGCATCGAGTACCTGCTGGCAGAACTCGAGCGCCGGCCTGCCCCGCCGCGACCGGACCTGGCCCAGCGTCCCTCCCGCCGAGCGCCGGAGCTGCCGCCGCGGCCGTAGCCAGGTGGTAAGGCAAACGCTTGCGGGCGGCTAGACTGGCACTATTCATGTCGGCGCGGCTTCGCCTAAGAGAAGCGCGCTGGGCTCGTTTCACGGATGGCCGCGCAGGTTTCTCCCGCGCCAGGTATATCGCCGAGACGTGCTATAAGTCTCGACGGGAAATTCTTCGTGACCTCGTATGCCCAGCGGCCTGCCGCTGCCTCCCGCAATTCCTCCTACCGTTCGACCGGCGCCAGCGGCGGCTACCGCGACGCCAACTCCAGCTCGCGTGGCCGTTCCTACAGCAGCTCCAAGAACCGCGCCAGCTCGGCCAAGTCCCCCCGGCGCGGCCCCTTCGACGATCTGCCGCTGACGGTTCTGGATCTCGACAACCTGCCCAGCTTCGCCGAACTCGGCCTGCCCGCCTCGCTGACCCAGGCGCTGGGCCGGGCCGGCATCACCACCCCGTTCCCGGTTCAGGCCGCCACCATCCCGGACGCGCTGACCGGCCGTGACGTGCTCGGCCGGGCCGCCACCGGCGCAGGCAAGACCCTGGCCTTCGGGCTGCCCATGATCGCCCGGCTGGAAGGCGAGAAGGCCCGCCCGCGCCGCCCGCGCGGTCTGGTGCTCGTCCCCACCCGCGAGTTGGCCATGCAGGTCTGCGACAGCCTGGCGCCGCTGGCCCAGGCTCGTGACCTGTCGCTGCGGCTGGTCGCCGGCGGCCTGCCGATCCAGAAGCAGATGCAGGGCCTGATTCGCGGCACCGACATCGTGGTGGCCACCCCGGGCCGGCTGGTCGACCTGATCGAGCGCCGGGCGTGCGACCTGTCCGACGTGCAGGTGACCGTGCTGGACGAGGCCGACCACATGGCTGACCTGGGCTTCCTGCCGGTCGTGCGGCAACTGCTGGACCAGACTCCGGCCGGTGGCCAGCGGCTGCTGTTCTCGGCCACCCTGGACGGCGACGTCGCCAGCCTGGTCACCGAGTACCTGACCGATCCGGCGATCAAGGCCCTTGCCTCACCGCACGCCACTATCGACACCATGGATCACCACGTGTTCCGCGTCCCGGCTGGTCACAAGTGGCAGCTGATCACCCAGATCGCAGCCCGTGAGGGGCGCACCATCCTGTTCGTGCGCACCAAGTTCGGCGCTGAGCGGCTGGCCGACAACCTGAACCGGGCCGGTGTCGCGGCCAACGCGCTGCACGGCGGCCGTAGCCAGATCCAGCGCACCCAGGCTTTGAACGGCTTCAAGAACGGCTCGGTGAGCGCGCTGGTGGCCACCGACGTGGCAGCCCGGGGCATCCACGTCGACGGTGTGTCGCTGGTGCTGCACGTCGACCCGCCGGCGGACTCCAAGGACTACCTGCACCGCTCCGGACGGACCGCCCGGGCCGGTGAGTCAGGCCTGGTGGTGAGCATTGCCACGCCGAGCGACGAGCGCGCTGTCCGGTCGCTGATGGCCGGCGCCGGCGTGCAGCCTGAGCAGCGCGACATGCTGCCTGGCGACTCCGCGATGCGGGCCCTGACCGGCGCCCGTGAGCCGTCCGGAGTGCCGGTGGTCCCGCCTGCGCCCAGCCGCCGCGAGGTCAACCGGTCCGAGCGGTCTGACCGGCCCTGGCGCGATCGGCCCGGCGCCTCGGGGTCCGGCCGGGAGCGTTCACCGCACGGCAAGCCCCGTTTCGAGTCCGGCCGTCCCGACGCCAGGCCTGCCCGGTCCGCGGGCCGCACCGGCTCATCACCGGCTGCCGGCCGCGGTTCGCACAGCTAGTCACCGATGTCTCCGGTGACTGCGGTGACTGCCGCGCCGGAACAGATGTGATGATGAGCGTTGATGTCCGCCGACCAGTCCCTCGACCCGAGCAGGCCACCCGGGACCGCCAGCCAACTCGCCGAGGCCTCCGGCGAGCTGGTGGCCATGTCGTTTCCCGGCGCGCGGCGGATCGCCGGTTGGCTGTTCTGGGTGGTGTTCCCGGCGGTGTGCCTGGCCGCCATCGCGCTGGCCGCGTTCAATGTCGCCAGCCATGTCGGAGACCGGCCCACCGGGATCAGGGGCAGTTTCGTGGTCAGCCCGCGTACCTGCAGCCAGGGAATCTGCTCCTTTGGCGGGCTGTTCACCAGTGACGACGGCAGCATCAAGAACCTGCCGCTGCTCGGCGACCCGCGCTGGCACTCCGAGGATGTCCACCGGGTGGTGCACGACCGCAACAGTGTCGAGGTGACGGCCCTGCCCGGCCACTGGGATCCGACGCCGTCGGTGATCGCGGCTCTAGGAGCTGTGACCTATCTGGGTCTGGTGGCCTCCTTGGTACGCGGGGCCCGACGGGATCGGCGACACTAGAGACAACGCACCCTGACACACCTGCACCCTGCACGACTGGACGGCGGCACGAGCGGTGCCGCCGCGCAAGGCGCCGCGATCGCGGTCGCGGATCGGGACAAGCCCGCCGCGCGGAGCAATCGCTGCTGACGAGAGAAGAGTCATGTCCGACCACAGCGCTGCCCAAATCGGCAACGACACCATCCGTTCCTCGATCCGCAACGTCGCGATCGTCGCCCACGTCGACCACGGCAAGACCACTCTGGTCGATGCGATGTTGTGGCAGTCCGGCGCCTTCGGGGCGCACGAGCACATCGACGAGCGGGCGATGGACTCCAACGACCTCGAGCGCGAGAAGGGCATCACGATCCTCGCGAAGAACACCGCGGTGAACTACGTCTCGCCCGAGGGCGAGAAGATGATCATCAACATCATCGACACCCCTGGCCACGCCGACTTCGGTGGCGAGGTGGAGCGCGGCCTGTCCATGGTGGACGGCATCGTGCTGCTGGTCGACGCCTCCGAGGGCCCGTTGCCGCAGACCCGGTTCGTGCTGCGCAAGGCACTGGACGCCAAGCTGCCGGTGATCCTGGTGATCAACAAGGTGGACCGTCCGGACAGCCGGATCGCCGAGGTGATCGACGAGACCTACGAGCTGTTCCTGGATCTCGACGCGACCGAGGACCAGATCGACTTTCCGATCGTCTACGCCTGCGCTCGGGACGGCAAGGCTTCACTGGACCGGCCGGAGGACGGCACGGTGCCCAAGTCCGACGACCTCCAGCCGCTGTTCTCCACCATCCTCAACACCATCCCCGCCCCGGCCTACCGGGCCGGGGCCCCGCTGCAGGCGCACGTCACCAACCTCGACGCCTCGCCGTTCCTGGGCCGGATCGCGCTGTGCCGGGTGTTCCAGGGCACCATCCGCAAGGGTCAGCAGGTGGCCTGGTGCCGCCATGACGGCACCATCCAGCAGGTCAAGATCACCGAGTTGCTGATGACCGAGGCGCTGGAGCGCAAGCCGGCCGAGAGCGCGGGGCCCGGGGACATCATCGCGATCGCCGGCATTCCCGAGATCATGATCGGTGACACCCTGGCGGATCTGGAGGACCCGGTTCCGCTGCCGCTGATCACCGTCGACGAGCCCGCCATCTCGATGACCATCGGCACCAACACCTCGCCGCTGGCCGGCCGGGTCAAGGGGTCGAAGGTCACCGCCCGGCTGGTCAAGGACCGGCTGGACCGCGAGCTGGTCGGCAACGTCTCGCTGCGGATCCTGCCGACCGAGCGCCCGGACGCCTGGGAGGTGCAGGGACGCGGCGAGCTGGCGCTGGCCATCCTGGTGGAGCAGATGCGCCGGGAGGGCTTCGAGCTGACCGTCGGCAAGCCCCAGGTGGTCACCAAGGTCATCAACGGCAAGGTGCACGAGCCGGTCGAGCGGCTGACGGTGGACGCTCCGGAGGAGTACCTGGGCGCCATCACCCAGCTGCTGGCGGTGCGCAAGGGCCGCATGGAGACCATGACCAACCACGGCACCGGCTGGGTGCGGATGGAGTTCCTGGTGCCCTCGCGGGGGCTGATCGGCTTCCGCACCGAGTTCCTCACCGACACCCGCGGCACCGGCATAGTGCACCACGTCTTCGAGAAGTACGAGCCGTGGTTCGGTGAGCTGCGCACTCGCGGCTCGGGCTCGCTGGTGGCCGACCGGGCCGGGGTCGCCACCCCGTTCGCCATGATCAACCTGCAGGAGCGCGGCACGCTGTTCGTCGAGCCGACCACTGAGGTGTACGAGGGCATGCTGGTCGGGGAGAACTCCCGCTCCGACGACATGGACGTCAACATCACCAAGGAGAAGAAGCTCACCAACATGCGCCAGTCGTCCTCGGATGAGTTCCAGCACCTGGTGCCGCCGCGCCGGCTGTCGCTGGAGCAGTCCCTGGAGTTCTGCCGCGAGGACGAGTGCGTCGAGGTCACCCCGGAGACGGTGCGGATACGAAAGGTGATCCTGTCCCAGCAGGAACGCCAGCGTCAGCGCGGCAACCGCTTCAAAGCCGGCCAGTAGCCGCCGCTGTTGGCCATTGTGCGGCCTGAAACCGCGGATCCCGTGCTCAACGCCGCGGATTCAGGCCGCACAAACGTTCGCGGGGATACCGGCTGACCGGAGCTGGCCGGCCCGGTGAAAGGCCCTGAGCAGAGTCGCCCGTAAGAGAGCCGGACGACGGGCTTCAGACCATCCCCAGCGGGCGAGGACCACTCCGCGATCAGTCAGAGCCTCCTGCCGGCGTTTCTCTCGCCAGAGCTCCTGATCGGTGTACTTCTCGCGACCGTCCGCCTCGCCCACTACCCCGAGGTCCGGCCAGTAGAAGTCGACGCGGGTCAGAAAGCGGCCGTCGGTGGAGAACAACTCGGCCTGAGTGCGCGGCAACTCGCCCCATGCGCTCATCCCCAGCCGGCTGATCGTCTCCAGCGGGGACTCGCTGCTGCCGTCGGCGAGTTCGATCAGTCGCCGGGCTGGCAGGCTAGAGGTCAGGGCCTTGAGCGCGGAGCTTGTCCACCTCGGACATCGCCTGGCGCAGACTGGCGAGCCATTCGTCGGCGTGCTGGCCGACCAGGCTCACCGCCCAGGACAACGCCTCTGATCTCGACCGGGCGACGCCGGCGTCGACCAGGGTGTCGAGCACCTGGCGTTCAGGCTGGCGCAATCGGGTCATCACCGGAATCGACAGATGGGTGAACAGCACCCGGGTGTCACCGAGCTGAGCCCCCCACGCGACCTTGCGGCCATAGCGGGCCTCTGCCTCAGCCGCGATCTTCATCCGTTCGGCTCGGGTGTCCTCCCGGAACCGGCTGATCCGGCCGGCCGCTGCGGCGGCGCTCTGGGCCTGCGACGCCTCGGCGCTGACCGGCGGCAGCTCGCCGGTCACGATGATCTCCTCACGGTCCACGCTGACCGAGGCCGCGCCGACGAACCAGTCCGAGGGCAACCGGCCGGTGAACCAGCCTGCCGCGTCATCGGCAGGCGGCAACTCGGCTTGCTGCCATCCCCCGGGCCGGGCGGAGCCACCGCCGCCACGCCGTGGCCCGCGCCGGCCGCGGCCGAACCCCGGCCCCCCGGCCTCGGGTCCCGCGCCCTCAAATCCTGTCCTGCGAGCCTCTTCTTCATCTGAACTCATGACGCCTCCTGATTACCGCCCATCTGGAATTACATGATTACATGTAATTTCTGGGCACGGCAAGGCACGTCGAAATGACCTCTGCCTACCCGGCTTCGATTCCCTTATATACGATTCGTTCTACCCCTAGCGGGTGGTGAAAGCCGTCGCCAGATTGGCTCGGCTGTCAGGGACAGGATCGGGGATGATGGTCCGATGATGGTTGCCGCGATCCAACACGACATCGTCTGGGAAGACGGCCCAGCCACCCAGGCCCGGCTCGAACCGCTGATCGCGCAGGCCGCCTCCGGCGGCGCCCGGCTGATCGCGGTGTCGGAGATGTATGCCACCGGCTTCTCGATGCGGCAGGAGCGTGTCGCTGAGCAGCCCGGTGGGCCCAACGAGCGCTTTCTCATCGAGCAGGCCCAGCGGCACAACACGTGGCTGATCGGCTCGATCGCCCAGTGGGCCGGGCCTGAGGGTGACACTCTGGCTGCCAACGTCGCGGTCCTCGCCGGGCCTGAGGGCGAGGTCTTTCGCTACGACAAGATGCATCCGTTCACCTATGCCGGCGAGCACGAGCACTACCGGGCCGGCAAGGATTTCCTGACCGTCGACGTCGAAGGACTGCGTGTCAGCGTCTTCATCTGCTACGACCTCCGGTTCGCCGACGAGTTCTGGGCAGTGGCCGATGACACCGATCTCTACATCGTGCTGGCGAACTGGCCGGAGCCGCGCCGCGAGCACTGGCGGACGCTGCTGCGGGCCCGGGCCATCGAGAACCAGGCCTACGTGCTGGGCTGCAACCGGGTGGGTCAGGCCGACAAGCTGAATTACCTGGGTGACTCGGCGATCATCGATCCGATGGGCCAGGCCCTCGTCGAGGCCAGCCGCGCCGAGACCGTGCTGATGGTCGACGTGGACCCGGCGCAGGTGCGGCAGGTCCGCGAGCGCTTTCCGTTCCTGGCCGACCGCCGGTGACCAGGCAGGCGAGGGCTCAGGCGCCGTCGAGCGCAGCGGCGGCGCGCGCTTGGTGAGACGGCGCCGGGCTCCGGCCGCGGGCCGGGTCCTGCGGGTGGCCGAGCTTATCGACGCTGACGCTGACGAGGTGCGCCGGCTGACGGCACGACTGCCCGCCCGGGTCAGCGCCTCGATCGCCGAGCTGTCAGCGGGCACCCTGCTCACCTTGGAGGCCCGGTTGCCGTGGTGGGACCGCCGGCGCCGTGCCGGAGTGCTGGACGCCCTGGAGCGGACGCTGCGCGCCATCGAACAGCAGGCGCACCGGCGGACGGTGGTGGCGGCGGCGCTGATCTGCGGGTCCAGGCTGCTCATCGCTCAGCGTGCGCACCCGCCGGCTCTTGCCGGGCAGTGGGAGTTCCCAGGAGGCAAGGTCGAGCGGGGTGAGACGGCCCGAGCCGCCTTGGTCCGCGAATGCGGAGAAGAGTTAGGCTGCCAGGTTGTGATCGGCCAGGAGATCGGGCGGCAGTCGCTGGACGACGGCGCCTTGTTCATCCTCTTTGAAGCCGCCCTCGCGCCGGGGTCGCCGCAACCGACGGCTCTGGAGCACCGCCAGGTTCGCTGGGCCGAAGCCGCTGAGCTGGCCGACTTGGAGTGGGTCACGACAAACCGTAGATACGTGACTGACGTGACAGGACGGTTATAGATGTCGACTACAGTCGGCGGCGCTTGCAGTGCGGCGGTGCGCGCCGTGCGTGCCCTAGATGGAATTGATACCCGCTCAGGGGTGGACAGATGTTGAAGTTCATTGCTCGCCGGTTCGTGAACTACCTGGTGCTGGTGTTCATCGCGACTAGCCTGGCCTACATCCTCGGTTCACTCACCCTGGATCCACGGGCGCGTTACGAGGGCCGCAACCCGCCCATCTCGGAGGCGTCGCTGCGCTCGACCCTGCAGGAGCGCAACGCCGACCCCACCACGCCGGTGCTCAAGCGTTACGGCACCTGGATCAGCGGTGTGGTGCAGGGCGACTTCGGCAAGCAGATCGTCGGTGAGACCCAGGTCGTCGACGAGATCAAGCGCAGAGCAGGGGTGAGCCTGCGGCTGTTGCTGCTGGGCACCGTCTTCGGGGCGGTCGGCGGGGTCCTGGTCGGGGTGCTGGGCGCGGTCCGGCAACGAAAACCGGTGGACATCGGCTCGACGGTGGCCTCTTACATTTTGCTGGCCTCGCCGACCGTCGTGGTGATCGTCGTCGTCCAGACCATCTTCGTGTGGATCTACCACCAGGGCGGTCCGCTGTTCCCCGCCACCGGCGAGTACAACTCCAACCTCGAGGGGCTGGAGTACTGGACCGACCGCGCCAGACGCCTGGTGATGCCGACCATGGTGCTGGCTGGCTTCGGCATCTCCTTCTTCAGCAGGTACCAGCGCAGCGCGATGCTCGACGTGCTGGGCAGCGACTTCCTGCGAACCGCCCGGGCCAAGGGGCTCACCCGGCAACAGGCGCTGTTCAAGCACGGCGTGCGGACCGCCCTGATCCCGATCGTGACCTTCTTCGCGTACTCCTTCGGGCTGCTGCTCACCGGCGCGACCTTCACCGAGAAGCTGTTCGGCTGGCACGGGATGGGGGAGTACCTGATCAGCTCGGTGCAGTCGCACGACGTGAACGCGGTCGCGGCGGTCGCCTGCTTCACGGCGGTGCTCGTGCTGTTCTCCGGCCTGCTGGCCGACATCCTCTACGCGGCCCTCGATCCGCGCGTCCGGTCCAAGTAGGAGGTGCGTAGATGTCGATGTCACCGCAGGAGATCTTCGAGGTCGCCCCACCGGCGTCCTCAGACCCTGACGCCACCAACCAGCATGTGGAGGGCAACGAGTCCCTGACCCGTGGCCGGCTGATCCTGAAGAGGTTCCTCCGGCAGAAGTCGGGGCTGGCAGCGTTGCTGGTGCTCGTGCTCATCTTCCTGCTGGCCTACGTCGGCCCCTACTTCACGCAGTGGAAGTTCGACGACTTCGACCAGGCCGGCATCCTCGCCAGCCCGGGCGGCACCCACTTCTTCGGCGTCGACGAGGTCGGGCGCGACGTCTACGCCCGCACCCTGAAGGGCCTGCAGAAGTCGTTGGTGATCGGCCTGGTGGCAGCCCTGGTGACCACCACCATCGCCGCCATCGCCGGCTCGCTGGCCGGTTACTTCGGCAAGTACATCGATATGACAGTGGTGTGGATCATCGACCTGCTGCTGGTGTTGCCCGGGTTCCTGATCCTGGCGATCCTGAGCCCGGTGCTGTCCGGCAAGAGCTGGCTGTGGCTGGTGCTGCTGCTCTCGCTCTTCGGCTGGATGGTCACCGGCCGGGTGGTCCGGGGCATGGCGATGAGCCTGCGCGAACGCGACTACGTGCACGCCGCCAGGTTCATGGGGGTGCCGCCGCTGACCATCATCCGCCGGCACCTGCTGCCCAACATGGCCTCCCTGCTCATCGTCGACGTCACCATCAACGTCGGCGGCACCATCCTGGCCGAGACCGGCCTGAGCTTCTTCGGCTTCGGCGTGCAGCCGCCGGACGTCTCGCTCGGGACCGTGCTCAGCGACGCCCAGCCGCTGGCCACCACCTACCCCCACGTGTTCATGTTCGGCGCCGGACTGCTGGTGCTCACGGTGCTCTGCGTGAGCGTCATCGGTGATGCCCTTCGCGACGCCATCGACCCATCATCAGGATCGAGCAGACTGTGACTCTCGCCAAAGCCCCCCTCTTGCAGGTCTCAGACCTCACCGTCAGCTTCGGCAGCGAGGCCGGCCCGGTCCGGGCCGTCCGCGGCGTCTCCTACACGGTGCAGGCGGGTGAGACGCTGGCGATCGTGGGAGAGTCCGGCTCCGGCAAGTCGGTCAGCTCGCTGGCCGTGATGGGCCTGCTCCCGGCCAACGCCGCCGTCACCGGCTCGATCAAGTTCCAGGGCACCGAGCTGCTCGGCCTCGGCGACAAGAGGCTGTCCAAGCTTCGTGGCTCGGGCATCTCGATGGTGTTCCAGGACCCGCTGTCGGCTTTGACGCCGGTCTACACGATCGGTGACCAGATCGCCGAGGCGGTGCGCATCCACCAGGACGTGTCCAAGTCCCAGGCCCACGCGCGGGCCGTGGAGCTGCTGGACCTGGTGGGCATCCCGAACGCGCGGCTGCGGGCGAGCTCGTTTCCGCACGAGTTCTCCGGCGGCATGCGCCAGCGCGCGATGATCGCGATGGCCATCGCCAACGACCCCGACCTCATCATCGCCGACGAGCCGACGACCGCGCTGGACGTCACGATCCAGGCCCAGATCCTCGACGTGCTGCGCAAGGCCAAGGAGGTCACCAACGCGGCCACCGTGCTGATCACCCACGACCTCGGAGTGGTCGCCGGCTTCGCCGACCGGGTGATGGTGATGTACGCCGGCAAGGCAGTCGAGCTGGCCAGTGTCGATGACGTCTTCTACCACCCGCGGATGCCCTACACCATGGGCCTGCTGGGCTCCATCCCGCGGATGGACGTGGAGGAGAAGGAGCCGCTGATCCCGATCGAGGGCACTCCGCCCTCGCTGGTGAACCTGCCCACCGGGTGCCCGTTCGAGCCACGGTGCCCCATCTCGGTCGAGCTGTGCCGTACCACCGAGCCGCCGCTGGCCGAGACCGACCGGCCGGTCCATCAGGCCGCCTGCCACCGAAGCCTGGAGATCGCCCAACGCCAGTGGAGCGCCGCTGACGTGTTCGAGCGCCCGGAGCTGCCGGTCGAGGACGCCTCCCTGCCCTCGGCGCGCGAGGACCGGGAGGTGGTGCTGACGCTGGATGACCTGCACCGGGCATTCCCGATCCGCAAGGGCGCGGTGATCCGCCGGACGATCGGCAGCGTGCGGGCGGTGGACGGGGTGTCCCTGGAGATCAGGCAGGGGGAGACCCTGGGTCTGGTGGGCGAGTCAGGGTGCGGCAAGACCACCACCATCATGGAGATCATGAACCTGCTCAAGCCGCAGCAGGGCAAGATCGTGGTGCTGGGCAAGCAGACCGACAACCTCAAGGGCGCTGAACGCCGCAAGATGCGCGCCGAGCTGTCCATCGTCTTCCAGGACCCGATGGCCTCGTTGGATCCGCGGATGCCGATCGGTGACATCCTCGCCGAGCCGATGTGGGTGCAGAAGGTCCCCGAGGACAAGATCAAGGCCCGCAGCGCGGAGCTGCTGAAGATGGTCGGGCTCTCGCCCGAGCATGCCAGCCGGTACCCGGCCGAGTTCTCCGGTGGCCAGCGGCAACGGATCGGCATCGCCCGGGCGCTGGCCCTGGACCCCAAGGTGATCGTGCTGGACGAGCCGGTCTCGGCGCTGGACGTCTCGATCCAGGCCGGCGTCATCAACCTGCTGGACGAGCTCAAGGTCAAGATGGGGTTGAGCTACCTGTTCGTGGCCCACGACCTGTCGGTGGTTCGCCATATCGCCGACCGGGTGGCGGTGATGTACCTGGGCCGGATCGTCGAGATCGGCGTCACCCGCGAGATCTTCGCCGCGCCCTCGCACCCCTACACCCAGGCGCTGCTGTCGGCGATCCCGTTGCCGGACCCGGTCAAGGAGCGGGGCCGCAAGCGAATCCTGCTCACCGGCGACCTGCCGAGCCCCGCCGACGTGCCCAGCGGATGCCGGTTCTCAAGCCGCTGCTTCGTCTTCGCCGAGCAGCTCAACGCCGAGGAACGCGCCACCTGCAAGGGCGTGGACCCTGGGCTCTACGAGCTTGGCGGCGACCATCGGGCGGCCTGTCATTTCGCCAAGGTCCGCCAGGTCGTGTGACACCACTGCCGCGTGTCAGCAGTGTTTTCCAGGGTTCGGTTTCCTATCCGATCGGTACCGATTCGGCAACGACTCTAGCCGCGAGCGCTGCGAGTGCGTAGCAAGTACATGTCAACGCGTCATTTTTGGCTGCTTAGTAATCCCCCGTGCAGCAAGTTCTACATACTCCTGAGGAGGACAGTGTGAGGGTGTTTGGCAAGGTAGGGCTCGCGACGGTAGTCGCGGCGTCCCTCGCCCTAACGGCCTGCGGCGGCTCGAACGATTCGGGCGGCGATAGCAACAACAACAACGGCTCAGACAAGAAGGCCCAAGCGGCTGCGAACCTCAACGACATCAACCCGATGCCCTACGACGAGGTGCCCGCCGGCGGCACCTTGCGCTGGCCGATCAACTCCTACCCCGCCAACTTCAACGTCAGCCACCTCGACGGCAACGAGGCCGACACCAACGACCTCATGGACGCGACCCTGCCGATCGTCTGGCACTTCGACGCCGGCGGCAAGCCGATCCTGAACACCGACGTGGTCGACAAGGCCGAGCAGACCTCGACCAACCCGCAGACCATCGAGTACCACATCAACCCCAAGGCTGTGTGGAGCGACGGCACCCCCATCACCTACAAGGAGTTCGCCGGCCTCTGGGCCGCCACCAACGCGACCAACAAGGCTTACAAGATCGCCTCCAGCAACGGCATGGAGCAGATCGCCAGCGTAGAGAAGGGCGCGACCGACCAGGACGTCAAGGTGGTCTACAAGACCCCGTACCCGGACTGGAAGGCCCTGTTCAGCCCCTTGCTGCCGGCCCCCTTGACCGCCAGCCCCGCGTCGTTCAACACCTCGTGGGTCAACGGCCCGACCGTCTCGGGCGGCCCGTTCAAGGTCAGCTCGCTGGACAAGACCGCCAAGACGATCACCCTCGTCCACAATGACAAGTGGTGGGGCAAGGCCCCGAAGCTTGACAAGATGCAGTTCATCGCCCTGGACCAGGCCGCAGAGGCCAAGGCGCTGCAGTCCGACCAGATCGACTTCGTCGACATCGCCTCCAGCGTGGCGACCTACGCCACCGTCAAGGCGACTCCCGGCGTGACCATCCACAAGGCCGGCGGTCCCAACTGGCGCCACATCGACATCGGCAGCAGCGGCCCGCTGGCCGACGTCAAGGTTCGCCAGGCCGTGCAGCTGGCGATCGACCGGGCCGGTGACGCCAAGACCATGCTGAGCCCGCTCGACTGGCCGGCCACCGTGCTGGACAGCCACATCTGGATGAACAACCAGGCGCAGTACAAGGCGACCTGCGGTGAGTTCTGCAAGCAGGACATCGCCAAGGCAGGCTCGCTGCTCGAGTCGGCCGGCTTCACCAAGGGCGCGGACGGCATCTACGCCAAGAGCGGCAAGCCGCTGAACCTGAGCTTCGTCATTCCGAACGGCATCAAGACCTCGGCCGACGAGGCCGCCCTGCAGCAGAAGGCGCTGAAGAACGCCGGTATCAAGGTCACCATCAAGTCGGTGCCCTCGGATCCGTTCTTCTCCGACTACGTCCTGGTGGGCAAGTTCGACCTGACGATCTTCAGCTGGATCGGCACCCCGTTCCCGGTGTCCTCGGCACAGTCGATCTACACCTCCACCGGCGACCAGAACTACGCCAAGATCGGTAGCCCGGAGATCGACGCGCTCTACAAGCAGGCCGTCTCCGAGCTCGACCCGCAGAAGGCCATCGACCTGACCTACAAGATCGACGAGGAGATCTGGAAGGTCGGGCACTCGGTGCCGCTCTACCAGCGTCCGGGCCTGGTCGCCACGAAGTCCACCCTGGTGAACTTCGGGTCCTTCGGCTTCGCCGACCCGGTCTACGAGAACATCGGTTTCAAGAAGTAAGTCCCACAGCGACACCAGTAGTGAAGCGACACCAGAAGTGAAGCGACACCAGAAGTAGGCGTACATGGCTCGCGCCGGCCCGGCCGCGCGCGAGTCAGGCCCACAGGCGGGGGTCTGCGATAACGATTGACGCAGACCTCCGCCTTGGTCCGTGACGGCCCTGAGCAGTCGGCTAAGGTCCCCAACCGTGGGTCACCCTTAGGTCACGATCTGTCCGACGGGTTGCACTTGTTGCTCGCGCGTTATCCGGAACGCCTAACGTTCCCGGCTGGCGAGATCTGCAAACCGCAGGCCTCGCGACTTGAAGGAGGTCTGCCGCCCGATGTCGATGCCCCAATCCGGTGAGCTCGAAGTCGCCGCTACCTCCTTAGAGACCCCAGCGGACGAGCAGGCCATCCAGGGCCGCTCGCTGCGCCAGATCGCCTGGCGCCGGCTCAAGCACGACAAGGTCGCCATGGCCGGCGGCTTCGGCATCATCCTCGTCACCCTGGTGGCCGTCTTCGCCTCCCAGCTCAACAACCTGTTGGGCAACCAGCCCAGTGAGCGCAACACCAACCTGACCAGCGGCGACACGACCATGCCGTACGGCCGCTTCAGCGGCGCCTCCGCCGACCACTGGCTGGGCATCCAGCCGGTCGACGGCCTGGACATCCTGGCCCGCCTCATCGCCGGCGCGCGCACCTCGCTGATGATCTCGGTGTCGGCCATGGCGGTGTCGCTGCTCATCGGCCTGACCGTGGGCATCGTCTCCGGCTACTACCGCGGTTCGGTCGACGCGGTGGTGTCCCGGCTCCTCGACGTGCTGCTGGCCTTTCCGGTCCTGCTGTTCGCCATCGCGTTGATGTCGATCTTCGCCATGTCACCGTCGTTCCTGGGCATGAAGGGCCAGACCCTGAACTTCGCGGTGCTGATCTTCGTGCTGGGCTTCTTCGGCTTCGCCTACCTGGCCCGGATCGTGCGCGGCCAGGTGCTGTCACTGCGCGAGAAGGAGTTCGTCGACGCCGCCCGCAGCCTGGGCGCCAGTGACTGGCGGATCATCACCCGCGAGATCCTGCCCAACCTGATGGGCCCGGTGCTGGTCTGGGTGACGCTGACCATTCCCAGCTACATCCTGGGTGAGGCCGGTCTGTCCTACCTCGGCGTCGGCGTCCAGCCGCCGACACCGTCCTGGGGCAACACGCTCAACACCGCCGGCATCTTCTTCCAGAATGACCCGATGTTCTTGGTGTGGCCCGGTATGGCGCTGTTCCTGACCGTGCTGTCCTTCAATCTTTTCGGCGACGGGTTGCGCGACGCGCTGGACCCGAAGTCGACCCGTTGACCCTTGACGTCAACACCCAAGTGGCCCTCGTGCGAGCGGGGGGTTTTAACCGGCATCAGCCGGGTCGGCCGCGGTCTGGGCCGGCAGGTAGTTCCGATCGCCTAGGAGGGTGAGAGAACCAATGCAACGAAACAGAAAAGTCGCGACGGCGGTCGGGCTGACCGCCGCCGCGACAATGGTGCTGACCGCGTGTGGAAGCGGTGGCAGCAGCAGCGACGACAAGTCGCCTCAAGCGAGTGCCAGTAACGCCGACGGCAGCAACCAGTCGTTGGCGCCGGCGTTCAACGCGGCGACCATCGGCTTTGTCAACATGTCGGACAAGAAGGGCGGCAGCCTGAACCTGGTCGCCACCGGCGACTGTGACTCATGGGACCCGGCGAACACCTACTACGGCTGGTGCTGGAACATGCAGCGGCTGTTCACCCGGACCCTGGTGGGTTACGCCTCCACGCCGGGCGCGAACAACGTCAAGATCGAGCCTGACCTGGCGGCTGGGCTCGGCGAGCACAACGCCGACTTCACCGAGTGGACCTACAAGCTCAAGACCGGCGTCAAGTGGGAAGACGGCACCCCCGTCACCAGCAAGCAGGTCAAGTACGGCATCCAGCGCGTCTTCGCGACGGACCTCTTCAGCTTTGGTCCGGCCTCCTACTACCTGTGCCTGCTCTCCAAGTGCGACAAGGAAGGCAACCCGGAGTACGCCGGTCCGTACAAGGACAAGGGCAAGGACCTGGCGAGCATCACCACCCCGGACGACAACACCATCAGCTTCAAGCTCCAGACGTCGACTCCGGACTTCGACTTCCTGATGTCGCTGCCGGCCTCTGCCCCGGTTCCGCTGACGGAGAACGGCGCCAACGCCGGCTCGAAGTACACCCTCAAGCCGCTGTCCAACGGCCCGTACAAGTTCTCCTCCTACACCCCGGAGCAGAAGATCGTCTGGGTCCGCAACGACCAGTTCGACCAGGCCACGGACAAGATCCGCACCCCGCTCGTCGACAAGATCACGTTGAACATCAGCACCAACGCCGATGACAACGACAAGCAGCTGGAAGCCGGCACCGCCGACGCCCAGACTGACGGTGGCGTGCAGACCGCGTTCCAGACCAACAACATCAACAACCCGGATCTGAAGAAGAACGCCGACAACCCGGTGTCCTCCTACGTCCGTTACTTCTCGGTCTTCCCGGCCACGATCCCCGACGTCCACTGCCGCCGGGCGATCTTCTACGCGATCAACAAGGTCGACCTTCAGCGTGCCCGTGGTGGCACATACGGTGGCGACATCGCTCACACGATGGCGCAGCCGACCGTTCCCGGTCACGACCCGAAGGCCAACCCGTACCCCACCGGCCCGGACAACACCGGTGACCTCGTCAAGGCCAAGGAAGAGCTGACGGCGTGCGGCAAGCCGAACGGCTTCAGCACCAAGATGGCCTACGTCAACGCAGGCAAGGGCCCGGCGGTCTTCACCGCAGCCCAGTCCGCCTTGGCCCGGGTCGGCATCAAGTTGGCCGCGGCTGTGCACGCTCAGTCCGGTTACTACGGTGGCTACATCGGCAAGCCCGAGACGGTCAAGAGCGTCGGCATCGGCATGGCGCAGGCAGGCTGGGGTGCTGACTACCCGACCGGTGGCGGCTTCTGGACCTCGATCGTGGCCAGCTACGCCCCGCCCGGTGGTGGCAACTACACCGTGCTGAAGGACCCGAAGATCGACGCCCTGCTCGCTGAGGCGTCAAAGACCACCGGCCGGCACGACGACCTGTTCAAGCAGCTCGACGCTCAGGTCATGGCCAACGCTGTCGACCTGCCGTTCATCTACGACAAGACGCTGTACTACCGCAACCCGCGGTTGACCAACGTGCGTAACAACTTCGCGCTTGGCTCGTACTACGACTTCGTCAACATCGGTGTCAACGACGGCAAGTAAGCGCAGTACTGGTGAGTTCCTCAGCTGACTAGAGAGGTGGCAGTGTCTGTGGCCGGCCCGGGTGAATCCGGGCCGGCCACGGACACGCAAACACGATGATCAGATACATCATTCGCCGTTCGCTCGGCGGCGTCTTGGTTCTCCTGGTGACGAGCTTCGTCACGTTCTTCATCTTCCAGGTGGGCCCCAAGATCGCCAACGTGTCACCCGCGCTCTTCTACGTCGGCAAGATCCCACCCACGGAGGCGGGCCAGAAGCTGATCGAACATCGCTTCGGGTTCGACCTTCCGCTCTGGAAGCAGTACTTCAACTGGGGCGGCGGCATCCTGTTCGGCCGCACCCTCGGAGATGACACCGGCGCGACCGTGGAGTGCGCGGCCCCCTGCCTGGGTTACTCCTTCCGGCAACAGCTGCCGGTCACCACGATGATCATGAGGGCCTTGCCGGTCGAGCTCAGCATCGCCGGCGGCGCTGCTGTCCTCTGGCTGGTCGGCGGCCTGACCATCGGCTCGATCTCGGCCCTCAAGCGGGGATCGTTGTTCGACCGCAGCGCGATGACGCTGGCGCTGGCGGCGGTGTCGCTGCCGATCTTCTTCACCGGGCCGATCCTGCTGCTGGTCTTCAAGTACAAGCTGGCCCTGCTTCCCAACACCAACTACGCCTCGATCACCTCCGACCCTGAACAGTGGCTGCGGTCGATGATCCTGCCCTGGCTCGCGCTGGCCTTCATCTTCGCCGCGCTCTACGCCAGGCTGACCCGGGCCAACATGCTCGAGACGATGAGCGAGGACTACATCCGCACCGCCCGGGCCAAGGGTCTGGCCCGGCGCACCGTGGTCGTCAAGCACGGCCTGCGCGCTGCGTTGACCCCCATCGTGACGATCTTCGGCCTCGACCTCGGCCAGCTCATCGGCAACGCGGTGATCACCGAATCGGTGTTCAACCTTCCCGGCCTCGGCCTGATCAGCATCCGGGCGATCAACAGCCAGGATCTGCCGGTGATCCTCGGGGTGACCATCGTCGCCACGTTCGCTGTCGTGGTGGCCAACATCCTCGTCGACATCGGCTACGCCTTCGTCGATCCGCGCGTGAGTTACAGCTAGAGACCGGAGACCCACTCAGTGACTGCCCAGCCCGCTGCCGTCCGACTTGAAAAGCCCGGGGTCGGTGACGCGTTTCTCTCCGTTCGCGACCTCCGGGTTCACTTCCCCACCGCGGACGGCCTGGTCAAGGGCGTCGACGGCCTGTCCTTCGACGTCCGACGCGGCGAGATCATGGGCATCGTCGGTGAGTCCGGCTCCGGCAAGTCGGTCACCTCGCAGGCGATCCTGGGGCTGCACAAGGGATCGCAAGCCCGCGTCACCGGAGAGATCTGGCTGGACGGCACCGAGTTGGTAGGCGCCTCCGAGGAGCAGATGCGCTCGCTGCGCGGCGACAAGATGGCGATGATCTTCCAGGACCCGCTGTCGGCGATGCACCCCTTCTACCGGGTCGGCTCCCAGATCGCCGAGGCCTACCTGGTGCACAACAAGGTGTCCAAGGCCTTGGCGAAGAAGCGCACCATCGAGATGCTCGACCGGGTGGGCATTCCCAACCCCGACAAGCGCTTCAGCGACTACCCGCACCAGTTCTCCGGCGGCATGCGGCAGCGGGCCATGATCGCGATGGCCCTGGTGTGCGATCCGAAACTGCTGATCGCAGACGAGCCGACCACCGCGCTGGACGTCACGGTGCAGGCCCAGATCCTGGATCTGATGAAGGACCTGCAGAAGGAGTTCAACTCCGCGATCATCCTGATCACCCACGACCTCGGGGTGGTGGCTGAGACCTGTGACCAGGTCGTGGTGATGTACGGCGGCCAGTGCGTGGAGACCGGGTCGGTGAACGACTTGTTCTACGAGCCGGAGATGCCCTACGCGTGGGGCCTGCTGACCTCGATGCCTCGGATGGACCGCACCCGGCAGGAGCGCCTGCAGCCGATTCCCGGCCAGCCGCCCTCGCTGATCCAGGTGCCCAAGGGGTGCGTGTTCAACCCCCGCTGCGGATACACCGATCACGTGCCGGGCCGCCGCTGCTTCACCGACCGCCCGGAGTTGCTGCCCACCTCGGGTGGCTCGCCGGGACACGCGTTGCGCTGCCACATCGAGCCGGACGAGCGCCGTCGGCTGTGGGCCGACGAGATTCAGCCCACGCTGTAAGCCGACGAGGAGACCTCACAACACATGAGCACAGCTACCAGTTCCGACACCGCGACCGGCGGCCCTCTCGAGCCTGCGGCCGATGACTCCGACGCCCTACTGCGGGTCAACAACCTGACCAAGCACTTTCCGATCAAGCAGGGCATCTTGATCCAGCGTCAGGTCGGCGCGGTCAAGGCCGTGGACGGGGTGTCTTTCGCGGTTCGGGCTGGTGAGACGCTGGGCCTGGTCGGCGAATCCGGCTGCGGCAAGTCCACCACCGGCCGGGTCGTGACCAAGCTGCTGGACCCCACGGCGGGTGAGATCTACTTCGGCGGTCGCGACATCGCCAAGCTCAAGCGTGGTGAGATGCGCACTCTGCGGACCGACATCCAGATGATCTTTCAGGACCCCTACTCCTCGCTCAATCCCCGCCACACCATCGGCACGATCGTCGGGGCGCCCTTCCTGATCCAGAAAACCAAGACCGAGCGGGGCGTCAAGGCCGAGGTCCAGAGCCTGATGGAACGGGTCGGCCTGAACCCCGAGCACTACAACCGCTATCCGCACGAGTTCTCCGGCGGCCAGCGGCAACGCATCGGCATCGCCCGGGCGGTGGCCCTGCGTCCGAAGCTGATCGTCTGCGACGAGCCGGTCTCGGCACTCGACGTCTCAATCCAGGCGCAGGTGGTCAACCTGCTCGAGGACCTGCAGAACGAGTACAAGCTGGCCTACATCTTCGTCGCCCACGATCTGTCGGTGGTGCGCCACATCGCTGACCGGGTCGCGGTGATGTACCTGGGCAAGGTCATGGAGCTGGCCCCGCGCGACACCCTCTACTCCACTCCGATGCACCCGTACACGCACTCGCTGATGTCGGCGGTGCCGGTGCCGGACCCGAAGAAGGAGGGCCGGCGCGAGCGGATCCTGCTGGTCGGCGACCTGCCCAGCCCGATCAACCCGCCCTCAGGCTGCGTGTTCCACACCCGCTGCCCCAAGTACCGCGCGGTCCTGTCCGAGACCGACCGGGAGCGCTGCCGCACCGATGTCCCGGCGCTGGAGGCCAAGGCGCCCATGCAGTTCGTGGCCTGCCACTTCCCGGAGGCGCGGGCCGATATCGCCTCCGGCGAGGATCTGGGGATCAGCGCCGGCGAGCAGCCCGAGGCCGGCGGCGCCACCGCGCTCTGACGCGCGACCGGCGGGTGCTGAGCCGGTCCGGGCGGTGTCGCTAGGTTGGGAGTGGTGATCGAAGAGTCCGAGCAGTCCATCGACCGGCGGCTGCCCGCTCGCCGGTTGCTGCTGGTGCACGCTCACCCCGACGACGAGACCATCACCACCGGGGCCACCATGGCCCACTACGCCGCGTCAGGGGCGCAGGTCACGCTGGTGACCTGCACTCTCGGCGAGGAGGGCGAGGTGCTGACGCCCGAGCTGGCACTGCTGGCAGCCGGTCATGCCGACCAGCTCGGCGGCTGGCGCATCGCTGAGCTGTCCGCCGCCATGGCTGAGCTGGGGGTCACAGACCACCGGTTCCTGGGCGGCGCCGGCCGCTTTCGTGACAGCGGCATGATGGGGGATCCGGCCAACGGCAAGCCCCGGGCGTTCTGGCGAGCCGACACCGACCCCACGGTGTTCGCGGCGGCGCTCACGGCGCTGGTCGAGGTGATCCGCCAGGTGCGGCCGCAGGTGCTGATCACCTATGACGACTTCGGCGGCTACGGCCATCCCGACCACATCATGGCCCACCGGGTTGCCACCGCCGCGGCGGCCGCGGCCGCCGATCCTGGCTTCGCCGCCCGGGGAGCCACCTGGCAGCTCTCGAAGCTGTACTGGACGGCGCTGCCCCGGTCGGAGATGGCCGCCGGGCTGCGGGCCTTGCGGGCGGCCGGCGCGGAGGTCGGATTCGCCGCCGCCGACTCGGCGGAGGACCTGTCTTTCGTCTGCGACGACGAACTGGTCACCACCGCTGTCGCCGCCGAGAAGCAGGCCGACGCCAAGCTCCGGGCACTGGCAGCCCATCGGACCCAGGTCACGGTGCGCGGGCCGTTCTTCGCGCTGTCGAACAACCTGGGCCAGGTGTCGATGAGCACCGAGTACTTCCGGCTGGCCTATGGCAGCCCGGCCGGCCAGCGCGATGCCCAGGGCCGCGAGACCGACCTCTTCGCCGGGGTCGCCGCAGACCACGACGAGCCCTCGGGCCCGGTCGCCGGATGAGCCGGGCTCGCCGTGACCTCGATGAGCCCTCCGGCCCGGTCGCCGGATGAGCCGGGGTCGCCGCGTGAGCCGGGCCGCCGCATGTCGGGTCGCCGCGTGAGTCGCGGCGACCGGGTCGGCGTGACAGGTGGCGCGACTGGCTCGGCGCAAGCCCGGCCGCACCCCGGCCTCCTGGCGTTGGGATACCTGCTGTTCGCCGCGGCCGGCGCGATGACCGCCACCATCGAGGTGTTGCTGGTGCCCAGCCGGCTCGGGCAGACGCTGATCCCGTTGGCGCCGGCGCTGGCGGTGCTCAGCAACGTGGCGTTGCCGGCGATCTCACGCGGCCTGACCGACACGATGGTGTCCGCGGTGCCGCCGGTGGCCGGCTGGTTGGTGACCACCTTCCTGCTGGCCAGCGCCACACCGGAGGGTGACGTGCTGCTGCCGGCCGGCGACACGGCGATCACCTCGTACTCGCTGCTCGGCTTGGGCACGCTTGCCGGCCTGGCCACCATCTGGCTGGCCAACCGGCCCGGGGCCTGGACCGGTCGCTGGCTCAGCTCGCGGCTGGCGCGATCCGGTAGTGATAACGATGGTGGGAGATGAAGCCCAACCGCTGGTAGAACGCCAGCGCCCCTGAGTTGTCGGCCTCGACCTGCAGATAGCACCGGGTCGCTGCCTGGCCGCGGCCCCAGTCCGCCAGTGCCCGCATCAGCGTGCTGGCCACGCCCGAGCGGCGGTGGCCGGCGGCCACCTCGACGGCGCTCACCCCCAGCCAGCCTTCGTCCACCGTCGCCCGGGCGACCCCGACCACCGAGCCGTTCCGGCTGAGCGAGGCGAACCGGACCTGGTCGTGGCGGGTCAGCAGCCGCACCGCGTGCTCGGGCAGCGGGTCGCCGCGATGGTGATAACCGTCCAGCCAGGCCGTGGACGGGACCGGGTCCAGCCGCACCGGCTCGTCGCTGACCAGGACCTCGGGCAAGCCGCTGATCGGCGAGCTCAGCATCACCGCAGGCCGTCGCAGACTCCAGCACCGGCCCGCCAGCTCGGCGTCGAGCAGCCCCCGCGCCGGCAGCGGCAACTGGATCTGCACCGGCAGCCCGCGCTCGGCGTAGAACCGGTCCGCCGCGGCCAGCAGCTCCGAAAGCGGCCGGCGTGGGGTGGTCAGCGGCAGCACCGAGTTCGCCCGGCTGGTCCAACCCTGGTCGGCGTGCAGCAGCCAGCCGTCAAACTCCTCCACCTCAGCCGCTCGCCAGCCCCGGCGCGCGATGCGTTCGAGCTCCAGGATCTGGCGCCGGTGCGGGGCCACCGGCCGGGCGGCCACGATCGCGGCTCGATCAACGGTGACCGGGCCGTTCGGGCCTGCCACGACGGCGGTGGTGGGCGTCAGGGACGTCAACTCGCCGACCACGTCTGAAAGCGGGGGGAGTATTCCGTCATGACGCCGATAACGCAGGACAATCCGCCGCCCCACGAGCTCGGTAGACAGCATGACCGGCATACTATGCACCGGTGGTGACGATGCACCCCTTTGGACCAGCGCTAACCCGTACCGGGAGGACCCTCCAGTGACCTACGTGATCGCCGAACCCTGCGTTGATGTGCTGGACAAGGCGTGCATCGAAGAATGCCCGGTCGACTGCATCTATGAAGGCAGCCGGATGCTCTACATCCATCCGGACGAGTGCGTCGACTGCGGCGCGTGCGAGCCGGTGTGCCCGGTCGAGGCGATCTTCTACGAGGACGACGTGCCCGAGAAGTGGCGTCAGTACACCCAGGCCAATGTCGACTTCTTCGACGAGCTCGGCTCGCCGGGCGGCGCGTCCAAGGTCGGCAAGACCGCAGCGGACCCGGCCTTCATCATGGCTCTGCCACCTCAGGCCGGCGACCACTAGGACCGCTGGCCGCAGCCGCGGCGGCGCCTCAGTGCGCCAGCGTGGCGACCACGGCTGAGCCGCTCGCCGCGGCGTCGTCCTTCCAGCCCTCGGAATAGCTCCACCGCTTGCCCTCGTGGCGCACCGACTCCACGCCCAGCCGGTCGGCGTTGCAGACGAACCATGCCACGGTGGCCCACCCGGCGTCGGTGACGGTGACGGTCTTGCCCGCCACCGTGGGGGCGCTGACCGGGAGGTCGCGAGTCAGCGCGGCCGCGACAGCGGCGGGCTTCGCCGAGCGGTCGGGCTTGTCGAAGCGGCATGACACCCCGGCCGGGGTGTCGCCGACCAGCGCGTCGGTGATCGCCTGCGCCTGGTCCTCGTGCCGGGCGTAGGCCGAGCCGTCGGCCGAGATCTGCACGGTCTGCACCACGGTGGCCAGCGAGCCGTCCTGCCAGCCAGGCACCCGCACCAAAGCGTCCAGGAATTTCCCGGTCGCGTAGCGGACGTCGGCGATCTGCTCAGCGGTGCCCCAGCCCTGTGAGGGCCGTTGCTGCAGGATGCCCACCGAATCGCGGTCACCCTGCCCGGCCGGGATGTTGCGCAGCTTGGACTCCTGCAAGGCGCCGCCGATGGTCAGCACCGCCGCGCGTTTGGGCAACTCACGCTTGAGCACCACCCCGACGATGGCCGAGGCGACCTGGGCCTGCTCCAGCTCCAGGAAGTAGCTGCCCACGTCGCAGCCGTCAGGCTTGACCACCGACTGAGCGGCTCGCCAGAGCGTCCGGGCGCCGAAGGCCAACGCGCCCAGCACGATCACCACCACCAGCAGGGCGATGCCGCCGCGCCGCGTTCGACCCGCCACCGCTTACGTCCCGTCCGATCTCGTCCCCGGCTCAGTTGGCGTGCAGGTCGGTGTTCAGCGCGACCCCGGCGCCGGTGCGCTGGCGCACCTCCAGGGCCCCTGTCACCGTGTTCTGCCAGAACTGCAGCCCGGCCTGCCCAGACAACTCCGCGGCCTTGCGAACAGTTCCGTCCGGCAGCACCACTTTGGAGCCGGCCGTGACATAGGTTCCGGCGGCCACCACGCAGTCGTCGCCCAGGGAGATCCCGATGCCGGCGTTGGCCCCGATCAGGCAGCGCCGGCCGACCGAGACCACCTCCTTGCCGCCGCCGGACAGGGTGCCCATGATCGAGGCGCCGCCGCCGACGTCCGAGCCGTCCCCGACGACCACCCCGGCCGAGATCCGGCCTTCGACCATCGAGGCGCCGAGCGTGCCGGCGTTGTAGTTGACGAAGCCTTCGTGCATCACGGTGGTGCCGGCGGCCAGGTGCGCGCCCAGGCGCACCCGGTCGGCGTCGGCGATCCGCACTCCGGCGGGCACGACGTAGTCCACCATCCGCGGGAACTTGTCGACGCCGTAGACGGTGACCGGGCCGCGGGCGCGCAGCCTGGTCCGCACCTGCTCGAAGCCGGCGACCGCGCACGGCCCGTGGTTGGTCCACACCACGTTGTTCAGCACCCCGAAGACACCGCTGAGGTTCACCCCGTGGGGGGCGACCAGGCGGTGCGAGAGCAGGTGCAGGCGCAGGTAGACGTCGGCCGCGTCAACCGGCTCGGCCGCCAGTTCCAGCACCCTGGACAGCACCTCCGTCCGCACCCCGCGCAGCTCGTCGACCCCGGTCAACGCCGACAGCTCGGCGGGGGCGACTGCGTCAGGCGCCGCAGGCCCGAGGGCCGGGCTGGGGTAGTAGACGTCGAGGACGGCGCCGTCGGCGGCGATGCTGGCCAGGCCGAAGCCGTGGGCGAGGCCGGTGTCGGAGGGGTCGCTGAGCTGGCTCTCAGAGCTGGGGGTCACGCCGACACCCTAGTCAACCTTCACCGATCCTTCCTGGCGACTAACCTGCTGGCCGTGACGACAACTCCGATCCAGCCACCCGGGCCCGCCGTCTTGGAACTGAGCCGGACGGCGGCCCAGCTCACCGCCGACCTGGTCGACATCGAGTCGGTGTCCGGTGACGAGGCCCGGATCGCCGACGCGGTGGAGGCCGCGGTCCGCCGCCATGACCGGCTGTCGGTGCTGCGGCTGGGCAATGTGGTGATCGTGCGGACCGAGCTGGGGCTTGCCGAGCGGGTGGTGCTGGCCGGGCACCTGGACACGGTGCCGATCGCGGGCAACCTGCCCTCGCGGCTGGCCGAGGGCAGGCTGCACGGCTGCGGCGCCTCGGATATGAAGTCCGGCGTGGCGCTGCAGCTGCGGGTGCTCGAACTCGTCGGCGTCGGGGCGCTGGAGCCGGCCGTCGACCTGACCTGGCTGTTCTATGACTGCGAGGAGGTGGCGGCTGCCCGCAACGGCTTGAACCGGGTCGCCGCCGAGCACCCGGAGCTGCTGCAAGCCGACCTGGCCATCCTGCTGGAGCCGACGAACGGGACCGTCGAAGGCGGCTGCCAGGGCACCATGCGCGTCCAGCTGAGCACCGCCGGCCGGCGGGCGCACAGCGCGCGGTCCTGGCTGGGAGTCAACGCCATTCACCTGGTGACGCCGATCCTGCAGCGGCTGGCCGACTACCGCGCCCGGGAGGTCGAGGTCGAGGGGCTGACCTACCGGGAGGGGCTGAACGCGGTGCTCATCGAGGGCGGGGTGGCCAGCAACGTGATCCCGGACAGCTGCCTGGTAACCGTCAACTACCGTTTCGCGCCGGACCGGTCCGAAGCCGAGGCCGAGCAGCACCTGCGTTCGGTGTTCGAGGGCTTCGAGCTGAGCGTGCTGGACTCGGCGCCGGCCGCCCGCCCAGGGCTGGACCAGCCACTGGCGCGGCGGGCGGTGGCCGCGTTGGGCGGCGAGGTGGCCGCCAAGCTCGGCTGGACCGACGTCGCCCGGTTCAGCGCGCTGGGCATTCCGGCGCTGAACTTCAGCCCCGGTGACCCCAACCTCGCGCACCGGGCCGATGAGTCGGTGGAGCTGGCGCAGCTGGAGCGCTGCGAGCGACTGCTGGTGGGCTTTCTGGGCGGTCCGCCTGCCGCGGCCACGAACTAGGGTGACGCCATGACCAATGGACGTCCTGAGGGCAAGCTGCCGGCCGAGCGGCACCGCGGACCGGTGGTGTTCCGACGCCGCCAGGTCGAGGCCGACGCCGCGACCACCGACCAGCGGCTGTTGGACTCCGGCGGACCGACCGACTGGCTGCACACCGACCCGTGGCGGGTGCTGCGCATCCAGTCTGAGTTCGTCGAGGGCTTCGGCCTGCTCGCCGAGCTCGGACCGGCGGTCTCGGTGTTCGGCTCGGCCCGCACCGACGCCGAGCACCCGGAGTACCAGCAGGCCCGGCAGCTGGGCGCGGCGCTGAGCCGGGCCGGCTACGCGGTGATCACCGGCGGCGGCCCGGGCGCCATGGAGGCCGCCAACCGCGGCGCCTCCGAGGCCGGCGGCACCTCGGTGGGCCTGGGCATCGAGCTGCCCTTCGAGCAGCGGCTCAACGACTGGGTCGACATCGGGCTGACCTTCCGGTACTTCTTCGCGCGCAAGACGATGTTCGTCAAGTACGCGCAGGCGTTCGTGATCCTGCCGGGCGGGTTCGGCACCCTGGACGAGCTGTTCGAGGCGCTGACCCTGGTGCAGACCCGCAAGGTGACCCGGTTTCCGGTGATCCTGTTCGGCGAGCAGTACTGGTCCGGGCTGCTGGACTGGATCAGGGGCACGATGCTGCCCGAGGCCAAGATCGGGGCCGCGGACCTGGAGCTGATCCGGGTCACCTCCGACGTCGAGGAGGCGGTGTCGATCATCGTCGAGGCCGACGCGCACCGCTCGGCGCAGGAGCTGACCGAGGACGCCGCGCACGCCGAGTCGCGCTCTGCCGGCGCAGGCGATGCCCAGTAGCGGCTCCGGCGGCGCTATGGGCCCAGCCGCCGGGCCGCGGTAGCCGATGGCCTCGATCTGCGTCTTCTGCGCCTCCGCCGACGGCATCGACCAGTCCTACCTGCGGCTGGCGGCCGAGGTGGGCGCCCGGATCGGCGACGGCGGGCACCGGCTGGTCTCAGGCGGTGGCCGGGTCTCGATGATGGGCCAGGTGGCCGCCCAGGCGCGGGCGCACGGCGCTCGCACGTTGGGAGTCATTCCGCAGCACCTGGTCGACTACGAGGTGGCCGACACCGACTCCGACGAGTTGCTGGTGGTCGACACCATGCGCGAGCGCAAGGCACTGATGGACGCCCACGCCGACGCCTTCCTGGTGCTGCCCGGAGGCATCGGCACCCTGGAGGAGTTCTTCGAGGTCTGGACGGCGGGCTCGCTGGGCATGCATCCGAAACCGGTGATCGTGCTGGACCCGGACGGCTTCTACGCCCCGCTCTGGCAGTTCCTCGAATCGATGACCGAGCGCGGCTTCGTCCGTCCGGCCGCCTGGCAGCGGCTGCACCGGGTGAGTCGGGTGGACGCGGCCTTCGCGCTGATCTGAGCGCGCGACGCCCGGTGGCCCGGGCGCCGCGGCGCCAGGGGCGTGTCGACGGTTGTCAGCCCGGCGTGCCAGGATTTGACCATGTTGCTGCTCGGCTACCTGTTGCTGGCCCTGGTGGTGGCGGCGCTGCTGTTCTACGGCGTGGTGGCGCTGCTGCCCCGCGGGCTGTCACTGCCCCCGCAGCGTGACAACCGGCCCTTCGAGCTGCCGGCCGACCGGCGGATGGTTCGATCCGACCTGGATCGGGTGCGCATCCCGGTCGGGGTGCGCGGCTACCGCTTCGCCGAGACCGACGACCTGATCGACCGGCTGGCCGCCGAGATCGTGGTGCGCGATGAGGAGATCGCCCGGCTGCGCTCCCAGGCCGCCGGCGGCGCCGGCCGGCCGGCCGTCGAGGCCCAGCCCGAGTCGCGGCCCGTCGAGGCCCGACCCGTCGAGGCCCGGCCTGAATCGCGACCTGTCGAGGCCCGACCCGTAGGCGTCCGACCCGAGTCGCGACCGGTCGAGGCCCGACCCGTAGAGGACCGCCCCGAACCCGAGCGCTCGCAAGGGCCCGAATGACCGAACCTCACCGGATCGACGGTGACCCGGGCGCGGCCGGCTTACGCCGGTGCGAGTGGGGCGACAGCACGCCGGACTACGCGATCTATCACGACACCGAGTGGGGCGTGCCGGTGCGCGGTGACAACGCGCTGTTCGAGCGGATGACCCTGGAGGCGTTCCAGTCCGGGCTGTCCTGGCTGACGATCCTGCGCAAGCGCGAGAACTTCCGCGCCGCCTTCGCCGGCTTCGACATCACCACCGTGGCCGGTTTCGGCGAGGCCGACCGGCAGCGGCTGCTGGCCGACGCGGGCATCGTCCGCAACCGGGCCAAGGTCGACGCGGCGATGAACAACGCCCGGGCCATTCTCGACAGCGTCCCCGAGGGCCTGACCGAGCTGCTGTGGTCCTTCGCCCCGGCCGAGCATCAGCGTCCGGCGTTGCTCACCGACGTGCTGGCGTGGACGCCGGAGTCCAAGGCGATGGCCAAGGAGCTCAAGCGACGCGGGTTCGCCTTCGTCGGGCCGACCACCGCCTACGCGCTGATGCAGGCCACCGGCATGGTCGATGACCACGTGGCCTACTGCTGGCGAGCGACCACCTGAGGAATCGGGCCCCAGCCGTGCGGCTCGCGGGCTCAGCGACCGCGGAAGACCGGCTTCTCCTTCTTGACGAAGGCCGCCACGGCCGCCCGGTGATCGGCAGTGGCGCCGGCGGCGGTCTGCAGGATGGCCTCGTTCTCCAGCGCCTGCTCCAGCGTGGCTGTCGCGGCGTGGTGGATGGCGTTCTTGATGCCGGCGTAGGCCACGGTCGGCCCGGCAGCCAGCCGGGCGGCCAGCTCCTGGGCGGTGGGCAGCACCTGCTCAGCGGGCACCAGCTGGGTCACCAGCCCGTAGCGCTGAGCCGTCTCGGCGGTGATGGGCTGTGCCAGCAGGGCCAGCTCCAGGGCCCGGCCCGCGCCGATCAGCCGGGGCAGCGTCCAGGAGGCGCCGCTGTCTAGGGCCAGCCCGACATTGGCGAAGGCCAGCAGGAACTTGGCCTCTTCGGCGACGATGCGGAAGTCGCAGGCGAAGCTGAACGAGGCGCCGGCGCCGGCGGCCGTGCCGTTCACTGCCGCGATGACCGGCTTGGGCATCTGAGCCAGTGACAGCGCGATCGGGTTGTAGTGCTCCACCACGGTGCGCAGCGGAGCCGGGTCTCCGGCCTCCAGCAGCTGGATGTGCTCACTGAGGTCCTGGCCGACGCAGAATCCGCGACCGCTCCCGGTCAGCACCACGGCCCGCACGGTGTCGTCTGTTCCGACATCTGCCAGCGCTTGGACCAGCGCGTCCTTGAGCTCGGTCGACAGCGAGTTCATCGACTCGGGGCGGTTCATCGTCAGGGTCGCCACACCGTCGGCGCGGTCGATCAGCAGCACGTCAGCCATGGCAGCAGCCTAGGACATCGGTGCCCGGCGCGGCTTTGAACCGGGCCGCTTTGGTCGCATCACCGGCGATGCGAGACAATGGGAGCACACTGCCCGGTCGAACGCTGATCGGCTGACGTGATGGTGCAGTTCTTATCGCATAGGAGGCACGGATGGCGGCGATGAAGCCGCGGACGGGTGATGGTCCGCTGGAAGTCACCAAGGAGGGTCGTGGCTTGGTGATGCGCGTCCCGCTGGAAGGCGGCGGTCGTCTCGTCGTCGAGCTTTCTGCTGATGAGGCAAGCGCGCTGTCACAGGCGTTGTCAGCGGCCGTAGGTTAGCGGGCGCCTATCGGCCCCAGTCCAGTCCTGTGCGCACACCCGCACGGGCCGTGGCTGGGGCCGCGCTATGCCTCGCCGAACACCCTGCAGGCCCGAACACCCCGCAAGCCCGAACACCCCGCAAGCCCGAACACCCGGTAAGCCCGTCTGTCGGCTGGCGCGTGACTCTCGCGCCAGTCCTGAGCTTGAAGAAGGTCCGCTGTGATCCTGCTGCAGATACCCGAGCGTCACACGGCTGCTGACGTGGTGGCCCTCGGCTTGATCGGATCAGAGCTGCAGCTGGAGGAGATTTCCACCGAGGTGCTGCCGGTGGCCGCCGCCGAGGCCTGCGCGCTGTACGTCTCGGCCGAGGAGCCCGACGCTGAGGCCGGCGCCTTGCACACGGTGACCCTGCCCGGGGCGGTCCCGGCCACCGTCCTGATCGTCGGCCTCGGTGACGCCAGCCCCGAAGACCTGCGGGTGGCGGCGGTCGCGCTGGGCCGGCGGATCGAGCGACTGCCCGAGTCGCGCAGCGTGGCGGTGGCCATCCACGCCCCGAGCCGGCGGCAGAGCCGGGCGCTGGCTGAGGGGCTGGTGCTCGGCGGCTACCAGTACAGCAAGGCCTCCGACGCAGAGGACGCCCTGCATCAGCTGAATCTGGTCGGCACGCTGGACCGGGCCGGCCTGGACGCCGGTGACGAGGCCGCTGACGCCGCCGGTTGGGCTCGCGACCTGGGCAACGCCCCGCCCAACGAACTGACCCCCGCCCGGATGGGCGAGCTGGCCGAGCAGCAGCTGACCCCCGCCGGCTGCAAGGTGAGCGTGCACGACGAGGCGTGGTTGACCGCGCAGGGCTTCGGCGGCGTTCTCGCCGTCGGCGGCGGCTCGGCAGCCGGCCCGCGACTGATCGAGGTGACCTACCGGCCGCGGCGAAAGAGCGGCGCCGCCCGGTTGCCGCACGTGGTGCTCGTCGGCAAGGGGATCACCTTCGACACCGGCGGCCTGAACCTCAAACTGGGCGACGGCATGCGCACCATGCACACCGACATGTGCGGGGGAGCGGCGGTGCTCGCCGCGGTCCAGTACGCGGCGATGCGCAAGCTGGCGATCTCGGTGACCGTCCTGGTGCCGGCCGCCGAGAACGCCGTGTCGGGGACCGCGACGCGGCCTTCGGACGTGATCACCCACTTCGGTGGACGCACCACCGAGGTCGGCAACACCGACGCCGAGGGCCGGTTGATCCTGGCCGACGCGCTCGGTTATGCGGTCAAGCGGCTCAAGCCGGACGTGCTGATCGACGTCGCCACCCTGACCGGCGCCGCCAGAGTGGCGCTCGGAATGGAGATCGGCGCCTACTTCGCCAACGACGACGCCCTCGCCGCCCAGCTGGAACAGGCCAGCGCGGACTCCGGAGAGCCGATCTGGCGGATGCCGCTGGAGCATCACTACGTCAAGCAGCTGGAGTCCCCGGTGGCCGACGCGCGCAACGATCCCGGCACCCCGGGGGCGATCACGGCGGCGCTGTTCCTGCAGCCGTTCGTCGGTGACGTCGCCTGGGCGCACCTGGACATCGCCGGGCCGGCGAGGGCCGCCGCTGACGGGCCGGTGCTGTCCCACGGCGCCACCGGGTTCGGCGCCCGGCTGCTGGCTCACTACCTGGACACCATGGCCGGCTCAGACACCATGGCCGGCTTAGGGACCGCGGCCGGCTCACCCGGCTGAGCCAGGCCAGCCGAGGAGCTCAGCGCAACGACTGGTACAACCGCACCGTGCGGGCGGCGATGGCGTCCCAGCCGTACTGGGTGACCGCGCGCTCCCGGCCGGCCAGTCCCATCGACTGCAACCGCCCTGAGTCGGCGAGCAGCTCGTTGACGGCCGCGGCGAAGCCGGCCTCGAACTCCTTCGGGTCCGCGGCGTAGTCCACCAGCAGGCCGGTCTCGCCCTCGACCACCACGTCGGGGATGCCGCCGACCCGGGAGGCCACCACCGCGGTCTCGCACGCCATCGCCTCGAGGTTGACGATGCCCTGCGGCTCGTAGATCGACGGGCACAGGAACAGGTCGGCGGCGCTGAGCAGTTGCAGCAGTTGCTCGCGCGGCAGCATCTCCTGGATCCAGACGACGCCCTTGCGGCCGGCCTGCAACCGGTGGACGGCCTCGGTGATCTCGGCGGCGAGCTCAGGGGTGTCCGGGGCGCCGGCGCACAGCGCGAGCTGCACGCCCGGGGTGAAGTCGGCGGCGGCCGCGACCAGATGCCCGACGCCCTTCTGCCGGGTGATCCGGCCGACGAACAGCGCGATCGGGCGGTCGGGGTCCAGCCCGTAGTGCCGTAGCACGTCGCGCGCGGGCACCGGCGCGTAGAGCTCGGTGTCGATTCCGTTCGGGATCACGTGCACCCGTGAGGACTCCAGCGCGGGGTAGGCGGCGAGGATGTCAGCGCGCATCCCGTTGCTGACCGCCACCACCGCCGCGGCCGCTTCATAGGCGCTGCGCTCGGCCCAGGATGAGATGCGGTAACCGCCGCCGAGCTGCTCGGCCTTCCACGGCCGCAGCGGCTCCAGCGAGTGCGCGGTCACCACGTGGGGGATGTCGTACATCATCGAGGCCAGGTGACCGGCGAGGTTGGCGTACCAGGTGTGCGAGTGCACCAGGTCCGCGACTGGCGCGCCGTCAGACATCAGACCCGCCGCGATCTCGAGGTCGACGCCCAGGGTGGCCAGCGCCGGGTTGGCCGCGGCCAGGCCGGGCGGCGTCCGATAGGCGTGCACGCCGGGCTCGTCGCGCTCGGCGCCGAAGCAGTGCACCTCCACCTCGATCAGCTTGCGCAACTCGCGCGCCAGGAACTCGATGTGGACCCCTGCCCCGCCGTAGACCTCGGGCGGGTACTCCCGGCTGATCAGTGCTGCGCGCATGCTTAGCACGCTATCGCCGCGGACAGCCCCCCGGAACAGCAGGTGTGACACGGCTGTCAATCCCGCTAGGGTGACGATATGGCTGCTGGCGTCCGGGTACTCGGCATCGTCCTGGCTGGTGGTGAGGGAAAGCGGCTGTGGCCCCTCACCGCGGACCGGGCAAAGCCGGCAGTGCCCTTCGGGGGTAATTACCGGCTGGTCGACTTCGTGCTGTCCAACATGGTGAACGCGGGCTTCCTGCGGATCTGCGTGTTGACCCAGTACAAGTCGCACTCGCTGGACCGGCACATCACCCAGACCTGGCGGATGTCGCAGTTACTCGGTAACTACGTGACTCCGGTGCCGGCTCAGCAGCGGCTGGGCCCGCGCTGGTACACCGGCAGCGCCGACGCGATCCTGCAGTCGATGAACCTGATCACCGACGACAAGCCCACGCACATCGCGGTGTTCGGCGCCGACCACGTGTACCGGATGGATCCCAAGCAGATGCTGGAGCGGCACATCGACTCCGGCTGCGGGGTCACCGTGGCCGGCATCCGGGTGCCGCGCGACCAGGCCGACCAGTTCGGCGTGATCGACGCCGACGTCAACGGCAAGGTGCTGCAGTTCCTGGAGAAGCCGGCCGACCCGCCGGGCCTGCCCAACGACCCCGACGTCAGCTACGCCTCGATGGGCAACTACATCTTCACCACCGAGGCGCTGGTCGAGGCGCTGCGGGCCGACGCCGAGGACCCGACCTCGGTGCACGACATGGGCGGCTCGATCATGCCGTGGATGGTCGAACGCGGCCGGGCGTCGGTCTATGACTTCGACGACAACGACATCCCGGGCTCGGAGGAGCGCGACCGCGGCTACTGGCGCGACGTCGGGACCATGGACGCCTACTACGACGCGAACATGGACCTGGTCAGCGTCCACCCGATCTTCAACCTCTACAACTCGGCCTGGCCGATCTACACCTTTCACGAGCAGTTGCCGCCGGCCAAGTTCGTCGACGGCGGCCTGGCCCAGGAGTCGATCGTCGGCGCCGGGGCGATCATCTCCGGCTCCACGGTGCGCAGCAGCGTGGTGTCGCCCAACGTCAAGATCCGCAACGGCGCCTACGTCGAGGGGTCGGTGATCATGGACAACGTGGTGATCGGCGAGGGTGCCGTGGTGCGCCGGGCGATCCTGGACAAGAACGTGGTGATCGCTCCCGGCGCCCACATCGGTGTCGACCTCGAATCCGACCGCAGCCGTTACCACGTGTCCGAAAGCGGCGTGGTGGTGCTCGGCAAGGCTGAGCGGGCGGGCTTCTGAATGCGGAGCGCCTGAGCCGGCGGCAAAACCGGCTTAGACGATAAATGACGCGAGCCCGGTCACGTTTGAGTTTCGTAGCAGAGGGTTCCCTCTGGCGTGCCAGAGCGCTGCCTTAGAGTCGCGCCAACCATGCCCGTGAATGCGTATCGAAGAGAGAAGTGAGAATGCGTCGTTCCATCGTCGTCTTCGCCGGACTCGCCGTCACCGGCTCGCTGGCCCTGGCCGGGTGCGCGAAGAATGAGCCCAAGTCCAGCACGCCGACCACGTCGGCGACTGTCGGCGCCGTCAGCAAGGACCAGGCCGCGGCAGATCTGCTGCCTGCCTCGCTCAAGTCCTCGGGCAAGCTCATCGTCGGCATCAACGTGCCCTACGCGCCGAACGAGTACAAGGACCCGTCCGGCAAGATCGTCGGCTGGGAGGTCGACCTGCTCAACGCGATGGCGACCAAGCTCGGCGTGACGCCGGTCCTGCAGGAGTCTGGCTTCGACAACATCATCCCCTCGGTCAAGGGCGGCAAGTTCAACATCGGGATGTCCTCCTTCACCGACAACAAGACCCGCGAGGCCCAGGTCGACTTCGTCAACTACTACAGCGCCGGCACCCAGTGGGCCGCACCGGCGGGCAAGACCGTCGACCCGGACAACGCCTGTGGCATGAAGATCGCCGTGCAGACCAGCACCACCCAGGAGACCGACGACCTGCCGGCCAGGAGCAAGGCCTGCACCGCGGCGGGCAAGAAGGCGATCACGATCGTCAAGATCGACAGCCAGGACGCGGTGAACCAGGCAGTGATCCTCGGCCAGGCCGAGGCCTTCGCCGCCGACTCGCCGATCACCCAGTACGCGGTCAAGCAGTCCAACGGCAAGCTGGCGTTGGCCGGCGAGATCTACGGCGCCGCGCCGTACGGCTTCGTGGTGGCCAAGGACGCCGGCACCCTGAAGCAGGCGCTGCAGAAGGCCGTCCAGTCGATGATCGACGACGGCACCTACAAGCAGGTCCTGGACAAGTGGGGGGTCGGCGCCGGTGGTCTCACACAGGCGACCGTCAACGGCGCCCAGAGCTGAGCCGTGTCTGTCTCACACCCTGACGCCGGGAAGGCCGCCGGCGCCGCTGGGAGCAGCCCTGAGTTGATCCAGGCGGTGCCGCTGCGGCGACCGGGCCGGTGGGTCGCGGCCGTGCTGGTGGTCCTGCTGCTGGGCCTGTTCCTCTACGGCGCGGCGACCAACTCGGCCTATGACTGGTCGACCGTCGGGCAGTACCTGTTCGACGAGCGGGTCAGCCAGGCGGCGATGATCACGCTGTCGCTGACCGCGCTGGCGATGTTCTTCGCGATCCTGCTCGGAGTCGTGCTCGCGGTGATGCGGCTGTCGCCGAACCCGATCCTGAAGTGGGTGAGCTTCGGCTATCTCTGGGTCTTCCGGGGCACCCCGGTGTACGTGCAGCTGGTGTTCTGGGGGCTGTTGGTCGTCATCTACCCCGAGATCGACCTCGGCATCCCGTTCGTGCACCAGTTCGCCCACGTCCAGACCCAGAGCTTCTTCACCTACTACTGGCTGGCCGTGATCGGGCTGGCTCTCAACGAGGCGGCCTACATGGCCGAGATCGTCCGGGCCGGCATCACCAGCGTGGACGAGGGGCAGGACGAGGCAGCCCGGGCGTTGGGCATGTCGTGGGGGCAGTCGACGAGGCGGATCGTGCTGCCGCAGGCGATGCGGGTGATCATCCCGCCGACCGGCAACGAGCTGATCTCGATGCTCAAGACCACCTCGCTGGTCACCGCGGTGCCCTACACCAAGGAGCTCTACAGCCGCACCCGCGACCTGTCGGTGGAGACCTTCAACCCGATCCCGATGCTGCTGGTGGCCTCGATCTGGTACCTGTTCTTCACCTCGATCCTGATGGTCGGTCAGTTCTATCTGGAGCGTCACTTCGCCCGGGGGGCCTCGCGCAAGATGTCGGTCAGGCAACTGCAAGCGCTGGCCAACGCCCAGGGCGTCGGCGACCAGCACGGGCGCCTCGGATGAGCCGGCCCATGGTGCGCAGCGAGTCGGTGTGCAAGTCCTTCGGCGCGCTGCAGGTGCTCAAGGGCATCTCCTTGACCGTCGAGCGGGGCGAGGTGATGTGCCTGGTCGGGCCGTCGGGCTCGGGCAAGTCCACCTTTCTGCGCTGCATCAACCACCTGGAGCAGGTCACTGCCGGCCGGCTCTGGGTCGACGGTGAGCTGGTCGGCTACCACGAACGCGGCGGCAAGCTGCATGAGATGCCGGCCAGGGACGCGGCCCGTCAGCGCCGCGACATCGGAATGGTCTTTCAGCGGTTCAACCTCTTTCCGCACCTGACGGCGCTGGAGAACATCACCGAGGCGCCGATCCGGGTGAAGAAGCAGAAGAAGGCGGTGGCCGTCGAGCGGGCTCGGGAGTTGCTGGCCCAGGTCGGGCTCTCGGAGAAGGAGAAGGCCTACCCCGCCCAGCTGTCCGGCGGGCAGCAGCAACGGGTCGCCATCGCCCGGGCGCTGGCGATGGACCCGAAGCTCATGCTGTTCGACGAGCCGACCTCGGCGCTGGACCCGGAGCTGGTCGGCGAGGTCCTGGACGTGATGAAGGAGCTGGCCCGCGGCGGCATGACCATGATCGTGGTCACCCACGAGATGGGCTTCGCCCGGGAGGTCGCCGACCAGCTGGTGTTCATGGACGCTGGAGTCGTGGTCGAGTCGGGCAACCCCCGCGAGGTGCTGGCCAATCCGCAGCACGACCGGACCAAGGCGTTCCTGTCCAAGGTGCTGTGAGCACGCCTGCCCGCCGGTTGGGCCGGGCTTTGCGTCCATGAGCGAGGTGGGTTGGGACGCTGACCCCGGGGTCGCCGGCTGGCCGGGACTGCCGGCGCTGAGCGGTGACCTGCGGGCCGACGTGTGCGTGGTGGGGCTCGGCGGCAGCGGGTTGGCCGCGGTCGGCGAGGTGCTGCGCCGGGGGCTGTCGGTGGTGGGCGTGGACGCCGGCCGGGTGGCCGCGGGCGCGGCCGGGCGCAACGGCGGGTTCCTGCTCGGCGGCCCGGCCATCAGCGTTCACCACGCCGGCGCCGGCTGGGGCCTGGCCGCCGCCCTGGAGCTCTACCGCCAGACCCTCGACGAGATCGCCGAGCTGGCCCGGCTGCTGGGTCCGGAGGTGGTCCGCCAGGTCGGTTCGCTGCGGATCGCCGGGTTGCCGGGCGAGCCGGCGGACGAGCTCGAAGAGGCTGACCGGCAGGCGGAGCTGGCCGATTGCCACGAGCAGCACGAGGTGCTGCGCGAGCACGGCATCGCGGTGCGCCGCTATGACGGCGAACTCGGCGCCGGGTTGTTCCTGCCCGACGACGCGGCGATGAACCCGGCCCGCCGGGCGTTGGGGCTGGCCACGCTGTACGGCGGCGATCCCGGCCGAGCCCGGCTGTTCGAGAACAGCCCGGTCACCGCGATCAGCGCCGGCCGGGTGCAGACCGCCGCCGGCGCGGTGTCAGCGGGGTTGGTGGTGGTCGCCGTCGACGGCCGGCTGGAGGTGCTGCTGCCCGAGCTGGCCGGCCGGGTGCGGACCGCGCGGCTGCAGATGCTGGCCACCGAGCCGGTGGCGCCGGGGCGGTTGCCCTGCCCGGTGTACGGCCGGTGGGGTTATGACTACGCCCAGCAGGACCAGGCCGGCCGGCTGTTCGTCGGCGGTGGCCGGGACCGGTTCCTCGATCAGGAGTGGACGACGCGGACGAGCCCGACAGCCGGGGTGCAGGCCTGGATCGAGCAGGCCGCGGCCCGGTTCGCCGGCGCCCCGGTCCGGGTCAGCCACCGGTGGGCCGCCTCGGTCGGCTACACCGAAGACGCCCGCCCGCTGGTGACCGAGGCCCGACCCGGAGTCATCGCCTGCGGTGGCTACAACGGCACCGGCAACCTCGTCGGGCCGGTCGCCGCCCGGGCGGCGGTGGCGCTGGGCCTGGACGGCGTTCCGCCGCCGGCCTGCTTCAGCAGCTGAGACGCTGCCGCGCCGGCGGAGCTGGCTGGGCGCGCTCAGTCCAGCGTCCGGGCGGTGGCCCGGATCGCGCTCAGAGCCGCGGCGATCAAGCTGTTGTGCGCCGCCGGCCGGTGCAAGGCCAGCACGGCACGCCGCGGTGAGCGTCCCAGCAGCGGGGTCGGCAGCACGCCGTCGGTGTCGCTGACGCCCAGGCCCGGAACCAGGGCGACCCCCAGGCCTGCCCCGACCAGGCCCCGCACCACCGAGTAGTCGTTGCTGCGAAAGCTGACTCGCGGCACGAAGCCGGCTCGGGCCGCCAACCGGTCCAGGTTCAGCGCGCCCGGTGAGCCGGCCAGCGGGGCCACCCAGCGCTCGGCCGCCAACGCGGCCAACCGCAACGGAGCGCCGGCCAGCCGATGCCCGGCCGGCAGCAGCAGGTACAGCGGCTCGCGCAGCACCTCGGTCTCGGCCAGCCGGGCGGGCCAGCCGGGCGGCACGGTGTCATAGCGATAGGCCAACGCCAGGTCGAGCTCGCCGGACAGCAACCGGGGCAGCAGCGCGTCCAGCTCGCCCTCGTCCACCTCGATCTCGACACCTGGACGCTGCTGTCGCAGGGCGGCCAACGCGGCCGGCAGCAGCCTGGCCGAGGCGGTCGGAAAACTGCCGATCCGCAACTGGCCGGCCTCGCCCCGGGCGATCGCGGCCACCTCGCGGTCCAGGCCGGCCAGCATCGCCAGCACGTCGGCGGCCCGCTCGGCCAGCAGGTGGGCGTGCGCGGTCGGCCGGACGCTCTGCGCGCCGCGCTCGAACAGGACCAGGCCGGTGGCCTTCTCCAGCGCCGACATCTGCTGGGAGACCGCGGAGGGCGTGTAACGCAACTCGGCGGCCGCGCCGGCGTAGGAGCCAGTGGCCAGCACGGTGCGCAGGGTGTGCAGCTGATGCGGAGCGAGCATCAGCGAAGCTTAGGCTGCGGCGGGCTATCGGACGGCGGGCTATCGGACGGCGGGCTTATCGGACGGCGAGCTTATCGGCGGCGGGCTTATCGGCGGCGGGCTATCGGACGGCTGGCGCATCGGCGCCGCTGGGTCACGGCGTCATCCAGGACAGCACCGGCGTCGCCTGCAGCCCCACGATCAGGCACATCCCTGACAGCAGCACCAGGCTCCAGCCGAACATCCGACGGAACAGGTCGCCTTCGCGCCCCACGAGCCCGACGGCGCCGGCGGAGATGGTCAGGTTCTGCAGCGAGATCATCTTGCCGACCACGCCGCCTGAGGCGTTCGCGGCCGCCAGCAGCGTCGGGTCGAGCCCGGTCTGCCCGGCAGCCGAGACCTGCAGCGCGCCGAACAGCGAGTTCGACGAGGTGTCCGAGCCGGTCAGGGCCACGCCGAGCCAGCCGAGGATCGGTGACAGCACCGCGAACAACCCGCCCGCGCCGGACATCCAATGGCCCAGGGTCGCGGCCTGGCCACTGGCGTTCATCACAAAGGACAGCGCCAGCAGGCCGGTCACCGTGAGAATCGCCCAGCGCAGCTGCAGCACGGCTCGGCCGTAGGCCCGCACGGCCTGCGCGGGGCTGACCCGCAGCACCGCCATCGTGATCAGCCCCGCCAGGAACAGCAGCGAGCCGGGCGCCAAGAGCAGGTTGAGCTTGTAGGTGGACAGCGACGACGGCTTGCCCGCCAGAGTCAGCAGGTGCAGGCCCGGCCAGCCGAACGTCGCGGTGGCCGAGTCCAGGGCCCGGGTGACGGGCCCCCATTGCGACAAGGTGAAGATCGCGACAATCGCCGCGTACGGCGCGTAGGCGCGCAGGACGTCGGCACGGCTGTCGGGAGCTGCCGCGTCGACCGCCGGGCCGCCGATCCCTAAGCCGTCGACCGCTGAGTCGCCGACGGAGCCGCCGACAGAGCCGCCGACAGAGCCGCCCCGGCCGACCAGGGCCGGCGCCGCGGCGTGCCTGATCGCCGGTCGCCGGCGCACCAGCAGCGTCACCACGCCCACGCTGACCAGGGCGGCGACGATGTCGGCCAGCGCGACCGCCAGGTAGTTGGAGGTGGCGAACTGCGCGAACCCGAAGGACAGCCCACAGGCCAGGGCCGGCCACCACTGCTCGCGCACGCCCCGGCGGCCGTCCACGATCAGGACCACCAGCAGCGGGATCGCCACGGCGAGGATGGGCACCTGCCGCCCGGCCATCGCCCCGAGGTCGTCTGCCGGCAGGCCGGTCACCTTCGCCAGCGTGGTGATCGGCAGCCCGAGCGGGCCGAACGCGGCGGGCACGGTGTTGGCCACCAGGGCCGTGCTTGCCGCCAGCACCGGCCGGAACCCCACCGCGAGCAGCATGACGCTGGTGATCGCGACCGGCGTGCCTTGCCCGGCGAGCGCCTCAAGCAGCGAGCCGAAGCAGAACGCGATGACGATCGCCTGGATCCGCCGGTCATCGCTGACCTGCGCGAACGATCGCCGCAGCACGTCGAAGTGGCCGGTGCCGACGGTCATCGTGTAGATCCAGATCGCGGTGGTGAACGTCCACGCGAGTGGGAACAGACCGAAGGCGCCGCCCTGCGTGGCGGTCAGCAACGCCTGGTCGACCGGCATCTCATACGCCGCGATCGCCACCAGCAGGGCCACCGCGAGCCCGCCGGCGGCGGCCACCCAGGCCTTGGCACGCACGAGGCCGAGCAGCGTGAACAGCGCGAGGATCGGCAGGCTGGCCAGCAGCGCGCTCCAGCTCAGTGACCCGGCGACCGGGTCCAGCACCTGGCGGTACATGCCTCACTCCGTTCTTCGGCGACGAGCCACCGCGGTGGCCTGTGGCGACCCCGGAAGTCTCCGTCGCCGGGCCGTCAGGGCCTTCTCGCCACATGCTCTGTCTCGGCTCGCCGGCAGGAGGCAGCCGCCGATGGCCCGAAGGGCTTGCAGAGCCGGCGCGCGCCCGCCCCAGTCGCGGGCGAACACCCTAACTTCTTCTTAAGCTAAGGCCGACAATCATTCGTAGTGCTTACCTGGGCTGCACGCTTCGATTCGGCGAGAATGGCCTTATGAGCGAGTACGAGTGGCAGTTGCATCCGCAGGCCGAGGCGCTGGTCGACAGGCTGGTCGCCGAGGCGATCGGCAAGAGCGCCGAGTTGGCCGCGTTCACCAGGCGACTGGCCGCCCAGACGGCCACCCGAGCGCAGGACTGGCTGGACTCGGTCACCGGGCCGGTGACGGTCGATGAGCTGGCCGCAGTCGGTTACCAGCCCACCGACCACGCCGGGCTGTGGCGCCACGCCGGGGCGCAGTTGCCCGCCGTTGTCCCGGCCGAGCACTACGAGCTGGCGCTGCGCGTCGATGACATCGCAGCCCTGGCCGCCAGTCACGCCCGCGAGACCGGCGCCAGCGCCGCGCAGCTCGAGGGGTCGCCGCTGGCCGGTTTTCGCCGGGTGGTGCTCGCCGAGCAGAACGGGGTGGTGCTGGCCGGTGTGGAACGGCGCTCGTGGGCAGCCGGCAACAGGCCGCAGACCTTTCAGCCGAGCCAGGCCAGCGCCGCCAGCCAGGCCTGGCAGCTGCTCGCCGAGCGCCCCCGGACGCTGAGCGGCCCGGCCGGGGTACGCGCCCAGTTGCCGGCGGCCAGGGCGGCGGTCGAGCTGGTCGGGCTAGACCTGGCGGCGTCCTACTTCCTGCAACAGGAGCGCGGCTACTGGCAGCGGCACAACACCGCCGGCGCCCTGCAGCACGCCCGCCAGGACCGGCTCGGCCTCGGCTGGGGCAACAACGACCACCACACCTTCCGTTCGTCCCGGGCGGCCTTCGCGCCGCTGATCGAGTTTCTGACCCTGCTCGGATTCGGCTCGCGCGAGCGGTTCTACGCCGGCGCGCAGGCCGGGTGGGGCGCCCAGGTGCTGGAGCACCCCGGTTGCGGCGGGGTGATCTTCGCCGACGTGGACCTGCTGGCCGGCGAGGTCGACCTCGACTTCTCGCAGGTCGAGCTCGCCGAGACCGGCCGGCACGGCACGGTGGGGATGTGGTGCGCGCTGCATGGTGAGTCGCTGCTGGCGGCGGGCATGCACCACCTGGAGGGCCAGTTCTCCTTCGATGAGCTGACCACGTCGCTGGCCGAGCTGGGCCAGCCCTCGATGCGGCCGTTCTCCGACTACCCCTACCTGCGACAGGCGTTCACCGAGGCGGACTGGTGGCCGGTGCCGGCCGCGCGGCTGGACGCGCTGGTGACCGCCGGCCAGCTGGAACCGCGGCGGGCGGCCGAGATCGCCGAAAACGGCGCCGCCGGCTCGCATCTGGAGAACCTGGCACGACGGTCGGGCTTCAAGGGTTTCAACCAGGCCAACGTCTCGGCCACCATGGCCGCCACCGATCCGCGCGAGTACCGCCGGTGAGCGAGGCCGCCCCGCTTTCGGCGCCGGTGGCCCCGCCAGGCGCCAACCTGCCCGGCGGTAAGACAAGATTGACGGCGTGAACCCCGAGACGCTGGCAGCCGAGCTACGCCGAGCCGGTGTCGGCGAGGTCGACGCCGGTAGCCGTCGGCGCGCGGAGTACTCCACCGACGCCTCCAACTACCGGGTGGTTCCCCAGGTGGTGGTGTTTCCCAGGCACGCCGACGAGGTGGCGCTGGCGCTGCAGGTGGCCGGGCGCACCGGCACGCCGCTGACTGCTCGCGGCGGTGGCACCTCCTGCGCCGGCAACGCCGTCGGGGCGGGCATGGTGCTGGACTTCTCCAGGCACCTCAACCGGCTGATCTCCCTGGACCCCGAGGCCCGCACCGCCACCGTGGAACCCGGCCTGATCCTGTCCGAGCTGCAGCGGGCCGCGGCCACGCACCGGCTGCGCTTCGGCCCCGACCCCTCCACCCAGGCCCGCTGCACGATCGGGGGGATGATCGCCAACAACGCCTGCGGGCCGCGCGCGCTGGCCTACGGCCGCACCGCCGACAACGTCGAATCGCTGTCGCTGCTGCTGGCCGACGGGCGCAGCCTGCGGACCGGCTCGCTGGCCGCGATGGCCGACCCGCTCGGCGCCCGGCTGGCGGCCCTGGTCCAGGCGAACCTGGGCGTCATCCGCACCGAGTTCGGCCGGTTCGGGCGCCAGATCTCGGGTTACTCCATGGAGCACCTGCTGCCTGAAAACGGCGGCAGCCTGGCCCGGTTCCTGGCCGGCACCGAGGGCACCCTGGCGATCAGCACGTCGGCGACCGTCAGCCTGGTCGAGCTGGCCCCGGCCACCGCGCTGGCCGTGCTGGCCTATCCCGACATGGCGGCCGCCGCCGACGCGGTGCCGACGGTGCTGCCGCATCGGCCATTGGCGCTGGAAGGCATGGACGCCCGGCTGGTCGAGGTGCTGCGCAGCCGGCGAGGCCCGGGCGCGGTCCCGCCGCTGCCCGAGGGCGGTGGCTGGCTGTTCGTCGAGACCGGCGGCCAGAGCCTGGCTGAGGCGGTCGCCGCGGCCGAGCAGGTCGTGCGGGCCGCGGACCCGGCGGCGTCGGCGGTGGTGACCGGCGAGCACGCCCGCCGGCTCTGGCGCATCCGTGAGGACGGCGCCGGATTGGGCGGGCGGACCCCGGACAACGCGCCGGCCTGGCCGGGCTGGGAGGACGCGGCGGTGCCGCCGGAACGCCTCGGCGCCTACCTGCGAGAGTTCTTCGCCCTGCTGGAGCGGCACCGGATCGACGGCTTGGCCTACGGCCACTTCGGCGACGGCTGCGTGCACGTCCGGCTGGACTTCCCGCTGGCCGACCGGCCGCCCGCGTTCCGGCAGTTCCTGCTGGAGGCGGCCACCCTGGTGGCTGCGCACGGCGGCTCGATGTCGGGGGAGCACGGTGACGGCCGGGCCCGCGGCGAGCTGTTGCCGGCGATGTACTCCGCCGAGGCGATCGGGCTGTTCGCCTCGGTCAAGGCGATCTTCGACCCGGCCAACGTCCTCAACCCGGGCGTGATCGTGGACCCGGCGCCGGTCGAGGCGGACCTGCGGCTGCCGCTGGCCCGCGCGCTGACCGGCTCGGGCGGCCGGGCGCTCGGGTTCAGCTACCCGCACGACGGGGGCTCGTTCAGCACAGCGGTGCACCGCTGCGTCGGGGTCGGCAAGTGCCGTGCCGACCTGACCGGCGCCGGCGGCGTGATGTGCCCGTCCTACCTGGCGACGCTGGATGAGACCCACTCGACCCGGGGGCGGGCCCGGGTGCTGCAGGAGCTGGCCAACGGCGAGCTGCTCACCGAAGGCTGGCAGTCGCCTGAGCTGCTGCAGGCGCTGGATCTGTGCCTGGCGTGCAAGGGCTGCAGCTCGGACTGCCCGGCCGGGGTGGACATGGCCACCTACAAGGCCGAGCTGCTGTTTCAGCGCTACCGCCGCCGGCTCCGGCCGGCCGCGCACTACCTGCTGGGACAGCTGCCGCGCTGGAGCCGGCTGGCCACCCGTGCCCCGAGGCTGGCCAACGCCGCGCTGCGACCCCGAGCGCTGGCGGCGCTGGCCAAGCGGGTCGGCGGCATCGACCAGCGCCGGCCACTGCCGGCCTTCGCACCGCGGTCGTTTCGCGACTGGTTCGCCGAGCATCCGGTGGCGCCGGGTGATCCGGTGCTGCTCTTCGTCGACACCTTCACCAACGCGTTCTCACCAGAGGTCGGCCAAGCCGCTGTCGAGGTGCTGGAGGCCGCCGGCTGTTCGGTGCGGATCGCGGACTCTCAGGTCTGCTGCGGCCTCACCTGGATCTCGACCGGCCAGCTCGACGGGGCGCGCAAGCAGCTGCGCCGGACCTTCGACGCGCTGGCGCCCGCTCTGGCGCAGGGCATGCCGGTGGTGGGCCTGGAGCCCTCCTGCACCGCGGTGCTGCGGGCGGATGCCCTCGAGCTGTTGCCCGACGATGACCGGGCCCGGCAAGTGCGGGCCCAGACCCGGACGCTGGCTGAGTTGCTCACCGAGCGCGGCTGGCGCCCGCCGTCGCTGGCGGGTGTCGAGGCCGTCGTGCAGCCGCACTGCCATCAGCACGCCGTGCTGGGCTTCGGCGCCGACTCCGCGTTGTTGACCGGGGCCGGCGCCCAGCTGCAGACGGTCGGCGGCTGCTGTGGCCTGGCCGGTAACTTCGGCGTCGAGCGCGGCCATTACGAGGTGTCGGTGGCGGTCGCTGAGCAGGCGCTGTTGCCCGCGGTGCGCGGCGCCGGGCCCGATACCGTGGTGCTGGCCGACGGGTTCTCCTGCCGCACCCAGCTCGACCAGCTCAGCCAGCGCAGCGGCCTGCACCTGGCGCAGCTGCTGGCCCGCGAGTTGCCCGACAGCCCGCGCACCGACAGCCCGCACACCGAGCCCGTCCCCTGACAGCCCGCACACCGACAGCCCGCACACCGACAGCCCGCACACCGAGCCCGTCCCCTGACAGCCCCGCGAGAACCCGCCCTGACAGCCGACCCCCGATAGGACACAGCGATGACGAGTGGTTTCGTCCCACCGCCCTACCCCTATGAGCGCCTCGGCGAGATCAAGGCGATCGCCGACCGGCTCGAGGGCGGCCAGATCGACCTGTCCGTCGGCACCCCGTGCGACTCGCCGCCGCCGGAGGTGATCGCCGCGCTGGCCGCGCCCGGCCGCGCCGAGGGCTACCCGCCCTCGATCGGCACCGCGGCGCTGCGCAGTGCCGCCGCAGACTGGATCTCACGCCGGCTGGGGGCGACGGTGGACCCTGACGCCGAGGTGGCGGCCTGTGTGGGGACCAAGGAGTTCGTCGCCTCGGCGCCGCAGTTCCTCAAGCTGCGCACGCCGGACAAGGACACCGTGCTGTATCCGGCGATCAGCTACCCGACCTATGAGATGGGCGCCATCCTGTCCGGCGTGCGGGCGGTGCCCTACCAGCACCTGGGTGAGATCGCCGACGCCGACGCCGCCCGGGCGCTGTGCCTGTGGGTGAACTCGCCCAACAACCCGACCGGTGAGCTGTCGGACCTGGCCGAGGTCGCCGGCTGGGGGCGCGACCGGGAAGTCCCGGTCCTGTCGGATGAGTGCTACGCCGAGTTCAGCTACAGCCAGCCGCCCAGCACGATCCTCACCAGCGGAACCGCCGGGGTGCTGGCGTTGCACTCGCTGTCCAAGCGGGACAACTTCGCCGGCGCCCGGATCGGCTTCTACGCCGGTGACCCCGAGCTGGTGCACTACCTGCGCGAGGCGCGCAAGCACGCCGGCCTGATGGCGCCAGGTCCGGTGCAGCACGCCGCCACGGTCGCCCTGGCCGACGACGAGCACGTCGAGGCGCAGCGCCAGCGGTACTGGCGGCGGATGACGCGTCTGTGCCAGGTGCTGGCCGCCCTCGGGCTACCGGCCAAGATGCCGGACGGCGGGTTCTACCTCTGGCTGGAGGCGCCGGACGGAGACGCCTGGGCGGCGACCAGGATGCTGGCCGAGCGGGCCGGCATCGTCGCCTCGCCGGGGGAGTTCTACGGATCGGCGTCCACCGGCTACCTCAGGCTGGCCGCGGTGGCGCCGGATGACCGGATCGAGCTTGCGGCCCGCCGGGTCGGGCTGGCCTGACAGCGTGGCCTGTCCAGACCGGTATGCCCCTGAGCTGGTACAGCTCAAGGGGCATACCGGCCCTCGACAGCAACCGGGCGGTGACCAGCCGGCCCGGCTGCGCGGACTCAGCCGAATTGGACGCCTTGTGCCAGCGGCAATTCGGTTGAGTAGTTGATGGTGTTGGTGGCGCGGCGCATGTAAGCCTTCCAGGAGTCCGAGCCGGACTCCCGACCGCCCCCGGTCTCCTTCTCGCCCCCGAACGCGCCGCCGATCTCGGCGCCGGACGGGCCGATGTTGACATTGGCGATGCCGCAGTCAGAACCGGCCGCGGCGAGGAAGAGCTCGGCCTCGCGGACGTCGAGGGTGAACACCGAGGAGGACAGCCCCTGAGCGACGTCGTTCTGCATCGCGATCGCCTCGTCGAAGCTGTCGTAGCTGAGCACGTACAGCAGCGGTGCGAACGTCTCGTGCTTCACGATGTCGCTCTGCCGGGGCATTCTCATGATCGCAGGTCGCACGTAGAAGGACTGCTGGGCCTGCTCACCCTCGCCCAGGCTCACCCGCTCACCGCCGACGAGCAGCTCGCCGCCGTCGGCCTGCGCCGCGGCGATGGCCTTGTCAAAGCCCTCGTAGGCCGCGCCGTCGATCAGCGGGCCCACCAGGGTGGCGTCCTCCAGCGGCGAGCCGATCGGCAGGGTGGCGTAGGCCTTCTTGAGGGCCTCCACCAGCTGATCGGCGATCGAGGAGTGCGCGATCACCCGGCGCAGGCTGGTGCAGCGCTGCCCGGCGGTGCCCGCGGCCGAGAACACGATGGCCCGGACGGCCATGTCGAGGTCGGCGCTGGGGGCCACGATGGCGGCGTTGTTGCCACCGAGTTCGAGCAGCAGCCGGCCGAAGCGGCTGGCCACCCGGGGCGCGACGGCCCGGCCCATCCGGGTCGAGCCTGTCACTGAGACCAGCGCCACCCGAGAGTCGTCCACCAGCGCCTGGCCGATGTCCGGACCGCCCAGGAGCAGCTGGCACAGAGCCTGCGGAGCGCCGACCCGGCGGGCGGCTTCGGTGGCCAGAGCGAGGCAGGCCAGCGCGGTGAGCGGGGTCTTTTCCGACGGCTTCCAGACCACCGGGTCGCCGCAGACCAGCGCCAGGGCCGAGTTCCACGACCACACCGCGACCGGGAAGTTGAACGCCGAGACGACGCCGACCACGCCGAGCGGGTGCCACTGCTCCATCATCCGGTGGCCCGGGCGCTCGGTGGCGATGGTGTTGCCGAACAGCTGCCTGGACAACCCGAGGGCCAGGTCACAGATGTCGATCATCTCCTGGACCTCGCCGAGGCCTTCGGAGACGATCTTGCCGGCTTCGATGGACACCAGCGCGCCGAGGTCCTGCTTGTGCTCGCGCAGCAGCTCGCCCAGCTCGCGGACCAGCCGGCCGCGGACCGGCGCCGGCGTCACCCGCCACTGCTCGAAGGCCTGCTGGGCCTGGCCGACGATGCCGTCGACCTCGTCGACGCTGTGCGAGCGCAGCCGGCCCAGCTCGCCACCGGTGATCGGCGAGCGGCAGCTGAGATCGCCGTCGGCGGTGAAGGGATCGCCGACGCCCAGCCGGGACAGGATGCCGGCGGTGCGCTGGACCAGGTCGTCGTGGGAGATCATGGCAGTCATTGTCAGACCTTTCCGAGGTCGCCGAACAGGGCGCCGCTCTTGGTGGACAGCAGGTCGGCGAAAGAGATGTCTTCCTGTTTCACGAAGCCGGTCTGCCGGAGCCGGCCGTCGGCGACCAGCTCGACGACCGCGGCCGCCGAGGCGGCCGTGGTCCAGGAGATGGCGCGCCAGGTCCGGCCGTCGATGGTCAGCGGCTGGTATGCCCGGACGTACTGCTTGCGGTACAGCTGGCCGCCGGCGGTCTCGGCCCGGCCCTCGACGGCGGCATGCAGGTAGACCACGTCGTCATCGACCGGCGGCTTGGCCTCGACCAGGATCTGGCCGGCCAGCTCACGGCGCTGGCGCAGCCCCAGCTCGTCGAAGAAAAAGCGCATGAGCTCGAAGTGGCCTGGGTAGCGCATGGTCTTGTAGTCCAGCCGTTGCACCCGGCCGGCGTAGGTGTCGCACATGGTGCCCAGCCCGCCCGAGGTCAGCGAGGCCTCCAGCTCGATGCCGCCGATCACCACCCGCTCGTTCTCGGTCATCGCCGGCACCATCTGACGGTGGCCGGCGCGCAGCACCTCGCAGTCGTTGAGGTACTCGTTCACCACGCCCTCGGGGGACCAGTTGAAGGCGTAGCCGAGCAGGCCGGCCGGGTGCCGGGGCAGCGCGCCGACCTTCAGCTCGATGGATCGGATGTCGTCGAACTGCTTGGCCAGCCAGGAGCCGACGATGCCGATCAGGCCGGGGGCCAGGCCGCACTGGGGGGCGTAGACCGCGCGCGGCGCCTGGGTGGACAGCTCCATCACCCGGTTGGTGGTCGGAACGTCCTCGGTGAGGTCGAAGTAGTGCACGCCGGTGTCGTGGGCCGCCTCGGCGACTCCGAGGTTGAGGCTGTACGGCAGGCAGGACACCACGGCGTCGGCGCCGGTCAGCGCGGCCCGCAACCCGGCGCCGTCGCGGACGTCGAGCTCCTTGCAGGTGAAGGGCAGGTCACTGCGGGGCCGGGTGTCATAGGCGGTGACGGTGAAGCCGGCGTCCGACAGCAGGATGGCGACCAGTTCGCCGACCTTGCCGAGTCCGACCACTCGAACCTCGTTGATCGAGCGTTGCATGTGCACATCCTTCCGTCGGCGCCGGTCCGGGTTCGCCGACCAGGGCGGGTGATCTGAGGCGGGCGTCTACAGCACCGCAGCTATGCTTACGTTAGTCTCAGAATCGTCATTAGAGAAAATGATGATGGCTCCAGCGTAGAGGATGGCCGGCGAAGGTGGACACACCCCTGGACGTCGGCAGGTTGCGCCTGCTGCACGAGGTCGCCCTACGCGGTTCCATCGCCGCCGCGGCCCGGGAGGTCGGGCTGACGCCGTCGGCGGTGTCCCAGCAGCTGAGCATCCTCGAGCGGGAGGCCGGCACGGCCCTGCTGGACCGCTCGCCGCGCGGGGTGCTGCTCACCGGGGCGGGGCAGACGCTGGTGGTGCGGGCCCGGTCGATCCTGCAGGTGCTGGAGGAGGCCCGGGCGGACCTGGACCGGCTGACCGGCGAGCTGTCCGGGCACGTGCGGATAGGCACCGTGGCCTCGGCCGCGGCCGCTCTGGTCAGCGAGGCCGCGATTCGGCTGACGACCGAGCATGCCGCCCTGGAGCTGACCGTCACCGTGACCGAGCCGGCACGCAGCATCGACCAGCTGCTCAACGGCGACTTCGACATCGCCGTGGTGGACTTCTACGACGGGGTGCCGGTCGCGGTGCCCGACTACCTGATGGCCACCGATCTGTGCACCGAGCCGTTGGTGGTGGTCACCGCGGCAGGCGCGTTGCCGGGGCAGGCAGAGCTGAAGCTCTCGGAGCTGTCGGACGCGAACTGGGTGATGCCGCCACTGGACGCAGCCTGTGGTCAGGCGGTCCGCTTCGCCTGCCGCGCCGAAGGCTTCGAGCCTCGGGTCCGCTGGGAGACCGATGACATGCTGCTGCTGGTGCGGGCGGTCGCGGCTGGGCATGGCATCGCCGTGCTGCCTCGGCTGGCGGTGGCTGACAAGGTGGCCGAGGTCCAGATCAGGCCCCTGGCCCAGCCGAGCATGAGCCGGCGGCTGCTGGCGCTGACCCGTAGCTCGAGCCAGGACCGGCCGATCATCCGGGCGGCGTTGGACGAGCTGGTCAAGTCCACCGGCTGAGCCCGACGAGGCGGCCAGCCAGCGAGGGCGCGGTCAGCGCTTGGCGGCCACCAGCAGCCCGTCGCCCACCGGCAGCAGCGCCGGCACCAGCCGGGTGTCCTCCCGTAGCGTCCGGCCGAGCTCGCGCAGCGCGACCGTCTCGGCGTCGCGGGCGTTCGGATCGGCCACCCGGTCACCCCAGAGCGCGTTGTCGAAGGCCAGCACGCCGCCGCTGCGCAGCAGCCGGACGCCCTGCTCGAAATACTCGCTGTAGCCGGTCTTGTCGGCGTCTACGAACACCAGGTCGTAGGAGCTGTCATTGAGCCGGGGCAGCACCTCGGCCGCCGCGCCGTTGATCAGCCGGTACCGGGTGGTGCCGATGCCTGCCTCGCCGAAGGCCTGCCGGGCGGCCCGCTGGTGCTCGGGCTCGGTGTCAACCGTGGTGAGCACCCCGTCCGGGCGCATTCCGGCGAGCAGCCACAGCCCCGAGACGCCGGCGCCGGTGCCGACCTCGACCACCGACTTGGCGCTGACCAGGGTGGCCAGCAGCCGCAGGGTCGCCCCGCCGGCCCGGCCGATCGGGGTGCAGCCCATTTCCGCGCCCCGGGCGCGGGCAGCCGCGGTGACTTCGTCCTCGGCCAGGAAGTTCTCGGCGTAGGCGAGGCTGGATGAGTTGAGATACGCGTCGGCCATGGCTTCAGACTCTACCGAGCACCGGACCCGCTGCTTACCCGACCGGGCCGGGCGGGGCAGGGCTATTCGGCCCGTGCGGCTATTTCATCGAATCGAGGATCATGACCAGGTCGTTGACCGTGGTCTCGGGGTTGACGATGGCAAACCGGGTGCAGACCTGTCCCTCGTGCCGGGTCGGGGTCACGAAGGCGAAGCCGGCGGCGAGCATGCGCGCCGTCCAGAGGGTGTAGTCCTCGGCCTGCCAGCCGATCCGCTCGAAGATCAGCACCGTCAGGTCCGGCTCCACCAGCAGCCGGACGTGCTCGGCCGCCTCGATCAGCGCCTGACCGGCCCGGGCCACCCGCAGCGTCTGCTCGACGGCCTCGGTGTAGGCGGCCGTGCCGTGCACGGCCAGCGAGAACCAGAACGGCAGGCCGCGGGCTCGCCGGGTCAGCTGCACCGAGAAGTCACTGGGATTCCATTCGCCCTCCACCGTGACCGGGTCGAGGTAGCCGGCCTTCTGGGTGTGCGCGGCGCGGGCGAGCACCGGGTCCCGGTAGATCAGCGCGCAGCAGTCATACGGGGCGAACAGCCACTTGTGCGGATCGACGATGAAGGAGTCGGCGTGCTCGGCGCCGGCGAACAGCCCCCGCACCGACGGCGCGGCCAGCCCGGCGCCGCCGTAGGCGCCGTCGATGTGAAACCACCAGTCCTGTTCCCGGGCGACGTCGGCGATTCCGGCCAGGTCGTCCACGACGCCGGCGTTGGTGGTGCCGGCGGTGCCCACGACGGCGAAGATCCCGTCGATCTCGGCCTCGGACAGCTCGGCCAGCCGGGCCCTGATGGCGGCCCCGGTCATCCGTCCGCGCTCGTCACCGGGCACCTTGACGACGCCGACGTCCATCACCACCTGCAGCGAGTGCTTGACCGAGGAGTGCGTCTCGTCACTGACCAGCACTGACCACCGGGCCGGGGGCGGGCCCTGCCGCTTGTGCTTGGCGGCCTCGCGGGCGGCCACCAGGGCAGACAGGTTGCCGATCGTGCCGCCCTGCACGAACACCCCGCCGGCGCCTTCGGGCAGGCCCACCAGGTCAGCGATCCAGCGCAGCGCCTGGTTCTCCACGTACACCGCGCCCGAGCCCTCCAGCCACGTGCCGGCGTAGACGCTGGAGGCGCCGACCAGCATGTCGAAGGCGGCGGCAGCCTTGGTCGGCGCGCCGGGAATGAAGGACAGGTAGCGCGGATGGTCCACCGACAGGCAGGCCGGGGCCAGCACGTGCTCCCAGAGCCGCAGCGCCTCCTCGGCGCCAAGGCCGGTCTCGGTGACGGTCACTCCGGCGGCCTCGCCCAGCTGGTCAGGGGTGAGCGAGAGGTCCAGCGGCGCCTGCATCGCCAACCGCGCCAGGCACAGATCGGCCAGTGATCGGGACAGGGCCGCGCTCAGGTCGGTATAGGTGTGCACGGCTGGAGCCTAGACATCGGAGCGGGCAAAGGCTTGCCGGGCGTCGGGAACGTCAAAGCTCAGTGAGACGTTTAGGCAATACACAGCCACGGCTGCAAGGCTTATGTGGTTCCCGCCAGAACCGCGGGACGCCACTTGGAAATGGGTGATCGCTCGATGTCCACGCTGAACCTCGGTGTGGCTAGTTCGATGGGTGGGCAGCGGGCGGTCACGCCGCCGGCGACCACGGAATCCTCGCATGCCGTGCAACCGTCAGACTGGATCGCGCCGTCCTGGGACGACATCGTGCGCCAGCACGCCGACCGGGTGTACCGATTGGCCTACCGGCTCTCGGGCAACCGCTCCGATGCCGAGGACCTGACCCAGGAGACCTTCGTCCGGGTGTTCCGCTCGCTGGCCGACTACACCCCCGGCACGTTCGAGGGCTGGCTGCACCGGATCACCACCAACCTGTTCCTGGACATGGTGCGCCGCCGGCAGAAGATCCGGTTCGACGCCCTGGCCGAGGACGCCTCTGAACGGCTGGCCTCCGACGAGCCCGGGCCAGAGCGAGCCTACGAGCAGAACAACCTCGACCCTGAGATCCAGCGCGCGCTCGACGCGTTGCCGGCCGACTTCCGGGCCGCCGTGGTGCTCTGCGACCTTGAGGGCCTGACCTACGAAGAGATCGCCCTCACCCTCGACATCAAGGTCGGGACGGTCCGTTCCCGCATTCACCGCGGCCGGGTGCTGCTGCGTGAGGCTCTGGCCCACCGCGCGCCGGCCGGCCGGCCGGATGAGCCCGGTCTGGAAAAGGCAGTGGTGAACGCGTAAATGACCAGCCCGGTGTTTCGCCTGCCGCACCTGTCCGAGGACGCTGTCGCGGCTTTCGCCGACGGCGTGCTGTCGGCGGCGGCGGCGAGCCGGGCGCAGCGGCATTGCGCCGAGTGCGTCGAGTGCGCCGACGCCGTTCGGGGCCAGCGGGAGACGGCGATGATGCTGCGAGCCGCCCAGGCTCCGGCGTTGCCGTCCGGCCTGCTCGATCGGCTGGCGGGGCTGCCGATGTCCACCCCGCTGCCACCGCCGTCGCGCGGTGGGTTGCCGACGGTGCTTGACGCTGACGGCACCGCGATGTTCATCGCCTACGACATGCGCAAAGCCCGGGACGCCCAGGCCCGGGACGCTCAGGCCCGTGACGCGCAGGCCCGTGACGCTCAAGCCGGCGCGCCCTTCTCGGGTGAGCAGGCCGACACGGCTGCCCACCAGCCGGTCCGGCACCCGCGCCGCCGAGGCGCGCTGCCGGTGACCGTGCTGGCCTCGGCCGCCGCGGTGGTCGCGGCAGGCACCTTCGGCGGGCAGGTCTCGACGCTGGCCGCCGTCGCTGACCGGCAGGCGCCGGCCGGCGCGGCCAATGTGGCCGGCTCGTTGACTGGCCAGAAAGCGGCGTCCAGCCCGCTGGGCGGCGTGGCGGCGCTGGGCGGCGTCCGCAGCCGACCCACAGCGAGCACAGCAAGCACAGCAAGCACGGCAAGCACAGCAAGCACAGCAAGCACGGCCAGCCCGATCGCCGATCGACCGGCTCGTCCGGGCCCGCAGCGGGTGACTTCGGTGACTGTGGCGCCGCCGTCCGCCGTTGCGCCCTCGCCCTCGGCCTCGGCTGCTGCCGGGCCGAACCGGTCCGCGGCGTGGTCGAGCGACGAGCGGCCTTCGGCAGCCTTCGCGCCGACGATGGCCGGTGCGCCGGTGGCGACGCCCTAAGGGCTCACCGGTTGTGGCCGCGAGCCCAGGCTGCCCGGCGGGCCCGGCCGAATCCAGGCGCGGGCGCCCTGCGCTTGGCCCGGACCGCGCCGCTCAGGCAGACTCAGACGTTCAATCCACTTTCCGGTGCGGCGAGGTCACCGGGCAGCGCCAGACGGAGGGAGGGCATGTGAGCGACTCTAGAAGCGAGAAAGCCGACTCGTCGCCTTTCGCCCGCCCCGCCGGCGCCCAGGGATCGTTCCAACCGCCCGCGCCGGAGACGGCTGAGCAGCCCACCCCCGGGCCGCAGGTGTCGGCGACTGACCGTGAGGCCTTCAGCGCGCCGGCGGGCTCGGGCGCGGCCTTCGCCCCGGCGCCGGGGGACCGGTTGCCGGCCCGGCACGACAACCCGGCGCGCCGACCGGTTCCCGCCGAGCTCGCGCAGGCCTTCGCGGGCGCCGGGTCGTTCGCACCGGCGCCCGGTGACCGGCTCGCTCCCTCCATGCCTGGGCCGGGCTCACCCTGGTGGAAGCCCGATGCCGCGACCGATCCCTGGCGTGACCCGCAGTCGCCGTACTGGATCGCCGGGCCGCCGGTGTACGCCGATGACGAGGTCATCGGCATGTCCGATGCCGTCGAGGACCCCGAACCGACCGCGGCCGCCTCGGCGTCGCCGGGCAAGCGCGCCCGGTTCGGGTTGTCAGCGTTGGCGATGGTGCTGGTGGCCGGGCTGGTCGCCGGGCTGATCGGCGGCGGGGTGGGGTACTGGCTGTCTGACCGGGCCAATGCCGTGCTGACCGATCCCAACGTCAAGCTGGCCAAGACCGACCAGCCCGCCAACCGTCCGGCCGGCTCGGTGGCTGACATCGCCAAGCGGGTGAGCCCGGCCGTGGTGTCCATCGACGTCCGCTCCGCCGACGCCGCCGGCTCCGGGTCGGGGGTGATCATCGACAAGGGCGGCTACATCCTCACCAACAACCACGTGATCGCCTTTGCCGCCACTCCGACGATCCGGGTGGTGTTCGCCGACCGTTCCTCAAGCCCGGCCAAGGTGGTCGGAACCGATCCTCGCAACGATCTGGCCGTGATCAAGGTCGCCAAGACCGACCTCACGGTGGCGACCCTGGGCGACTCGGACAGCCTGGCGGTCGGCGATCCGGTGGTCGCCATCGGCGATCCGCTGGGGCTGCGAGGCACGGTCACCGCCGGAATCGTCTCGGCCCTGAACCGGCCGCTCCGGCTGCCCGGTGAGAACGGCGAGCCCGACGCGGTGATCGACGCGGTGCAGACCGACGCCTCCATCAACCCGGGCAACTCCGGCGGCGCGCTGGTCGACGCCGCCGGGGCGGTCGTCGGCATCAACACCGCCATCGCCTCAGTGGGCCAATCCAGCAGCCAGAGCGGCAATATCGGGGTCGGCTTCGCGATTCCGGTGAACACCGCCCGCTCGATCGCCGAGGAGCTGATCCAGACCGGCAAGGTCCGTCACGCCGACCTCGGGGCCAGCAGCCGCAGCGTCACCGACGGCACCCGGGACGGCGCCTACCTCGTGCAGGTCGTCCCCGACGGCCCGGCCGCCAAGGCCGGGCTGAAGGAGGGTGACGTGGTGACCTTGTTCGGAGACAACCTGATCGACTCCGGCGACGCGCTGACGGTCGCGGTCGCCGAGTCCAAGCCGGGGGCCACCGTGACGCTGCGTTATGTGCGCGACGGCGTGACCGGTCAGGCCAAGGTAATCCTCGGTAGCAGCTGAGCCCGGCTACGCTGGGTTTGTGTTCAACATCGGCCCGCTCGAGTTCGTGGTGCTCGCGGCTATCGCGCTGATCGTGTTCGGGCCTGATCGGCTGCCCGAGTTGGCCAGGGACGCCGCGCGCATGCTGCGGAGCCTGCGCGACGTCGCCCAGGGCGCGCGCACGCAGCTGAACTCCGAACTCGGGCCGGACTTCGCCGACTTCGACCTGTCATCGCTGAACCCCCGCACCGCGATCAAGAACGCCCTGCTCGGTGACGAGGACTTCAGCTCGCTCAACCCACGGGAGTCGATCCAGCGGGCGCTGCGCGGCGAGGACGAGCCGGTCAGGCCGTCGCCCATGATCGACCTCAGCAAGCCCGCGCCACCGCAGGCGCTGCCGGCGGACCAGCCGCTGGCCCTGGGCGAGCGGCCTCCGGTCGACCCCGAAGCCACCTGAGCGCTTCGCCGGACCGCGACGGGAGTCGGCGCCGAGGCTTCAGCGAGCGGCCACCGACAGCCCGAGCGGGCGTCCCACCAAACTGAGCTGCCGGCCGGCCAGGGTGTCGGCGATCATGCCGAAAGCCCGACTCGACGCCGAGTCCGGCTGCGAGAGCACGATCGGAGTGCCGTCATCGCCACCCTCGCGGATGGCCACCTCGATCGGCACCTGGCCAAGCAGGCCGACTTTGGTGCCGGTCGACTCGGTCAGCGAATCGGCGACGGCCTGGCCGCCGCCGGCGCCGAACAGCTCCAGCCGGCTGCCGTCGGGCAGGTCCAGCCAGCTCATGTTCTCCACCACGCCGACGATCTGCTGGTGGGTCTGCAGGGCGATCGAGCCGGCCCGCTCGGCCACCTCCCGGGCGGCCAGCTGCGGAGTGGTGACCACCAGCAGCTCGGCGGAGGGCACCAGCTGAGCCAGCGAGATCGCGATGTCACCGGTCCCGGGCGGCAGGTCCATCAGCAGCACGTCCAGCTCGCCCCAGTACACGTCGGCCAGGAACTGCTGCAGGGCCCGGTGCAGCATCGGCCCGCGCCACACCACCGCGGTGTTGCCAGGGGTGAACATGCCGATCGAGATCACCTTCACCCCGTGCGCCTGCGGCGGCATGATCATCTTCTCGACCTGGGTCGGCTTGCCCGTCACGCCCAGCATCCGGGGCACCGAGAAGCCGTAGATGTCGGCGTCGAGCACGCCCACCCGGAGGCCTCGTTGGGTCAGCGCCACCGCCAGGTTCACCGTGACAGAGCTCTTGCCGACCCCGCCCTTGCCCGAGGCGACGGCGTACACCCGGGTGCGCGAGCCGGGCTGGGCGAACGGGATCTCGTTCACCGGGTTGTCGCCGCGCAGCTTGGTGCGCAGGTCGGTGCGCTGCGCGTCGTTCATGACGCCCAGCTCCACGGCCACCGAGGACACCCCGGGCACCGCCGACACCGCGGCGGTGACATCGGTCGTGAGCTTCTCGCGCATCGGGCAGCCGGCGACCGTCAGCAGCACCCGGACGCTGGTCGAGCCGTCCGCGGCGACGCTGACCCGCTCCACCATGCCCAGCTCGGTGATCGGCTTGTGGATCTCGGGATCCTCCACGCCGGCCAGCGCCGCTGTGATCGCCGCTTGCAAGGTGCTCGGGTCCGGCCCTACCTCATTAATAGACACACCAAAGATCCTACGGCGGTGCTCGGCGTCACTACGATGTGTGTGGTGATGTCCGCTTCCGATGACGGCGCCGAGGCGCCGGTGACCGCTCCCGCGCCGCCGCGCGCAGACGACTGGCGGTTGGCGGCGTGGCGCAGTCTCCTACGGACCCACAACCACCTGTGGCGCGAGCTCGAGCATCAGCTGCACGTCCACGGCAAGATCGCAATGGGCAGTTATGACGTGCTGCTCCAGCTTGCCGAGGCCCCTGGCAACAGGTTGCGGATGTCGGAGCTGGCCGAGGCGGTGCTGCTCTCGCGCAGCGGCCTGACCCGGTTGGTCGACCGGCTGCAGAAAGAAGGCCTGGTGCAGCGCCAGCCCGATCCCGAGGACGCCCGGGGCATGTACACGGTGCTGACCGGCAAGGGCCGCGACGCGCTGCGCGACGCGTCGAAGGTGCATCTGGCCGGGGTGGCGGAGCTGGTGCTGGATCGGCTGTCCGACCTCGAGCTGCGGCAGCTGCACGCCCTCATGGTCAAGCTCGACCCGATGCCCTCCAGGAGCGGACGCTAGCTCGTGGCCGCGCCTGCCGGGCCGGCTCAGCCGTCCCGGTCCTCAGCCAGGCCGCGTTCGAGCCGGGTCAGCTCTGAGCGCAGGTAGTCGCGGGTGGCCACGTCGCCGAGCGCGATCCGGATCGCGGCGATCTCGCGCGCGAGGTACTCGGCGTCGGCGATCGCGCGCTGGTCGCGCCTGCGGTCGGCGTCGGCCTGAATCCGGTCCCGGTCAGCCTGCCGGTTCTGGGCCAGCAGGATCAGCGGCGCGGCGTAGGCGGCCTGGGTGGAGAAGGCCAGGTTCAGCAGGATGAAGGGGTACGGGTCGAACTTCCAGACCCCCATCGCGAGGACGTTGAAGATGATCCAGCAGATCACCAGGAACGTCTGGATGGCGAGGTAGCGGGCGGTGCCGAAGAACCGGGCGATGCCTTCGGCCGCCGTGCCCACCGCGTCGGCGCTGAACTTGGGCGCGCGCAGGCCGCGAGGTGTCTTCGGCTGATCCAGCCGGCGACGAGGCTCGGTCACCGGGACTCGCGCCGACGCTGGCGGCGACTCTCACCCGGCAGCGAGCCGCCCTGGGCGTGAGCGCTCACGCTGGCGCTCACTCAGCCCTCCGGCGGGTGACGGCCGCGTCAGCGGGCAGCTCGTCGCGATCACGCCAGTCCTCGGGCAGCAGGTGGTCGATCACGTCGTCGACGCTGACCGCGCCCAGCAGCCGGTCGTTCTCATCGACCACCGGCACCGCGACCAGGTTGTAGGTCGCCAGGTGCCGGGTCACCTCCTGCAGCGTGGACTCCGGCGTCAGCGGGTCGATGACGTCATCGAGCATTCCCGACACCAGCGAGGACGGCGGCTCGCGCAGCAGCCGCTGAAAATGCGCCACACCGAGGAAGCGGCCGGTCGGGGTGGCCTGGGGCGGGCGGACCACATACACCTGGGCTGCCAGCGCCGGCGAGAGATCGGGATTGCGCAACCTGGCCAGCGCCTCGGCGACGGTGGCGTCGGGCAGCAGCACCACCGGCTCCGAGGTCATCATGCCGCCGGCGGTGTACTCGCCGTAGGTCATCAACCGGCGGACCGGAGCGGCCTCTTCCGGCTCCATGATCTCCAGCAGGCGTTCCTGCTCGTCGGTGGGCAACTCGCGCAGCAGGTCGGCGGCGTCGTCGTCGTTCATCTTCTCCAGGACGTCGGCGGCGCGCTCGTCGCTCAGCCCGCTGATGATGTTGATCTGGTCCTCTTCGGGCAGCTCCTCCATCACGTCGGCCAGCCGCTCGTCATTGAGGGCTTCGGCCACTTCCTGTTGCCGCTTGTCCGGCATGCCCTGCAGCTGGGCGGCCAGGTCGGCCGGTCGCAGCCCGGCCAGCACCGCCAGCAGCGAGTCCGCGCCCTGGCCCTTCTCGGTCGCCGACAGCCCGTCCACGTCGTTCCAGTCGATCTGCTGCAGCACCGCTCGGCGCCGTCCGAGCTTGCTGGTGACCGAGCGGACCGCCAGCCTGGTGATCACCCAGTCCTTGGGGCGGTTCTGCTCCATGGCCGCGTCGACCACCACCATCCGGGCGCCGTCCTCGATCCGCACGACGGTCCGGTCCAGCACCTCGCCCAGCACCAGCAGCTCGTTCGGCCGCTGCTCGAAGCGCTTGATGTTGACGCTGCCGGTGGTCAGCACCACCGCCTCCGGCTCGATCCTGGTGACCCGGCCCATCGGCACGAAGATCCGGCGCCGGTGCTGCACCTCGACCACCAGGCCGAGGATGCGCGGCGGCTGACGCCCGACCCGCAGGGTCGCCACCGCGTCGCGGACCCGGCCGAGCTGGTCGCCGTTGGGGTCATAGACCCCCAGGCCGGCCAGCCTGGCCACGAAGACGCGGGTCGCGGTGCTCACGCGGCAAAGCTTAGTGGCCAGCAGGCCGCCATATCCCTCACTGACAGGATGGTCGGGTGTCGCGAATCGAGCAGTCTTCGGAGTCGCTGACACTGCCGCCGGCCCGCGACGCCGGGCTGCTGGCGATAGCGCTGGCGGGGGTGTCGGCATCCGGGCCGATCATGGCCGCCACCGCGGCGCCCGCGCTGGCCATCGCGTTCTGGCGCAACGCCCTCGGCGCCGGCAGCACCGGCGCCTACCTCGCCGTGGCGCACCGGGCCGAGTTCGCCGCCCTGGGCCGGCGGGGCTGGGCCGAGGCCTCGCTCGCCGGGGTGTTCCTGGCGCTGCACTTCGGCGCCTGGGTGCCGTCGGTGAAGTTGACCTCGGTCGCCTCGGCCACCGCCCTGGGCGCCACCCAGGCGGTGTTCACCGGGCTGATAGCCGCGATGGCCGGCCGCCGGCTGCCCCGGATCGCCTGGCTGGGCATGGCACTGGCGATTGCCGGCACCGCCCTGATCGCCGGAGCGGACTTCGGGGTCTCAGCGCGGGCGCTGGCCGGCGACGGGCTGGCGTTGCTGGGCGGGGTCTTCGCGGCCGCCTACGTCACGACCGGCGCCAGCGCCCGCCGGCAGATGTCGACCGTGGCCTACACCACCATCTGCTACAGCGTGTGCGCGCTGGTCCTGCTGGGGGTCTGCCTCGCGGCCCGCCAGCCGCTCAGTGGCTACTCGGGCGAGGCCTGGCTGCTGATCCTGGCCGTGACCGGTTGCGCCCAACTGCTCGGGCACAGCCTGTTCAACGTGGTGCTGCGCTCGGTCAGCGCCACGTTCGTCAGCCTGAGCATCCTGATCGAGGTTCCCGGAGCGGCGCTGATCGCCGGGCTCTGGCTGGGCCAGTGGCCGCCGCTCAGCGCGATCCCCGGGCTGGTGCTGTTGCTGGCCGGCTTGGTCGTGGTGGTGCGGGCTCGTGATCGCCTCTCCGAGCCTGTGCCCGACCTGGACTGAAGCCGGCGCGAGGCCTGGCCTAGCAGTATCTGCGGAAGCCCTTGGCGTACTGAGTGCGGTAACCCCACTCGATGTACCCGCACACCTCCGAGCCGTATTCACCGACCCGGACGGTGTAGGTGGCGTCGGAGTAAAACTCCATCAGCATGTCGCAGTGATCCGGTTCGCAGATCGGATAAGCCGCACCCGCCGAGGTGGCCGGCCCCATCAGAGTGCTGAGGGCGAGGACGGTTGTCGCGAGCGCGATCCGGGGACGGGCGCCAAGCTTCATGGTGGCTCCTTATAGGAGTAAAAGTATGATTCGTCATTAATATACAAATAATGCGATAACTAAGCGATATCCAGCGGATGTCTGTTGCGAGACTCCACAAGGGGTGTGACACCGCGAACATCGCCCGGCACGGTCGCCGCCGCCGGTGGCATTCTCAGCAGCTATGACCGCTTCCGACTCGCCGCCTGCCACTCAGCCTCAACCGCTGCGCCCGCGCCGGTCCTGCCTGGCAGTGCCCGGTTCCAACCCGCGCTTCCTGGAGAAGGCCAAGGGCCTGCCGGCCGACCAGGTCTTCCTCGACCTCGAGGACGCCTGCGCGCCGCTGGCCAAGCCCGGCGCCCGCAAGAACATCGTGGCGGCCCTGAACGAGGGCGGCTGGGGCGACAAGCTGCGGGTGGTGCGGGTCAACGACCTGACCACCCACTGGACCTACCGCGACGTGATCGAGGTGGTCGAGGGCGCCGGCGCCAACCTGGACGCGATCATGCTGCCCAAGGTGCAGAGCGCGGCCCAGGTGCAGTGGCTCGATGTGATGCTGACCCAGATCGAGAAGACCGTCGGCCTGCCGGTCGGCCGGATCGGCATCGAGGCCCAGCTGGAGAACGCCCGCGGCCTGCTGGCCATCGATGAGATCGCCCAGGCCTCGCCGCGGATTCAGACGCTGATCTTCGGACCGGCCGATTTCATGGCCTCGATCAACATGCGCTCACTGGTGGTCGGAGAGCAGCCGCCCGGCTACGACGTGGGCGACGCCTACCACCACATCCTGATGTCGATCCTGATGGCGGCCCGGGCCCATGACCTGCAGGCCATCGACGGCCCGTACCTGCAGATCCGCGATGTCGAGGGGTTCCGGCGGGTGGCAGGACGCTCGGCCGCCCTCGGCTTCGACGGCAAGTGGGTGCTGCACCCGGGTCAGATCGACGCCGCCAACGAGATCTTCGCGCCCAGCCAGGACGACTACGACCACGCCGAGCTGATCCTGGACGCCTACGACTACTACACCTCCGAAGCCGGGGGCCTGAAGGGCTCGGCCATGATCGGGGACGAGATGATCGATGAGGCCTCGCGCAAGATGGCCCTGGTGATCGCGGCCAAGGGCCGGGCCGCCGGGATGTCGCGGACCTCGGCCTTCACCCCGCCGCAGAGCTGAGCCACCCGAAGCAGTTCCGCCCGCTGGACCCGTGCTTGTCGTCGAAAGAGGTATCGCCATGGCTCGTCTTGCTCAGACCGCCGGTCTCAGCGACCTCCAGAAGGAGATCCTGTCGACCGTCCGCGGCTTCGTCGACAAGGAGATCCTGCCCAACGTCCACGACCTCGAGCACGCCGACGAGTACCCCGAGCAGATCGTCAAGGGAATGGCTGAGATGGGGCTGTTCGGGCTGACGATCCCCGAGGAGTACGGCGGCCTGGGCGAGTCGCTGCTCACCTACGCCCTGGTCGTGGAGCAGATCGCCCGCGGCTGGATGAGTGTCTCGGGCGTCATCAACACCCACTTCATCGTGGCCTACATGCTGATGCGGCACGGCACCGACGAGCAGAAGCAGCGGCTGCTGCCCAAGATGGCCGCCGGCGAGGTGCGCGGCGCGTTCTCGATGTCCGAGCCGGACGTCGGGTCCGACGTGGCCGCCATCAAGTCCCGGGCCACTGCCGAGGGGGACGGCTTCCGCCTGAACGGGCAGAAGATGTGGCTGACCAACGGCGCCCGGTCCAGGGTGGTGGCGACGCTGGTCAAGGACGACGTCTCGGCGGGGGACCCGGAGAGCTCGGTCTACCGCAACATGACCACCTTCCTCATCGAGAAGGAGCCGGGCTTCGGTGAGACCCGGCCTGGCCTGCGGATCCCCGGCAAGCTGGAGAAGATGGGCTACAAGGGCGTCGAGACCACCGAGATGATCATGGACAACGTCGCGGTGGCCGCCGAGGACGTGCTGGGCGGGCCGGACAAGCGGGGCCAGGGCTTCTACCAGATGATGGACGGCGTCGAGGTCGGCCGGGTCAACGTCGCCGCCCGGGCCTGCGGCATCTCGATCCGGGCCTTCGAGCTGGCCATCGACTACGCCCAGCAGCGCAAGAGCTTCGGCAAGAAGATCGCCGAGCACCAGGCGATCGCCTTCAAGCTGGCCGAGATGGGCACCAAGGTCGAGGCCGCCCACCTGCTGATGGTCAACGCGGCCAGGCTGAAGGACGCCGGCCAGCGCAACGACGTCGAGGCCGGTATGGCCAAGCTGCTGGCGAGCGAGTACTGCGCCGAGGTGACCCAGGAGTCCTTCCGGATCCACGGCGGCTACGGCTACTCCAAGGAGTACGAGATCGAGCGGCTGATGCGCGAGGCGCCGTTCCTGTTGATCGGCGAGGGCACCTCAGAGATCCAGAAGACCATCATCAGCCGCGGCCTGCTCAAGGAGTACCGGGCCTGAGCTGGCCCGCCGGCCCGGGTTGGCATTGTGCCCGGGTTGGCATTGTGCCCAGGTCGGCATTGTGCGGCCTGAATCCGCGGTTCAAGCACTCACGAGCGCGGATTCGGGCCGCACAATGCCTCCGAGGCGGCGGCAGCGGAGAGGCGGGCCGTCATCCGGACCGCGATCACGCCCAGCACGCCCGCCAGCGCGGCGAAGCTCGGCAGCACCCAGAGCGCCACATGCACCGAGGTGGCGTGGGCCAGCGGACCCAGCGAGGCCGGTCCGAGCAAGAAGCCGAGGTAGCTGAAGCTGGACACCAGCGCCAGCTTCGGCCCGGCCGCTCCCGGCCCGTCGGCGGCGGTGGAGAAGATCACCGGGACCATCACCGACAGGCCCAGCCCCAGGCAGGCGAAGCCGATGGACGAGCCGATCAGGGTGTCGCTGATCAGGCCGGCGCTCATGCCCGCCGCGCCGATGCCGGCCAGCAGGCTGAGGCTCCTGGACCGGCCCAGCGCCAGCACCAGCCGGTCCCCGGTCAGCCGGCCGACGGTCATCATCACCGTGAACGCGCCGAAGGCGATGCCGGCCTGGCCCGGCGAGACCTGCAGGTCATCGCGCAGGTACACCGGCGACCAGTCCGCGGCGCTGCCCTCGGCCAGCAGCGCGCAGACCCCGGCCAGGCCCAGCAGCACCAACCGCCACTGGAAGACCCGCTTGCCGCCCTGGTACTCCTGCGGCGGGTGATCGCCGATGAACTGGCGCACGCACCAGCCGGTGACCAGCGCCAGCAGCACCGCCAGCCCCGCCTGCTGGCCGGCCAGCGACAGCCCGATGCCGGCGCCGAGGCTGCCCAGCACCGTGCCCAGCACCGTGCCGATGCTCCAGTAGGCGTGGAAGCTGGACATGATCGGGCGCTGGTAGCTGGTCTCGATCTGGACGGCCTGGGAGTTCATCGCCACGTCCAGTCCGCCGGTGACGACTCCCCAGAGCACCAGCGCCGCGAACAGCTCGGGCAGGTCGCGCGCCAGCCCGGGGCCGCTGATGGCCAGGTAGGTGGCGAAGGCCAGCACCGCGGTGACCTTGCCGCTGCCGTACCGGGTGGTGGCCCGCCCGATCACCGGCATCGAGATGACCGAGCCGACGGCCGGGCCCAGCAGCGCCAGGCCCAGGGAGGCGTCGCTCAGGCCCAGCTGGTGCTTGACCTCGGGGATGTGCGGCACCCAGGCGGCGAACAGCAGGCCGTTGAAGGCGAAGACCAGCGAGGTGGCTGTCCGAGCCCGGCGGAGCCGGCCGGGCCGCTGTGGAGTCGTCGCGATCAAGGGGTTCAGCCGTTCCGATCAGGTGCTCAGTCGTTGCGTTCAGGTGCTTAGTCGTCGCGTTCAGGTGCTCAGTCGTCGCGATCAGGGCAGTGGCAGCGCGGTGGCGCGGCTGCCTCCTTGACGCCACCGCCGGCAAACTCTCTACGATCACCGAACGTGGGGTGGCGCGTCCGCTGCAGTCAGACGATCGCCGCCGCAACCTATAAGGCGTAGCGCCAGACAGGAATCCGACATGACCGCCGAGACCACCTTCGCACTCGATCGACAGTACGTTTTCCACTCCTGGTCAGCGCAGGCAGCCCTGAAGCCGCTGGTGATCACCGAGGCGGCCGGCAGTTACGTCACCGACGGCGACGGCAACCGGTTGCTGGACCTGAGCTCGCAACTGGTGAACACCAACATCGGCCATCAGCACCCCAAGGTGGTCGCCGCGATCAAGGAGCAGGCCGACCTGCTGTGCACGGTCGCTCCGCAGCACGCCAACGCCGCTCGCGGCGAGGCAGCCAAGATGATCATCGAGCGGGCGCCGCAGAACATGGCGAAGGTGTTCTTCACCAACGCCGGCGCCGAAGCGGTGGAGTACGCCGTGCGGATGGCCCGGCTGCACACCGGACGCAACAAGGTGCTCTCGACCTATCGCAGCTATCACGGCGGCACCCAGACCGCGGTGAACCTGACCGGTGACCCGCGGCGCTGGCCCAACGACCTCGGCGCCAGCGGCGCGGTGCACTTCTTCGGCCCGTTCCTGTACCGCTCGGCCTTCCACGCCAGCACCGAGGCCGAGGAGTGCGAGCGCGCGCTGGAGCACCTGGAGCAGGTGATCGGCTTCGAGGGGCCGGCCACCATCGCCGCGATCATCCTGGAGACCGTCCCCGGCACCGCGGGCATCATGCCGCCGCCGCCGGGCTACCTGCAGGGCGTGCGCGAGCTGTGCGACCGGTTCGGCATCGTCTACATCGCCGACGAGGTGATGTGCGGCTTCGGCCGGACCGGCAGGTGGTTCGCCGTCGACAACTACGACGTCACGCCGGATCTGATCACCTTCGCCAAGGGTGTGAACTCCGGCTACGTCCCGCTGGGCGGCGTGATCATCTCCTCCGAGATCTGCCGGACCTTCGACGAGCGGGCCTTTCCCGGCGGTCTGACCTACTCAGGGCATCCGCTGGCGTGCGCGGCCGCGGTGGCCAGCATGGCCGCGATGACCGAGGAGCGCATCGTCGAGAACGCGGCCCGGATCGGCGAGCAGGTGCTCGGCCCGGGACTGCGTGAGCTGGCCGAGCGGCATCCGATGATCGGTGAGGTGCGCGGGCTCGGGGTGTTCTGGGCGCTGGACCTGGTCACCGACCGGGCCACCCGCGAGCCGCTGGCCCCCTACGGCGGCAGCTCGCCGGCGATGTCAGAGCTGGTCGGTGCCCTCAAGGCCAATGGCGTGCTGCCCTTCACCAACTACCACCGGCTGCACGTGGTGCCGCCGTGCACCATCACCGACACGGAGATGCGCGAGGGACTGGCCGCCGTCGACAAGGCGCTGACCGCGGTCGGCCACCACTACACGGGCTGAACCGCCAGAGCCGGTCCTCGGCGAGCAGAGCCGGGCCACCTCAAGCACCATCGGCGCCGGCCGCCGCGGCCGGTCGCCGACGGCTGCGGTGTGCCCCGGGGTCAGCGGCGTCGACGCGGTGGTCGAGAGCACAGCATCCGCCGCGCCGGGCCCGGTGCGGGCTGGTCCGGCGTGAGCGGTGTGAACGCCGCTGTGAACAGCCAGCTCAGCATCCGGTCGGCGGCCAGCTCCTGCTCTGTTTCGGCCAGCTGGGAGTTCTCTTCTTCCGACAGCGCCATGGGGTTCTCCGGCGGAGGGCGTGGTCCAGAACGTGCGCGGACGTCCGGACTCAGGTCAGCTCGCGGCTTCTCGGCGAGTGCACTCGGCGGACGCGAGAACGCTTCTTGGGCTCTTATCGCCGAAACAGGCCTCTAGGCTTACTCCCCACGGTGGGCGAGCGCAACCTTGCCCGCGCCCGCCTGCTCGACGCCGGGGTCGCGGCTGGTTGCCGCCGTCCACGTCGGTGGATAGCGTCAATGCATGAAGCTGCCGACCGGTCTGCTCCTCGGCGCTGCCGCTGGCGCCGCTGGGACCACCACTTTGAACACCGTCACCTATCTCGACATGGCGATCCGCGGACGTCCGACCAGCAGCACTCCCGAGGACAGCGTCCAGGCGCTGGCGACGCGGGCGCACGTGAGCATTCCCGGAGACGGCGACGCCCGCGCCAACCGGGTGGCAGGGCTGGGCCCGCTGCTGGGACTCGCCGCCGGCGTGGGAGTGGGCGCGCTGCTCGGCCTGGCCCGAGCGGCAGGCTGGCGGCCGAGCCTGGTCGCCGGCACGGCCGCCGCCGCGGCCGGCGCCCTGGTCGCGGGAAACGCTCCGATGACCATCCTGGGAGTCACCGATCCACGGTCCTGGTCGGCCGCGGACTGGGCAGCCGACGCCGTGCCGCATCTGGCCTACGGGGTCGTCACCGCCGCGGTGCTGGACCGGCTGACCAGGGCCTGACCTACGGCGTGCAAGGGGCGAGTCCGTGTCGAGTCCGGGAACCGCGCATGGCTGAGGCCGCGGTCGCCGTCGAGGACCTGGTCGTGTTCCGGGGCCGGCGTCAGGTGCTCTTCGGACTGAGTTGCGCCGTGCCGGCCGGTCAGGTCAGCGGCCTGCTCGGACCCAGCGGTGGCGGCAAGACCACCCTGCTGCGCAGCATCGTGGGCGTGCAGAAGGTGCGCTCCGGCAGGGTGACGGTGCTGGGAATGCCGGCCGCGATCGGGGTTTGCGCACCAGGATCGGGTACATGACGCAGGCGCCGTCGGTGTACGCCGACCTGTCGGTGCACGACAACCTTCGCTACTTCGCCGCGCTGACCGCGGGCGCGGACCGGATCGATGAGGTGCTGGCCTCGGTCGATCTCACCGATCGGGCCGGCGACCGGGTGGATCAGCTGTCCGGCGGTCAGCGGGCCCGGGTGTCGCTGGCGTGCGCGCTGGTCGGGTCACCGGCGTTGCTGGTGCTCGACGAGCCGACCGTGGGCTTGGACCCGGCGCTTCGACGGGATCTGTGGAAGCTGTTCCACGACCTGGCCGGCAGCGGCAGCACCGTCCTGGTGAGCAGCCATGTGATGGACGAGGCGGCCAGATGCGATCGGTTGCTGCTGTTGCGCGACGGGCGCCTCTACGCCGACGACACACCGGCCGCCGTTCGGCGCCAGACCGGTGCGCAGGACCTCGAAGAGGCATTTCTGCGGCTGGTGTCCCAACCTGGGCAGCTCTCATGAACCCGGCAGTGGCCGCGGCCACCGCCCGCCGGGTGCTACGGCAGTTGCGGGGTGACCACCGCACCCTCGCCCTGCTGGTCGTGGCGCCCAGCGTCCTGATGATCCTGCTGCGCTACGTCTACGACGGCTCACCGCGCACCTTCGACAGCATCGGCCTGTCGCTGCTGGGCATCTTCCCGTTCACGACGATGTTCCTGGTGACCTCGGTGGCGATGCTGCGCGAACGGACCAGCGGAACCCTGGAGCGGCTGTTCACCACCCGGTTGGCCAAGCTGGACCTGTTGATCGCTACGCGGCTGCCTTCGCGGTGGCCACCGTCGTCCAAGTCGGGGTCGTCTCGCTGATCGCCTTCGGCTGGCTGGGCCTGGACGCCCCCGCCGGGCTCGGTTGGGTCCTGGCGCTGGCGTTGGCCAGCGCGCTGCTGGGCATGGCGCTGGGACTGCTGGTCAGCGCTTTCGCCGCGACCGAGTTCCAGGCCGTGCAATTCCTGCCGGCCGTGGTCCTGCCGCAGTTCTTGCTGTGCGGGCTGCTGACACCCCGCTCGCACATGCTGGACGTGCTGCGCTGGATCAGCAACGCGATGCCGCTGTCCTACGCGGTCGAGGGGATGACCCGGGTCCGGCAAGGCGTCGTGGACTTCGTGCTGTTGCGCGATATCGCCGTGGTGATCGGCTGCGTCCTGGCCGCGCTGGCCCTCGGCGCGGCGACCCTGCGCCGCCGCACTTCCTGAGACCGGGACCCAGCCGACGTCGGGCAGCCGGGGGGCGGCCTACTGCAGCCGGGGGGCGGCTTACTGGAGTCGGGGCAGTTCCAGGGTGCCGGTGTCGGCGACGTCGGTGGCGATGTCGGATAGTTTGCGGTGGGTGTGCTGGCTGGTGATGCGCAGCAGGTCGAAGGCCTGGTCCCGGCTGATCTTGTGCTGTGCCATCAACACGCCCATCGCCACGCCGATCTCGCGGTTGCTGGACAGGGCCCGGGCCAGGTGGGCGGCCGTCTCGCCGCGGCGCAGCGCAGACAGGGCCAGCGCGCCGTGGGTGGCCAGCAGCAAACCGATCGTCTGGGCGTGCTCATCGAAGGCGTCCGGCTTGCTGGAATAGAAATTGAGGCCCGCGATCAGGTCGTCGTCTTCCAGGAACATCCGGAACGACAGCATGCTGATCACACCGAGTTCCTCGGCGGCACGTTTGCCGAAGCCGGGCCAGCGTTCCTCGCTGGGGAGGTCGCCGGTGACGTAGGTGGTGTTGTCGATGATCGCGTCGACGCAGGGACCGTAGCCGAACTCGTACTGGATGGAGTCAACCTTCAAAGGCAGGTCGCTGGTCGCCGCCACCGTCTTGAAGTTCCCTGGCCGGCCGCGGGTGATCGCCGAATGCTCCGCGCCTGGGACCACTCGCACGCCCTTGCTGGTGATGGTCTGCAGCACGTCGTCGGTGGGGCCCGGTTCCAGCAGGTGCGGCTCAAGGCTGGTGAACGCCTCGACGAGGTCCTGCAGTGTCTGTCCCGCGGTCATGAGATCGCGCTGACGACAGGTGGGACGGCAGTGTTGGTCACGGATCCTCATTCATTTGGCACGGCCCAGGAGGATTCACTGGAATGTACTGCCGAGAAGGGTAGGTTTTTTTAACCTAGTGGTCACCTTACTCCGCCGGTGAACCGACAAAGCGGAGAGGCGTGCCGCGGCTAGCGCGACCTCAGACCGGCAGTTTGTCCCGCAGCGTGTGGCTCGCCGACTGCAGGGCGAGCTCGGTGTCGCGACGCAGGCCGGTGGCGGCGTGGCCGAGAACCTGCGGGGTGCGTCGGGCCCACCAACCCAGCGAGGGCCGGCCTTCGGTGTCGACGGCAGCGAGCAGCAGCCCACCGAGCAGCCCGGCGCTCTTCATGAACTGGTGTCTCTGCTGGGTGCGCCGGATCGGGTCGCGCTCCTCCCAGAACGGGTGATCGGCGATCGTGGTCGGCACCAGGCTGGCGGCCAGCACGGCAGCCGACAGGCGAGGGAGCCTGCCGGTGGCGAACATGGCGCCGGCGACCACCTTGGCGGCGGCGTCGATCTTGACCACCTGCTCGGTGTTGGACAGCTGCGGCACCCGGCTGATCAGAGGAGCCACCACCCGGTCGGCGGCGGCCACCCCTCGGGCCGGCTTACGCAGGGTGCTGACGCCACCGGTGACGAAGGAGGCGGCGAGCAGAGGACGGGCGAGCGCGCGTACCAGAAGCATGTGACCATCATGCCAACTCCGGACAAGGAGTGTCACCTCACCCCCGGTTCCCAGCCTCAGCGCCCGGCGCCTCACCGTGGCAGCCGGGCTGCCAACGCCTCGCCGAGCCGCAGGCCGGACAGGAACGCAGCCTCCACCCGCGGCCGCTGCGACCAGCTGTCGCCGCAGACGCCGACCAGGCTCGGCCACAGCTGAAAGCAGGCCGCCCGTCCAGCGGCTGGTTTGCCGTGCAGCCACTGGTCCAGGCGCGTCCAGGACGGGGGCGTGGTGATTCCGAGCACCTCGCTCAGCGCCTGCAGCATCGCCTCGGCGGCCCCGGCGGCCCCGGCGGCCTCGGCGGCCTCGGCGGCCTCGGCGGCCTCGGCGGCCCCGGCTGGTTCGGCGGACTGGTCGGACTGCGCGGGCCGGCCTGGCTGCTCGAGCTGACTCGCCGCCCAGGACGGGGTGGAATGGGCGACCAGCACCGGCGCCCCGTCACCGCGCCGGCTGCCGTCGTCGGCGATCCAGGACAGCCGCTCGTCGCCGTTGACGAAGACGCCGTCCAGCTGGGCCCAGCTCCGCTCCGGCCAGCCCGCGCTGAGCGCCAGCACCGGCTCGAACCGCGCGTGCAGCCCGGCCCGCTCGGCGGCCAGATCCGGGTGCAGGATCGCCCTGGCCTGCGCGTCAGGCATCGCCAGCACCACCGCGGCCGCTGGCCGGCCGTCCACCGCCAGCCGTCCCGAGCCACCGGGGGACACCAGCCGGGCCTCGGTCCGCTCGACCCGCACGTCCGCGGTGTCAGCCAGGTCCTGCACCAGCGTCTGCAGACCGGCGTCGGCGGCCCAGCGCAGCGGGCCGCTGCTGCGACGCCAGGTCCGGTCGGCGTAGACCTCGAAGGTGTCGGTCCAGGGCCGGGCCAGGCCGCGCCGCTGCCAGTCCCGCACCACCGCCTCGAATCGGTCGTCGGAGACCGTGAAGTACGAGGCGCCGGTGTCGACCGGGCGCCCGGCGCACTCAGCGCTGGCCATCCGCCCGCCCGGGCGCTGATCGCGCTCGAGCACCAGCGTCGCCAGGCCGGCGTCGGCAAGCGCCCGGGCGCACGAGATGCCGGCGATTCCCGCGCCGATCACGATCACCGGGTCCATTCGACAAGCCTGCCAGCCGCCCGCCCGGCAGCGCACGTCTGCCGGCGCCCGCCAGGGCTGAATCCAGCCCGCGTGATCCAGCCCCCGTGCCGTCGCGGCGATGACATGATCACCAGATGTCCATCACGACCGCCTACTCCCACGTCCGTCTGACCGTGACTGACATCGGACGGTCCCGGGCCTTCTACGAGCAGGTGTTCGGGATGCCGGTCGCCCTGGAGGCGCCCGAAGGCGCCGACGAGGCGACCCTCGAGCGGCTGAGCTTCCTCTACGGCGGCGTGATCTACCGGGTCGGAACGGCCCTGTTCGGACTCCGTCCGGGCGCGCCGGCCGGCGACCGGTTCGACGAGAGCCGGGTGGGGCTGGACCACCTCAGCTTTCTGGTGGAGGGCCTCAGCGACCTGGAGGGCTTTGCCCGGTCGCTGGAGGAGATGGGGGTGGCGCACGCCGGAGTCAAGGACATCGGGGTAGCCCACATCCTGGAGTTCCGCGACCCGGACAACATCGCCCTGGAGCTGTATGCCTGGAAGCCCCGAGGACCCCGGTCCGATCAAGACCGCTGAAGCCTGCCGAGCGCCCTGGCTCGCCTGCTTCGCCAGCACGTACCGTGATGGCGTGTCCGGACGCCCGAGCAAGTTGACGCTGCTGCACGCCAAGTGGCTGCTGCTGCACGCCGTCACGATCGCGGTGTGCGCCGGGATGATCTGGCTCGGGCTCTGGCAATGGCGCGCCGCCGTCCGGCGCGGCGACGACCTGCGCAACTACGCCTACGCCCTGCAGTGGTGGGCCTTCGTCGGCTTCACCGTGCTGATGTGGTTCCGCATCGTCAACGACCACCTGCGGCCGGACCGGCACGCCAAGGCGCGCGACGCCCGGACGCCCGACGGCGGCGCTCAGGGCGGCGGGGCTCAAAGCGGCGAGGCTCAAAGCGGCGAGGTTCAGAGCGGCGGCGCTCAGGACGCAGACGGCGGTGCAGCCGGGGCTCAGCAGCCGCGGGCCGCCGAGCCGGCCACCCGGTATCGGGCCTACACCCCGCCGTCGCTGCCCAGCCCCGAGCTTGAGACCGATCCGGAGCGGCGCAGACTCAACGCCTACCTGGCGCGACTGAGCGCCGCCGACCGAGAGGCTGCCGAGTGACGGGCACCAGCACCACTACGACCGCCGGCCAGCGCGGTCTGTCCGGGGCGTTCCTGCGTTACCGGATCCTGGCCTTCCTCACCGGCGTGCTGCTCATCCTGCTGGTCTTCCTGGCCCTGCCGATGAAGTACCTGGCCGACAACGAGGGACCGGTCTCGCTGATCGGCACCGCGCACGGCTTTCTGTTCATGGCGTATCTGGTGACGGCTCTGGACCTCGGCATCCGGCTGCGCTGGGCCTGGCTCAAGCTGGGCCTGGTGATGCTGGCCGGCACGGTCCCGTTCGCCTCGTTCGTCGCCGAACGCCGGGCCCATGCCGAGGTCCGCGCACGCCTGGGCTGAGCCGCTCAGCCGGCGCCGCGGGCGGCCCGGCTGCCGCTCTCACCCAGGCCGGCCACCAGCGCGTCGCGGGCGCGGGCCACCCGGGACCTGATTGTGCCCACCGGGCAGCCGACCACCTCGGCAGCCTCGGCGTAGCTCAGCCCGAGCACCTGGGTCAGCGTGAAGGCCTCGCGGAACGGTGGGTCGAGGCTGTCGAGCAGCATGCGCAGGCTCACCGTCTCGGCCGGGTCAGCGCCGCGTCCGGGCGGCTCCAACTCAGCGACCGGGGTGCATGGCCGGCGAGTGCGGATGGCGTCGGCGCAGACCCGCCGGGCGATCGAGAGCAACCAGGTGCGTGCTGAGGACCGGCCGGCGAAGCGGTGCAGCGAGCTGAACGCGCGGGCGAAGGTCTCCTGGGTCAGGTCCTCGGCGTCGCGGGGGCTGCCCAGATGCGCGCAAAGCCGCCAGACATCGCCCTGGCAGGCCCGCACGAACGCGGTGGCGGCCTCGGAGTCACCGGCGCGAGCCCGCAGCGCTGACAGCGTGATCGCGTCGAGGTCCTGCTCTGGCGGTGGCACCGGCTCTCCTTCTGCGTGCGTGACCCGACGCGCTGGCAGTGAACTCTGTCGACGCTGACGTCCTGCGCGCGTGACCGGGGCCACAGGCAGGGAACTGAACAGCCATTGCACCCGACTGAGGTGGGCATGAGCTGTGCGCCTTACCGAGAAGCCGCCTCGGCACGACTGGACGGTGAGGTCACCGACATGCCGAGCGTAGTGCTGGACGAGCATCTGGCGCGTTGCCAGGAGTGCTCTACCTGGCTGGAGGCCGCTACCCGCGCGGGGCGGTTGCTGCGCGTGTCCGGCGACACCCCACCGGATCTGAGCGAGCTGATCCTGCCCGACGCCAGGCTGCCGGCCGCCCGGCTGTGGCGTCGCCGGCGCGCGCTTCAGGTCGGGCTGGTGCTGCTGGCCGGCCTGCAACTGGCGCTCTCGGCGCCGGCGGTGTGGGGCGAGAGCATCGGCATGGCCGCGATGCACCTGGGCGGCGCGCACCAGGCGCACGAGAGCGCGGCCTGGAACGTCGCGGTCGGCGCCGCGCTGCTGGCGGTGGCGCTGCGCCCGGCCCGGGCAGGCGGCACCACTCCGATCCTGCTGGTGTTCGTGACGGTGCTGGCGGTGCTGTCGGTGCCGGACCTGCTGAGCGGGGCGGTCACCGGCGCCCGGCTGGGCAGCCATGCCGGGGTGGTGCTCGGCCTGCTGCTGGTGGCCGCGCTGGCGCGTGCCGAACGAGTGCCCGGCCCTGGCCGGCCGGCGACCCGCGCCGATGGCCACAGCTCGTCCCGCTCGCTGCCGTGGCGGCACCGGGGGGCCGCGTGAGGCGTCTGCTGCCCGCTCTGCTGGCAGTGCTGGCCCTGGCAGTCCTGAGCGCGCTGTGGGCCGCGCCCGCCTCGGCGCACACCGTGCTGGTGAGCTCTGATCCGGCCAACGGCAGCAGGCTCACCCAGTCGCCGACGGCGGTGACGCTGCGGTTCAACGAGCAGGTCGGGTTGGAGTTGGGCTACCTGAGGGTGACCGACTCGACCGGGCGGCGGGTCGACAGCGGCTCCGCCGGCCATCCCGGCGGGGTGGGCAGCTCGGTCTCGGCGCCGCTGCAGCCCGGTCTGGGCGAGGGCAGCTACCTGGCCAGCTACCGGGTGACCTCGGCCGACTCGCACCCGGTGGCGGGTGTCATCCGGTACGTGGTGGGCGACGGCCCGCTGGGCGCCGGCGGTGAGGCGTCCGCTTCGGCCCCGGTCGACCCGGCGGTGCAGACCGGCCGGGCGCTCAGCCACTGGCTCAGCTTCGCCGGGGTGGGGATGGCCGGCGGCAGCTGGCTGGTGTTCTCGCTGTGGCCGGCCGGCCGGCGCCGCCGCTCGATCCGCGCGCTGGTGTGGACGGGCTGGAGCCTGGCCGGCCTCGGCGCGATCACCGAGTACCTGTTGGAGGGGCCCTACGCCGCCGGGACCGGGCTGGCCAGCGTGGGCGACCTCACCCTGCTCGACGCCAGCCTGCACAGTGAAGTCGGCCAATTCCTGTCGCTGCGGGTGCTGCTGCTGGGCATCCTGGGGATAGTGCTCACGGTGCTGTTCAGTGAGAAGGAGCGGGCCGGCGGCGACGTGCCGGCCGATGACCTGGGGCCTGACGATGACCTGGGGCCTGACGATGCGCTGGTCGGCGGCGGTGCGCTGGCCGGTGGCGGTGCGCTGGCCGGCGGCGGTGCGTGGGAAGTGCCCAGCTGGAGCCCCGGGGCAGCGGTCGGTCTCGGGTTCGGCGTTCTGATCACGTTCGCCGCGACCGGGCACGCCCAGTCGTCCAGCCCGCACGAGCTGTGGGTGCTGGTGGACGCCCTGCACTTGAGTGCCATGATCGTCTGGCTGGGCGGCGTGGTGGCGCTACTGGTGGCCGGGCTCGGTCGCGGCGGTGGCGAGCAGGCCGACCGCGACGCCGATCGGGCGCAGCTGTCGGCCGCTCTGCCGGTCTTCTCCAAGGTCGCGCTGGTCTGCATCGCCACCCTGGCGGTGACCGGCACGCTTCAGGCGTGGCGAGAGGTGGGGGCGATCGAGGCGATCACCGGCACCCGGTACGGCCAGCTGGTGCTGGTCAAGGTGGCGCTGTTCGGGGGAGTGCTCGGGCTGGGTTACCTGGCCCGGCGGGCGGTCCAGCGAAGGGCGGCGTCCGAGGCAGGGCCGGGGTCGCCGTCCGAGGCAGGGCCGGCGTCTGAGCCGGCGTCCGAGGTGAGGCCGGCGTTCGAGCCGTCCGAGGCAGGGCCGGGGTCGCTGCGGGGGTTGAGACGGACGCTGCTGAGCGAGGTGGCGATCGGCGCCCTGGTGCTCGCCGCGACCGCGGTGCTGATCTCGCAGCCGCCGGGGAAGGTGGCGTTGGCAGCCGAGCAGAGCAAGCCGCGGCACGCCACCGTCCAGGTGAGCGCCCAGACCCAGGCGCTGGTCGACGTCGAGCCGGGAGTGCACGGCAACGTCCGAATCACGGTGCGGCTCAACGGGGGCCCGCCCGCGACCGGCGTCACCGCCACCGCCAGCCTGCCGGCCAAGCAGCTCGGGCCGATCCCGGTGCGATTGCAGGCGGCCGGAGCCGGCAACTACACCTCGACCGCCGTGCTGCTTCCGGCCGCCGGCGTCTGGGAGCTGAGCCTGACCATCCGCACCTCCGAGTTCGACTCGACCGTCGCGGTGGCCAAGGTCGAGGTGTCCTGATGGCCGGACGGCTCCGATGGCACGGCGTTGCCCGGGCTGAGGGATCATGGTTCTTGTGAAGCGTTTTCCGTTGTCGTTGATCGCGGCGATCCTGCTGACCGTGACCGGGCTGGCCGGGCTGGCTCGCGGCACCGAGCCGACGGCGACCGCCGCTGACGCCGCCGCGTCGCAGGGGTCGCAGGGGCCGATCGTGGTCAGCGGCGCCTACGTCCGAGAGCCGGCCAACGGGATCAACGCGGCGGCGTACTTCACGCTCTCCAACACCACGGACGCCGCGGAGTCGCTGACGGCGGTCACGTCCGGCGCCGGCGCGCTGACCACCCTGCACACCGACTCGATGCGGCAGAGCGCCGCGTTGACCATTCCGGCGCGTGGCAGCGTCACCCTCTCACCCGGTAAGGGACACGTCATGATCGAAAAGCTCTACGGCCCGCTCAAGGCCGGTCAGAGCGTCAATTTCCAGCTGACTTTCGCCAAGTCGGGGCAACTGCTGCTGACCGCCCCGGTCATCGCGGTGACCGCGCCGGCGCCGACCGCGCAGGCGCCTCGATGAGCCGCTCGCGCGGCGCCCGGTGGAGCGGCGCCCGATGGAGCGGCACCCGAGGGAGCGGCGCCCGAGGGAGCGGCGCTGGGGGCGTCCTGGTCAGCGCCCTGCTTGCCGTCCTGCTGACGGCGGGCTGCGGATCGAGCGGGCCGGGAGGTTCCAGCAGCGCCGCCAAGCCGGCGCCCAGCGAGCTCATCGGCCACACCGGCGGCGCCTATCAGGGCCTTGAGCTGACGCCGCCGCGCCCGCGCCCGCAGTTCACCCTCACCGACACCGCGGGACGGGAGTTCAAGTTCGGCGCCGAGACGGCCGGCAAGCCGACCCTGCTGTTCTTCGGCTTCACTCACTGCCCCGACGTCTGCCCGACCACCTTGGCCGACATCGCCAACGGGCTGCGCCAGGTGCCGGCGGCGGTCCGGGCCCAGACCCAGATGGTGTTCGTGACGACCGACGTCAAGCGCGACAGCGCGGCGGTGATCAGGAACTACCTGACCAAGTTCGACGTCGGCCTGCCGAACAAGTTCATCGGCCTGCGGGGGACGCAGTCGGCGATCGACGCCGCGCAGGTGGCTGCCCGGGTGACGCTCGCCGAAGACGAGGGTCAGACGCATTCCGCCCAAGTGCTGCTCTATGGTACGGACGACTACGCGCGAGTGGCGTTCCTGCAGAGCACCAACGGGGCCGCGCAGCTAGCCCATGACCTGCCATTGGTGGCTGAAGCCAAGTAAGGGGTTCTACGACGTGAGGTTCCCAGCGCTGTCCACCCGGCGAGATCAATCCAGCGTGGCCGGCCTGGTGGTCCGGGTGCTGCTCGCGGCGCTCTGGGCGTGGGCCGCGCTGGCAAAGATCGGTGACCCGCGCCGCTTCGTCCAGGTGGTGCGGGCCTACGACGCCACCCCGGAGTGGCTGAGCCGGGGGATCGGCTACGGCCTGCCGACGCTGGAGCTGGTGCTGGCGGCCCTGTTGCTGATCGGACTGCTCACCCGCTACGCCGCGATCCTCAGCGCGACGCTGCTGACGCTGTTCCTGATCGTCACCCTCCAGGCGGCCGCTCGGGGCCTGGACGTCGAGTGCAACTGCTTCGGCGGCGGCGGCGGGCCCTCGGCCTCGACGTCCTACACCCTGGACATCCTGCGCGCCCTGGGGATGCTGGCGCTGTCGGCGTACCTGATCCGGTGGCCGCTGACCAGGTGGTCCCTGGACAAGGCGATCATCGACTCCGAGCGGGTGCCCGACCTCAGCCCCAAGCAGCGCAGGAGCGAGAAGAACATCCGCAGGCACCGGTCCGCGGTGGCCGCCGCCGAGGCCGAGCTGCGCTACAAGCAGCGCTACACCGCCGCCGGGACCCTGGCGCTGCTGCTGCTGATCACCATCATCGGGGCCGGCGTGCAGGGCAGCCGCGCCGAGGTCAGCTCTGAGGCCAATACGGCCAACGCCACCAGCGCGACCGGGGTGCGGGTCGGCAACCAGCAGGCGCCGGTGCTGGTCGACCTCTACGAGGACTTCGGGTGCCCGGACTGCGCCGACGTGCAGCAGAGCGGGCTGGCCAAGGACCTCGCCGCCAAGGTCAAGGCCACCACGGTCAAGGTCAACTACCACATGGTGTCGTTCCTGGACTCCGAGTCCAACGGCGACTACTCCTCGCGGGCGGCCAACGCCGGTTACTGCGCCGCCGACCAGAGCCCCGAAGCCTTCGGGAAGTTCCACGACATCCTGTTCGGCAAGAACGCCTCGGGGCAGGGCAACCAGCCGGCCCCGGGCAAGGGCAAGCCGGACTCCCAGCTGGTCGCCTGGGGCAAGGAAGCGGGCATCACCAGCGCCACCTTCTCCACCTGCGTGACCTCCAACCAGCACAAGGAGCTGGTGGCAGGCGTCACCGACGCGGCGTCCAAGCGGGGCGTCAACACCTTCCCGACGGTGTTCGTCGACGGCAAGCGGCTCAACGACAACGGCGACACATCGGTGACGGTGGCCGAGGTCGACTCCGCGATCGCCTCGGCGCTGGCCAAGGCCAAGTCCACCGCGGCGCCGTCGCCGACCGCCACGCCCAGCGGCTCGTCACGGGCGCCGTCGAGCGGTTCTTCGAGCAGTCCGGTTCCGAGCCGCAGCGCGACGGTGACGCCCAGCAGGTCGGCGCCGGTTCCCACCGGGTCGGCCAGCCCGACGTCGAGCAACTAGCGGGGCTTCTGTCCGGGCTGGTCTGCTGGCTGGGCTGCTGGTCTGGGACAGTTTGGGCAGGGACAGCGAAGAGGGCCGGCGCCTGTGGGCGCCGGCCCTCTTCGTGAGCTTTCGGGTGGCCCACCAGGGCGCTGTTGAGCCGTTCGGCGTTAGTCCGCGTGGCTGACTGGTGGGCCGGATGCTTACTTGTTGGCGGCGTCCTTCAGAGCGCTGCCGGCGGTGAACTTGACCGTGTTGGCGGCGGCGATCTGGATGGTCTCGCCGGTGGCCGGGTTGCGTCCTTCGCGGGCGGCGCGCTTGCCGACCGAGACGGCGAAGAAGCCGGGGACGCTGACCTTGTCGCCCTTGGCGACGGCGCCTTCCAGGGTGGACTGCAGGCTGCGCAGCACTGCGTCGACGGTCTTCTGCTCGAGATCGGCGTGCTCGGCGACCGCGGTCACCAGTTCCTTGCGGTTCACGAATGTCTCCCTTATGAGTGTCCTCGCCGCGCGGTGTTGCTTGCGTTGGCGGCGCGAGGCCGGTGCGGCTCGCCCCAAGTATGGCCGAGAGGGCTGCAAGTCAGGAAATCCGGGGGTTCTCGGCGTGGCGGATGGGTCGCTTTCAAGATCGTCGGCTGGCTTCCGGCGTGGTTGTCGTCGTGAGCCATAGGCCTTGGCCAGCGCAGGCGTGTGAATGTCTGAGTCAGAAGGGGGCGTCGGCGCCTGTGGGCTGGCGGCGCGCCTCTCAAGGGCCGGCGCTGGGCGGCCTTAGGCCCTGTGTAAACTCACTTCTCGGCTCGCCGTACCAGGGCGGGTCGTTTGGTTAGGGGCTGTGGCGCAGCTGGTAGCGCACCACACTGGCAGTGTGGGGGTCAGGGGTTCGAGTCCCCTCAGCTCCACCCATCTTCAGCACAACATGTAGTCGTCCTCCGTTGGTTTTCGGGCCCCACATCATGTGTCCTGCTCGCCGCCTGAGGCCATACCTGTAGCTCTCCCGTGCGAGGTGGCCAACAGCAGCCTCCTACCGCTTGAGGCTCCGCCCACCGCACCGCACCGCGACGCCCCCGCTACCCGCGAGTGCCAGACGCTAGGCGCCCGGCCGGGGGCACAGTCAGAGGTGATCCGTGGCGAGCTAGGTTCAGGCACCGCTCTCCGCCGATGGGCTCGTTGGCGTTAACTGGATGAGATCCTGGTGATGACGCTATGCGGCACGTACGGCGTCCGCAGGAGGGGGTGATTGGTGGATCCCGAGCGGCTCTTCGTCTTCGCTGGCGCGGGCTTGTCGTTCCCGGCCCCGACCAGCCTGCCGACCTTCAATCAAATCCGGGATGAGATCCTGATCGGCCTCGATCTGGCAGAGTTCGTCCGGCCGCCGAACACCGCCAACGACGATGTCACGATCGAGGTCGCAACAGCCGAAGGGCTTTTCCCGGAACCGTTCCTCCACGCGCTTTCAGCGGCCGGCTTTCCGCTGACGTCGTGGCTGGCCGACATCCTCGGCGCGGTGCGGCCGAACGCCGCGCACACCGCGCTCGCCGAACTAGCGCTGGCAGGAGCGCGAGTCTGGACCGTCAACTACGACCACAACATCGAGCGCGCGGTGGATCCCGCGCTGAGCGCCTGCGCCTGGCCGGCAGCGCCGGGACGCGCCCAGGTCATGAAGCCGCACGGTTCTCTCGGCGGCGACCTGATCGCGACCACCGAGCAGGTCGTCCGCGGCCTGGACGAGGGCTGGCTCGCGCAGCTGCGTCGCGATCTCGACGACATCGACACTGCCGTCTTCCTCGGCTACAGCGGTCGGGACCTCGACTTTCACCCGTATTGGGACGGCATCCTCGGTGGGGTCCGGCGCCTGGTCTGGTTCGACCTGCCGGGCGCCGACCGCGCTTTCAAGGAATCACTGATCCCGCAGACCGTCGCGCGGGGCGCCCTCGAGCTGCCGGGGCCTGCGGCGCCTCCGCCGAGCGTCGATTCAGCTGCCTGGCCGAATCCGTGTTGGGACTTCCTCGTCTGGTGTCGCGACACGGGCTTGCTCGGCGAACCGGATGCTGCTGGCGCGCGGGGCCTTTTCGCCGATCGCGTCGACGCCCTCCCGCACACCCGACTGCCCGGAGATCTGCGCTGGGCGCGGACCGCGGTCTTGGGAACGCTCGGGGCCTATCGCCGGGGACGCCAGCAGTACGAAGAGCTGCTGCGCTCGCCCAGGCAAGCGCGTGCCGCAGCCCTGGCTCTCGGCAATCACCTGCTCAACCACGGCGGCCGACCCGTCGCCCGTGTCCTGCGGGCCGGCGTGCTCATCCCGCCGCTGACCGGGCGGTCGCGGGGCGCTCGCGAGCGGGCCGAGCGCAAGCGGCTCACTGTGCTGTCGCGTGTCGGGGACCACGCCCGCGTCATCAAGGCAACCTCCTCACTATCGGGCGACGCCGTGTCGACCTACGCCATCCTGCGCGCCGAATCGCTGCGGGTGGCGGGCTCCCTCGACGCCGCCGCGGCCACCGCCCGGCGTGCCTACGAGCGCGCCCTCACCGAGCATCACCTCGTTCGCATCGCCCACGCGGCCTACCAGGAGTGCCAGGCCCTCACCTGGGCCGACCGCGCCGACGAGGCCTGGGAGGCGCTGGAAAACCACCTGCGACCCCATGCTCCGCTTGCGGCCAGCCGATGGGTGGCCTGGGCCGATTTCATCCAGTCGGCGCTGCTCGTCAGGCGCGGGGACGTCGACCAGAGTCGCCGCTACGTCGAGCGCGCCGTCCGCGGCTTCGCAGCCGAGGCTCTCGTCGATGGCATCGTCAGCGCCCACATGGTGCTGCCGACCGTGGCTCGTCGCGCCGGTGATGACGCCGGCTTCGCCGCCGCCGTCCGAGCGGTTCGTGAGCAGATGACCTCTGCGGCTGACGTCACCTATTACACCCGCGGACACCCGTTCACCGATCAACTGCTCATGCTTGAGGAGGCGGAGTTCGCGCGGATCCATACCCGCGACACTGCGCGGGCCAGGGAACTTTTCACCATGCTGGCCTCGTCGGCTTATCCGCTGCAGGCAGCCTTTGGCCAGCTCGGCCTGGCCCTGACGGCCGGCGACACCACTGTTCAACGCCGACTGGCCGAGCAGGCCCGTGAGTCCGGCGTCAGAGCAGGGCAGCGTCTCGTCATCAACCGCGCTGAACTGCTCCTCACCGGTGATCCAGCCGCGACCGCCGAGCTATTCTTCTGCTGACACTGATGGCCTATCCCTCAGCCAGATGGTGACCCGGCCGGGCCGACTTGCCGAGCTGCCACCCGGTCTGTGCCCTGCAGGCTATAGAGCAGATCAGCCGTTTCCGCGCTCTCACATCCATCCTCGTGACCGGGCGTACACGGCCGCCGCAACGGCACCGAGCGCTGGCGGGCTGTACCCGGTCCGGGCACTCAGACCCGTACGGCTTACGAGGAATACCTCGACATCACCTAGCCCGCCACCCGGCGGTCGCTGCCGCGGTGAGTCAGGGCTGGGTGAGCTCACAGCAGCTATCACAGCGGCGGGATTCGGTTGCGCTGGAGCTGCCGACTGTAGGACGTCGATGCTGACCGGCGCTTACGCCGGTAGGTCGAGGGTAGCGAGGGCGGCGTGGTCAGTTGCGGCTTCGACGATGATCGTCGTGGGCCTGACGATGGCGGCGTTCGGCTTCTCCGAATTTTCCTCCAGGTGCTGATGAGTAGGCGGTCGACGCCTCGGCCGGCCCGGGCGAGGAGGTATAGGGCGGCGACCAACACGGGGAGGATGGCCCAGGTGGGGACGTGGGTGAGCGCTGAAGTGCCTGCCTTATTTAGCAACTGTGTCGGTCCAGTGAAGGTGTCCGGGTCGAGCTCAGTCCTGACTGTGAAGTTCATGGTGGCCTTCTCTGCCGTGACCAGGGGTGGTGCGGCTCCGTTGCCTGCCATTACCAGACCGGGTTGGGAGGTGACGTTGACCCAGTTCGCAGACAGGGAAACCACCTTGGTGTTGCGAGGCAGATCTACGTCGGCGATCTGGGTTGAGTGAGTGGCTTCGGCGTAGTCCGTCTGTTCGGCGATGCGGTAGGTGCCGTCCTGGAGTTGCTCGAGTCGGGTGTGACCTCGAGTCCTGACCTCGCAGAGGTCGGTATGTGTCTTGTTCTGTTGGCGGCCGGGCTTGGGAGCGCAGGGCTTGCCATCGATCTCGAGGTCGATTGTTGCCGGCGTGGAGAGAGACGTGTTCTGATCGACGCCGAGAGTGATCGCCAGGCGCACCGTGTTACCGGTGGTCTCGCGGACGAAGACTCCGATCGAGTAGTGCGCCGGTTGGAGTGGTATGCGAAGGTTGGTGTTGGAGGCGCCGTCGGCGAGTTGCTGCGCTCGGGCGAGCAAGCTGGCGTTGGGGACGACCTGCGGGACAAGTGGCAGGTTATTAGTGTATTTCCAGATGGCTATCTGCCTGGCAGCAAGTTCAAAGTTTGTCTCGGCGTACAGCACTTGCTGGTCGGAGCCTCGGTTGCCTCGCGCGATGAGTCCGGCGATGAGGGGGTCGTTGACGCCAATGGCCGACAGCGACCGGTCGGCGTTATTGGCTGGGCGTCCGAGTGACAAGCCGGTCCACGTGTCGCCGTATTGGACCTGGCGGGTGATGTCGAGGCTGTAGGCGAACGGCGAAGCCTGACCTATCAACCGTATCCGAAACGGCATCGCAGAAATCCTTTTACCGTTTACGACTACGACGAGATTAGGTTCACCGACGATGATCGTCTGTGTCGATGCGGTCACCACCGTTGGGTCGGAACTGATGGACTGTGGCTCGTCCGCTCCCGCTGGGGACGCCAGTAAGCTCGCTCCGAGAGCCAAAAAGCTGAACGTGGCGAAGCCCGTAACGGCTGATGTTCTCCAGGAAAGCATAACTTCTCCGATTCGGATCAAACCCGTCTATCTATCCTGTAAACGCGGGCGGGACTTGCGTGTAATGCCTGGAGCCAAGGCTCCGTCCCGGCATTGTCTAAATGCCGAACTGCAAGCACCAGTGCAGGTATATAACGATTGGTTAGCCACATAAAAGTTACGGACATGCAGACCGGTCACCGCGCGCAGGCCAGTGCTTCGCTTGAGTGACTTCGGTGGGAGTCGTGATGGCCGTTGCCGTCCAGGCGTTAGTCGCGTCGACTCCAGCTAGATCGGCACCGGTGAGATCGGTTCGGTCCAGGCAGCTGTGCGTGAGGTCCGCACCGCGCAAGGTCGCCCCGTACAGCTGCGCACCGGTCAGGTTGGCATTGATAAGCAGCGCTCCAGTGAGGTCAGCAGCTCGCAGATCGAGTCCGGTCAGATCACGTCCGGACAGGTCAGCGTCGACAAAGTCAGCGCCCCGTAGTACCTGATTAGCGAGCGCCTGCTCGCTGACGCGCTGTCCACGGAATGACACCGGCAATGCGCCGGACCTAGTGGGCTGGGAGGTGACCGGGGTGGCGGACGGTAATGCCGACTCGGATGAGGCGCTCGCCTTCGCACTGGCCGAACCAGAGCGCGAGGGAGCAGACGCGGGTGTCTTGCTGTTGCTCTCGGACGCTTGCCACCACAAACCGGCGAGCAATAGCACACCGACCGCTGCACCGCCGAACGGTGCGACTGGCGCCCACTTCGAGCCCGAGAGCGAAATCCGCAACGCCGTCGAAGCCGCGACCGTCATCCCTACGGCGACCACTGCGGCGGCGGCACGCGGGCCAGCGGCTTGACCGATTGCTGCCACGAGCACCACCGCAACTGCCGGAAGCGCCCATGTGGGCAAGCGGCGAGGCGGTCGCGCGCCATGCCGCTCGTCACTCATGCGTCACATCGTGGTCCACCGCGCTGGAGGGCGCGGGACGGCTCGCCGGGTATCGACGAGCACCTTCGGCGCGCCTACTCTGAACCTTGACTAGGCCTTGATACGGGGAGGGGTTGCTCAGTGACTCAAGATCCCTCGCTCAAGCTGCCTGGTGACCGCCCGCTCGCCGAGACCGCCAAGCCGGTCGATGGTTACTGGGCCGGCGAGAAGCTGATGTGCTCACTTCACCCCACGGAGCAGGCCACGCGCAATGTCGCCGGTGACTGGGAGTGCGTCGTAGGGCTGCACGTAGTCCTCCCGCCGGCGAATCCCGGATGGTGACAGCATGGCGAGCGTTGTCCCGTCAGACCTGACGCTCGGAACCGGCCAGAGTATCGGCCGGTACTTCGGGCTGGTAAGCGTCGTCCCGTCACTGGTACTGGCGGCGTGGGTGTACGGGCTGCTGGTCAGCGGCCTCCCGGGGCGCGCTCCCAGCATGTCAATGGCCGCTGACAGCTTCGTCGACCACCCCGGTCACGCGGCGGCGGTCGCCGCAGCTGCAATCGTACTGGCGTTGCTGCTGCATCCCCTGCAGTTTTCGATGATCCAAGTGATGGAGGGCTACTGGACGGGAACGCGCCTCGGGCGTGCGCTCGCGGCTCGAAAGATCTCCGGCGAACTGGCTAGGTATGGTAAGGCGGTCGACGCAGCTACTGTGATCCTTCGCAAAACGTCGGCCGAGCCGGTAGTGCGTAACAACACGCTGCTGTACGGACCGCAGCGCGAACGCGCAGTGCTGGTTCGGAGTGCGCTTGAGTTGGCCGGGCACCAGCGTGTCCGTAACCAATACCCGTCCGAGCCAGCAGCGGTGATGCCGACCCGCCTGGGCAACATCCTTCGCCGGCACGAGCTCGCCGCTGGTGCCGCGTACGGCCTATCGGGTCTTGAGCTGGCCACTCACATCGGCTTGGTCGCGGACCCAGCGCATGTCGTCTATCTGCGAGACCAACGGCAGGGAATGGAGCTTGCTGCACGTGTCTCGGTGAGTTCTGTGATCGCTACCCTCGTATCTGCCGTGCTGTTGTGGCCCTATGGGCTGTGGCTGCTGGTCGCGCTTGTGCCCTACAGCGCCGCGTACTTGGCCTACCGGGGCGCGGTCACGTCCGCTGCGAGCCTGGGGGCCGCCGTCATGGCGGTCACTGACCTCAACAGATTCACGTTGTACACGGCGCTACATCTGCCCCTGCCTCCCACCTCGCAGGCCGAGCGGAAACAAAACGAGCAGTTCGCGCGGCTGCTCTACGGCTCCAACGCCTACGCCGCCGACTACGCGCATCCCGACGCCAGCGGCCCCAGCGATCAGACCCTTGATGAGTCAAGCATCCGCCCTCAGCCACAGCCAGCAACGAGAGCCACCGCCCGACGCCGGTGGTGGCCGCTTCGGCGCCGACGGCACCAACCTCTCACGCAAACACGATAGTAGTTCTGACTGCTGTTCATGTGGCCCGGCGGTCTGTCATGGCGACGAACGGGCCCCTGAGATGGGAACCGCGGCCGATCGACTGGTCAAGGTCGATCGGCCGC